>NZ_LGTE01000001.1 GCF_001263415.1 Thermincola ferriacetica
GGGTAGGAGGGTGTCTCCGCTACCTGGGAGCTTGGTGCTGCAAACCCTTGCCGTTCAGGCAGCGTTCCCGAACTCGATGGCTCATATAGCATTTCTTAAAAGCCGGGCCGCCTCCCGTCCGGTCACTCAACCTGCGTTGAGCGCCGGGCTTCCCGGCGGCCTTCGCCATCTTCAAACATGCGGGAACTCCTCTGCCTGCCCGGCAGCGGTTTTGCGGGCGCAGTCGCTCCCAAACGGTAGGCGGAGAACCCTGCCTACCCTTCCGCAGTAAGAGGAGAAAGAGAAGCAGGAGCCGCTGCCCCGGTGGACCACTCTCTCTCAAACACAAAGCTGCTGCCCGGTAAAACATTTTTTCTGAAGCACTCTAGCCGCTGTCCGGTGAAACAATAAGTTGCGACTTGGCGGAGGGCGGGTAGACAGTGTTAACGACAGTGAGGGCTTGAAATCACTGTTTCCGGCACGGACGCATCAATCCCGAGGACGTAATTATATAAACCGCAGAATCCACAGAGGATACGGAGAATTAATGGTAAAAGCAAGGTATATAGCTTATCTAACAATGAAATTTTGATTAGTTTCTTAATGGTTTTTTCGTTCAATTTTTTCTCTGTGTTTTCTCTGTGTTCTCTGAGCTCTCTGTGGTATTTTCTGGACCACAGAGCAACCCCAAAAAACATTTCAAGTAATGACTTCTCTGTGGTAAATCGTTTCCGTCCGTAGCCTCGGAGCAACGGTTGTTTCACAGCGGCATCCACAAAACAACGGTTGTTTCACCGGCACAGCGGCTTCCCGAGGGCGTTGGTGCAGCGGCAGATGGAGGACGACGGAAGAAGGAGCTTTGTACTCTGGCCGTGAAAAAGTTTGACACCGGTGGGAGGCAAGGGATAAAATAAAAAGGTGACCACGGTACCTGCAGGCTGTAGAATAAAAAGTAAGCGCTGGGGAGGCGAATGGGATGGAGCAGTTGGTAATGGACATACTGGAGGCGCGAAAGGAACACCTGCCGTTGGTGGGCGGGAAGGGGGCCAACCTGGGCGACCTGGCCCGGGGATTAAGGGTGCCACCGGGATTTATATTAACTTCGCTGGCTTATCGCAAACAGATGGAAACTACGGGCCTGCAGAGGGAATTACTGCAAATACTGGATAACTGCGATATTTTTAACATGGATAGACTTAATGAAGCCAGCGAGCGAATAGCGCGGTTATTCGATAACCTGAAATTGCTCCCCGAGATAGAAGAGGCCTTTAGTAAAGCCTATTACCAACTTGCCCACGGAAAAGATAATTTCAAAGTGGCTGTCCGTTCGTCGGCCACAGCGGAAGATTTGAGCGATGCCTCCTTTGCCGGTCAGCAGGAAACCTTCCTTAACGTTAAAGGTCTTCCAGAAGTACTGGAGGCGGTAAAAAAATGCTGGGCTTCATTGTGGACGCCCAGGGCTATCCACTACCGTACCCAAAAAGGTTTTAACCATGCAGAGGTCTGGATGGCTGTGATAGTACAGGAAATGATCCCGGCCCAGGTTGCGGGTGTCATGTTTACCGCTAACCCGGTAACTAATATAAGAAACGAAATTCTTATTGAAGCGGCTTCCGGCCTTGGCGAAGCCCTGGTATCGGGAACCGTAACGGGTGACAGTTATGTGGTGGAAAAGAATGATGTGAGCTGTAACATCAAGTCCAAAACTATCAACAATCCTTCCGGTATCCAGTTATTGACTGATTTTGATATCCGGGAATTGGCCTTAAACGGGATAAAAATTGAACGGTTTTACGAAGATTACCAGGATGTGGAATGGGCTTTTCATGAGGGCAAGTTTTACTTTTTGCAGACCCGCTCCATTACCACCCTCGGTGATGAAGTTCTTGTGTTTCCGGAAATCAATCTGAAAAAACTAGGTTATATGCAGCGGGAAGTTATGAAATGGGTGGAGGAACGTTTCCCCAACCCGGTTCACCCTATTGACGGAGTTGTGGTCAAGGTTTTAATGATGGCCCTTTTTGAGGCTATGGAAAATCACGGGTATAAGATCGACTATATAGACTGGAAGAAAATTGACCAGGGTATTTTTCCCGAGTTTTTTATTGCTCCTAAAATAAGGCCTGGTATTACACGTATGGTCAGCTATCTGCGCCTGTTTAAAATACTGAAAACGAATCCGGCGGCGGAATGGGCCAAAGAACAGGTTTACCTGCTGGAAATGCTGGAAAGACTGCAAAACCGGGATATTTCCGGTTTACCGTTGGAGATAATTATAGATTATCTGACCGAGGCATTTAATCATTTGCACTTCTTTATTGTCATGAGGTACCATTATTTCATGTGGAACCGCATACCCAGCAATGTACTGGATTGGATATTGCGGTTCTATTTTGGCAGGGAAGCCCAGAAAATCAAGGAAAACCTGCTGGCAGGTATTCCGTGCATTACCCTGGACATCAATGAAAAGCTGCATAAACTGGCGGAGTTTGCCCGGGCAAGACCGGCTGTAGTCAAAACGCTCATGGAAACGAACCTGGCAGAGGCTATGAAATTGCTGCCCCACGTGGAAGGAGGTCCTGCTTTCCTGGAGGAATTCGAAAAGTTTATCAAAGAATACGGAGAAAGGGAAACGGATATGGGCCTGGGCGGTATTGCTTCCCCTACCTGGCAGGATACACCGGTAGTAGTGTTAGGAATAATCAGGGGTATTACAGCCGAATTAGTGGGCGGCAGCGACCGCAGGCGGAAAAACCTTGAGGAGCGGGTTAAATCAGCGGAAGAAAAAGTTTACGGCAGGCTATCGCGGGGTCTGGCCGGTTTTCTCGGCATGCCAAAGTTTGTGGCCAGGCTGGTTGAACACAGCCGGAATTTCGCTGTTTTTCGTGAGAACAGCCACTATCACATTACCAAGGGAATGCATGTTTTCAGGATATTGTACCTGGCCCTCGGAGAACGTTTAGTGGTGCGGGGTATATTAAAAGATAAAAGGGATATTTTCTATTTAACCTATTTCGAAATTAAAGAACTGGTTAACACCATTTTCTATGGTATAGAGGAAATAGATACCAGGTCGATTTATAAAAAGATTGAAAAAAGAAAGATTGAGCAGGAGAAACGTCTTCATCGCTGGAAATGCCGGAATATGGTCGAAGACAGTACGCGCGACACTTTGCGTGGGGTAGCCTCCAGCGCCGGGGTCGTTACCGGCCCGGCAAGAATTATTGATGACCCCAAAGATTTTGGTAGGGTCAAGCCAGGGGATGTCTTAGTTGCGCCCTATACTAATCCTGCGTGGACGCCGCTGTTTTCCGTAATTGCCGGTTTGGTGGTTGATTCAGGGGGAGCGGCTTCCCATGCTGCCATAATTGCCAGGGAATACGGTATTCCGGCAGTGATGGGTGTAGGCAACGCTACCCAGATCCTTAAAGAAGGTGAGATTGTAACTGTGGACGGTACCAGGGGTACCGTATACAGGGGTAGATAGTTCATCAATGTTTTCCTCACTTTCTTACCTATTGATAAACTATCCGGGGCACATGTATCGGGGGCTGTCGTAAAAGACAGCCCCCGGAAACGATTATTTACTCTCATTCTGCAGGCTGGCGAAGTTCGGATTGTTTACCACGATAGGGGCAGGGGCTTTAGTCAGGAAGGAGAGTATTGCGGCCATTACGCACAGCACGGCTGCCACGATAAAGGCCATGTTGTAAGTTCCTGTTATGTCAACGATTTTCCCGGCCACCATGGAACCGAACACACCACCGACGCCCCAGGCAGTAAATACCAGTCCGTAGTTAACGCCGAGGTTCTTGGTACCGAAGAAATCGGCAGTAGTGGATGGGAAGAGGGATAAGTTGGCGCCGTAGTTGAATCCAACGGCGGCAGCTCCGGCAATTAACAGCGCCATGGTATTTAATTTAGCAAAGAGCAGCATGACTGCAGCCTGGGACAGGAAGACCAGCAGCATGGTTCGGGTTCGGCCCAGCTTATCAGATACCATACCGGCAATAATACGGCCGCTGGCGTTGCCGATAGCCAATACGGCAACGAGGATAAATCCGACATCAATATTCCGGGCGGCCGCGATTTTAGCCAGATGACCGATAATCATCAAGCCGGCAAAGGAAGCAAAAGCATACATTAACCATAACAGATAGAACTGCGGAGTTTTTACCATCTCGTGCCAGTCGTAATCGTGTTTCCTCGAGGTAGCAGTCTTGGCGGTTGCCGATGGGGCCGGCATCCCTGCCGGAACATACCCGGCCGGCGGGTCTTGCAGGAGTTGGGCCAGGAGTACGGTTACGATGAAAAAGGCAATACCCAGAGTCAAAAAGGTTTTGTTAATACCGACGGTGGCCAACAGTTTGTTGGTAACGGGTGCTATATACACGGAAGCCAAACCGAAACCACTGACAACAATACCTGTAATCATACCTTTCTTGGCCGGTGGGAACCATTTTACTGCCGGCGGTGTAGCGGAGGCATAACCGAGCCCGATTCCCGTACCGGCCAGCACACCAAAACCTATAACCATCAGCCACAAGCTGTTCTGCGTTGCGAAACTGGATAAAATCATGCCTATACCTGTTAAAGCGCCACCTAATGCAGCAACTATTCGCGGGCCAACTTTATCCTGAGCCCGGCCGGCAAAAACCATGACGACTGCAAACACACCACAGGCGACAGCGTATGGCAGGGAAGCGTCTGATGCGCTCCAGCCCCAGGATTTCGTTAATTGTTTGGCAATAACGCTCCAGGCATATAGAACACCCAAAGCCAGGTTAATACCTGTACCGGCAAGGGTAACAATCCAACCCTTGTTAGAATTAGCAGTCATATTTAACACCCCTTTAATTCGTATTTTTTGTAATCATAGAACAAGAAGAATAAATCCGTAAAACAGTTATATCTTTGTGTGTACGTTTTACCAGCTCCTTTCTCGGAAATTGAAAATCAAGATTGTCGGCTTCTTGTAGTTTCATACTACCACCAGGGTTGGGATAATGCACGCAATAATCCTTGAATTGACACACTCTCTAGGGGAACGGTCGAATTCGATAGTCCAACGGAAACAGGAAAAAGGGATCAATATTTCAACCGTTCACCCGACCGTTTAACCAAGAATAAAAGCCCTTAAAAGTAAGGGCTCAGTCATATCAGAAAAACAAAACTTTTAGTTTCTTGTCTTTATTATGGAATTGTTTTATACTTTTTTATGCAGTTGATGACTTACGGTTTGTACAGATTGAGGATTACCAAAATTATTATAGTTTTTGGTTCTTAGGAGGGAAATTAGGTGTGCATTTCCATAGTATTCTGCGTTAAGCCGGAACCTGCAGCAAATGCTGCCGAAGTGGAAAATTCCATAAAAAGAATGGCTCTTAATTACGGTTATGGCTGCGGCGTAGGTTTACCGGCTTTAGTGGAAAAAGTCGCTTTATTGGTAAAAGCCCGTTTCCCCGATTACCGGTTTTTTGAAATACACGATTTGCAGGAACCCCATTGTGCTTGTGATATTGACCATGATATCAGGATTAGGTCAAAGCTGGGTGAAAGGAGCACTTTTTTCAATCTGGTACATGATATTTTAAATTTTGACAAGGTGGAGGAATTTTCCATATTGTTTACCGAAAATGAAGTTGAGGAAGGCCAGACAATCAGGGAAGATTCCGGTGATTTAGGGGCTTTTTGCGAACGTTTGAACAATTGGTATACGTGGCAGGTGGAAGGATTCGATCCCATTCGGCAGGCCTACTATATTGCTGACAGTTCGCCTTACCTCTATACCTTTATTCCCGGGTTATCTCATTAACCGGGCCAACGGTTCTGCAGTTTAATCCCGGTTGCTGTCAAGGGTAAAAAGTACATGCTCTATGGAACATGACGCGGTATTGAGCGAATGATATAATGGGGACAGGAAGCAGCATATATCTAATTATGACAAGCAAGGGTTGGTAGCAATGGTACAAATTCCTGTCCCTGCAACAGATAATGGAAAGAAACGGGGGCTGAACAAGGGAAAGTTGTTCCTGGTCTTGTTCTTGGCTGGCCTGTTTTTTATTTTTTTGGGGATTAACCTATACGTTATTGTTCCTGTTAGTGTGGGCAATGAGGCTGAGGCTTGCGCTCGCTGCCACGCCATGGTTCCGGAATATGCTACCTGGCGGGAGTCCAACCATGCCCAGTTTCAATGCCGGGACTGCCATAAACAACCTGGTTTTGCTCACCTGTTGAAATACCAGACCAGAATGGTCAAGGAGTTTCTTTTTTACCGGGCCACGGATATGCCCCAAACAGTTGTTGCCGATAAAATACCTGATGAAGTATGCAAACAGTGTCATTCCAGCAACAGGATTGTTTCTGCTTCGTCTGATACTATAATTCCGCACCAAAAACATGAAGAAAAGGGAATTTCCTGCGTTACCTGCCATAAAGGAGTGGCCCACGGTAGGATTATGGAAAGGGGTATGACCCGGAAGCTTACCGTTTCTGAATGGACACCGGATGTAGCAAGGGAACAAATGGATTACAAGTATACTACACCCAAAATGGATATATGCTTGGACTGCCACGGTAAAAGAAATGTCGAGACGACCTGTTCCGTTTGTCATTCCAGTATGCCGATTCCTGATTCGCATAAGCCCGCCAACTGGATGACGAAGCATGGTGAGCAGGCGCGGCAGGACTTTAAACCCTGCAACCTTTGTCACGTATACACCATGAAAAAAGAAGTGGATTTGCTGCAGACTACGGTTTTTGGTTATATAAGAATTAATACCTTCTGCATGAACTGCCATACAACGAAAAAACCGCCCAGCCACCGGCAGGAGGGTTTTATGGCCCGGCACGGTACTGAGGCTAAAAATAAAGGAACGGGAAATTGTTTTGTGTGCCATAACCTGAACAAAGAAGATGCCCAAAAGGGCGGATGGCCGAATAAAGTTAACTGCAATGATTGCCATTGGTTTAAAGCGAAAAGCCGGGTGCAGGAATGAACGCCAGCATCCGGCTTATCGGTTTATTTTTTGTTTTCCTGCTCGTCAGCCTGTGTTGCTGTATTTACTGTTTCCTCCAAAGGGCGTACCACATTTGTTTTAGTGGCTTCGATAGCGGAATCCATGGTAATGCCGATAGCATTACCCATTTTTTCGCCGTATTGTCTGCCCATTTCCGACCATGCTCCGGATCTGGCATGTTCTGTTCTCAAGCCGCTTTTAACTGCTGCTTTATTAACTTCATCTCTTGTTTTAGCCAAGGGGGTCAGAACAATTTGGTCCAGGGCACGCAGCCCTGTTTCTGCCGCTAATCCGATTAAGCGGCCCAACATTGCGCCTGTAGATGCCCCCATTTTTTCCCATTCCGAGACCAGCTTATTGTCCTCTTTCATCAATGTGTTTCCCCCCGGGTTTTTATTGGCTTTATATTAGTTTTTAAACGAACCGTCGATTTTATACATTTTTGTTAAGGAATAAAAAACAGGCTTAATGATGCAAACTAAAAATCACACCACCATTTTTCACTTAACTGGAGGAGTTTACACGTGAATACAGAGACTTTGACAGAAAAAGAAATTGCCCAGATGGCGATTGATATTGAGGAAAGGGGAGTAAGGTTTTACACGGGAGTTGCCGAAATGTTTAATCGGGAAGAAGTGAAGCTGGCATTTTACAAACTGGCTGAGGAAGAAAAGGAACATGCCCGGACATTTAGGCAGCTTTTTGCTTCTCTTGAACCTGAAAGTTCTCTGGAAGATGTAAAAACCGTCGAATACCTGAAGGCGATAATTCATTCTACCGTATTCCCTGAGGGTAGGGAGGAAGCGGTTTTACAGCAGATTAAAACTCCTGCAGAAGCTTTGCATGTAGGTATCCAGGCAGAAAAGGACGCAATTCTTTTTTACCAGGAAATGTATAACAAGAGCCGGTCGCCTAAGGTGAAAGAAGTTCTCAGCAGACTACTAGAGGAAGAGAAACTGCACCTGGTTGACCTGCGGAACTATGTCGATGAAATGAAAT
This sequence comes from Thermincola ferriacetica, assembly GCF_001263415.1. NCBI lineage: Bacteria > Bacillati > Bacillota > Clostridia > Eubacteriales > Thermincolaceae > Thermincola > Thermincola carboxydiphila. The sequence continues at coordinate 7,998 of NZ_LGTE01000001.1, forward strand.
AAATTACAATATATTTAACATTTAGTAAAAATTTTTGAACATTAAGAAGGAGTTTTTTGGCTTAACGGCGAAAAAAACTATTAAATATTTTCCATATGCTGTGAGACTTGGAAATCAGGTGAGGCTAATGGCTGAATATCTGGAATATGCCTGTGCAAGCTCAAATTCGCGGGATTCCTATCAGGCCGGAAGGGAAGCAGCGGATAAAGCCGTTAACCAAATAACCAAATTTAAACCCACCCTTGTGGTGGTTTTTGCTTCTGTCAGGCATGAACTTGAGCGAGCTTTGGCGGGAGTGCAGAATATTACAGGCAATGTGCCCATGGTAGGTTGTTCTTCTGCCGGAGAATACTGCGGCAAACTAATTGGCGGCACTGTAACTGTAATCATGTTGGCCTCTCCTCATCTGGAAATTAAAGTGGGTTTAGGAAAAAGAGTGTCGGCAGATTATACTACCGCTGTCTGTGAAATGATTAACAGCGCTCAGGCAGCAGAATTCTTCAATAGTTACAATGAAATATGCGGGGATGCAGACCTCAACGAGTTCACCAAAAAGCCCTTTGCCCTGTTTTTTATGCCGGGGCCGGAACAAGGGAAGCCTTTTTACGGCAAGGAAATTATTGACCTCATCCGCAAGCGGACTATGAGTTCTCTCCCTATTGCAGGGGGGTGTGCAAGCGCTGAGTCCGGGTGGGAAAACTCTTACCTTTTCTGTAACGGTAAGGTATATACAGACTGTATAGTGGGTGTTTTCGTAAAGACACACCTGAAATTTGGTATCGCTACGGTCCACCATTATTTACCTAAAGAAATGAAACTGATTGTTACCAAAAGCAACGGGCAGGAGCTTTTGGAATTAAATGGCCGGCCGGCAGCAGATTATTTTGCTGATTGTTTGGGTATTGATTTTGGTGAACTAACAAGAAGTGTTGATAGTTACCTGTTTAATTATCCCTTTGGTTTAAAAGATTTTACAGGATATTATTACCTGGTTCCGGGAATGGCGATAACACCGGAACACGGAATCAGGTGCTTGTCAACTATAGAGGAAGGTACAGTGCTGCATATAATGGAACCTTCATCGGAAATGCTGCTCCAGTCAGCGGAAGACTTTCTTCGTAAAGCTGTCCTGCGCGGTAAAATTATGAACCCAAAGGCAGGTTTGGTTTTTTCATCGGTACACAGGGTCAATTCCTTGCGGGAACTCATCCCGTTGGCCATTCGGAAGATTTACAAAAGCATCAATAAACCTTTTTGTTTTACGGGATTCTGCTCCAACGGTGAGATCGGCCTGACAGGTGAAGGGGTGGCGTCCTTTTTCAACATGTCTTTATCGGGCCTGGTCTTTGGGGATGAATTAAACGAAGCTGCCCAGATAGCACAGAAAAACATGGAATTATGCCGGGAACTTTCCGAAACGGCCCAAAAGAACCAGGAACTCTATAAAGAGCTAAGTATTGTGCATGAACTCGGCAATTTATTGAACTCCTCCCTGAAGCTCGGGTTTGTCATCAATAAAGCAGTGCAGATGGTTGCCCGGCTGATGAAGGCTGAAGGCTGCATATTATTCCTTTATGACCAGGAAAATGATACTGTTAAAACAGTAAGTTATTTTGGTCTTGCTGAGCTGCCCAAGGATTTTGACTTAAAAAATACTCTTGCATATCAGGCCCTGAAGCAGGAGAAGAAACTGCTGATTAAAAATGTATCTGTCTTTCCTCATCTTTGTCCTTTGTTAAGAGAGTATATTGGGGCCGAATCAGCCATCATTTCGCCCATCATCGTAAAAAAACAGAAAATAGGGATTATTGCCGTTTATAGCAAACAGGAAAATTTTTATGATGACAAGGACCTTGAATTCCTGCACACTTTGGCTAACCAAATCGGTATTGCGGTGGTAAACGCCGACCTTTACGAGAGGACAGAACTATTGGCCTGTACCGACGGGCTCACAGGAATGTATGACCATACCTATTTCCTGACAACCCTGGAACGCCTACTGGTAAAAGCTGAGGAAAAGGGCGATCCATTATCTTTAATTATGGTTGACCTGGACGATTTTAAGTATTATAACGACAAATACGGACACACAGTTGGCGACCTGATACTAAAGACTACGGCCCAAATCTTAAGGGAAAATGTACGGTCCGATGATATTATTGCCCGTTACGGGGGAGACGAATTTGCCGTCATTTTGGTTAATGCGGGCCCCAAAAAGGCTGCGCGGATAGCTGAACGAATCAGTAAGCATATCGCCAACGAACCTTTTAGTGACCCCGAAACGGTGAATGTCTTTTACGTAACGGCCTCGGTGGGAATAGCCACCTATCCCTTTGACGCTTCCAACAGCAAGGAACTGATTGATGTGGCAGATAAAGCCATGTACCTGACTAAAAGGACAACGAAAGCCAAAACGAGTTCTTATTTGGCGGAGTTTGAAGAGCTGGAGGCTCAGCTTACCCCCTCAGAAAAGGCTTTGCTGGATACCATAAAATTATTAATCCAAATGCTTGATTCGCGGGACCGCTATACCTGGGAACATTGCCGGCAGGTAGCCAGATATGTCACATTAATGGCGGAAAAGCTTGGTTTAAGTAAGGAAACTGTTTCTAAGTTAAAACTGGCCGGTTATTTACATGACATGGGAAAAATTCATGTCAAACCGGAAGTGTTAAATAAGCCTGGTTGGTTGGCTGAGCACGAAATGGAAACTGTTAAGCTGCACCCGGTTGTCGGGGCCAACCTCCTTTCGCCGATAAAAGGTTTCCGGGAAATAAGGGACATTATCTATTATCATCATGAATGGTTTAATGGCAAAGGATATCCCGAAGGGTTAAAAGGGGAACAGATCCCGTTAGGTTCCAGGATTCTGGCTATTGCCGACGGGTTTGACGCCATGACCTCCAACCGTCCTTACCGGAAGGCGCGTACTTTCGAGTGGGCTGTGGAGGAACTGAAAAAACAAAGTGGATGTCAGTACGACCCTGCCCTTGTACAATTGTTCCTTGAATTGCTTGAGGAAGAAGGCCGAGCTACTCAAAACCGCCCGTAACCCCTTATATATACGCTATAAATTCGATATTTTTTAATTGGTTCAAGTTTTGCAAGGGGTTGCCGCGAACGCCTATAAATAAAGGTAATTTTCCCGGTTTCAGATGGCCCGCCTCATGCATACCAACGATCTTCGCGGAAGCAGAGGTGGCGGCGAATAGGATCTCCTCGTTGGATAACCCTGCTTTTTGGTAATATTTCAATTCATCAAGATATGATTTTCCATGGTAGACCTGGTTCGCTCCCGCGTCTGTCCCTATGCCTAAAAGAACGCCATAATTGACAGCTTTGTTAATGGCTTCCAGTTGCCCTTCGTAAGAACGCCGGATAACATCCAGGTTGGCCCCGGGATAAGGTATATGACCTGCCGTTAAAAGATTGCCCAGGGGCGCGACGGTAGGGAGCCAAGCGGTTTGGGATTCGGCCATTTGTTTTAGTGTATCATCTTTGACAAAATAGCCGTGTTCTACCGAATCTACCCCGGCTGATATGGCTGTTGACACTGCCTCATCGGAGCTGGCATGGGCCATCACCGGGAGGCCGTACCGGTGCGCTGTATCCACGATAGCACGCAGTTCCTCGGCGGTAAACTGGGTCTTGCCTACCAGGCCATATTCTTTAAAGCTGACCAGGCCGGAAACTACAATTTTAATATGGTCAACTTTCTGCTCTGCCAAAGCTGCAATCTGATCTTTTGCATCAGCCAGGGTTTCAACTCCCGGTCCCAGGAAATGTCCATACCTGCCTTTTTTATAAAGAGCTGTGCCAGGCGATAGTATTTTTGGCCCCTCAAGTTGACCTGTTTTTTGCGCTTCTCTCGTCTGAAGACTAAAACCATACAGGTCGCCTCCGTCCCGCAGCGCTACCAGGCCGGAGGAAAGGGAATCCTGCATCCATTGTTTGATGCGGGAACGCGTAGCGGCTGGGTTGGTCGTCCATTCTTCAATGGTTTTCAGCAGGTTTTGGGAATCGAAAGCCAAATGGACATGGCAGTCTATTAAACCGGGCATCAGTGTAATTTCCGGTAGGCGAATCACCTGCGCATCATGCTGGGCATCGTTAATTTCGGTTTTTAAACCGCCTGTGGAGACCTGTTCGATCCGCCCCTTTTTAATTGTTACGGTGCAGTTTTGTAAAAGACCTGAGCTACCGGCCCCTTCCCAAACCTGGCCGGCATGGATGATGTAATACTTATCGGGCTTAATTTTTATCGTTTTCATAGCTAGTCTCCTGCTTAATTATGTTATTATCATTATAGCACAAATAACTTTGTTTATCTGGAAGCGGTTGCAATTGACACGGGCAGTCCTTTATGTTATCATATCTTACGTAGTTTGTTTCTGCCGTTGTTTTATCGGGATGTGGCTCAGTTTGGTAGAGCGCACGGTTCGGGACCGTGAGGTCGCAGGTTCAAATCCTGTCATCCCGACCATTAATAAAAAATAACTTTATTTTATTATAAAACTTCTTTGTGTCACCAAAGAAGTTTTTTTGTGTTTTACACGTTTTGACAAATTTCTTGGACAACTCGTAGTAAAATGTAGTTAAACATAGTATATATAAGGAACGGATTGAAGAATTTTCACTTGGTTTTTAAACTTTTTGCTACAGAAACAAAACGAAAAGGGCAGCTATGTTAAAAAGAGGGCATGGATATGGACGATTGGTGGGCGTCTGGTATAAGCTGTTTTTTGCTTGAAGAGACCGTTTCTTTTCTAAGTGTGGCAATAGTATATTATTTCCTTGACCGCTATTACAAAAAATTTATAAATTTTTTCTTTACTTTCCGCTCCAAACTGTTTAAGTTAAAACCTTTACAGTATAAAGTTCCCTCCCATTTCAACCGTACTGATTTACCGGCCAAAGGGGAGAAACCGGAAATACATTATTACCTCGGAGAAGCCTATTTGCGCTCAGGCATGCTGGAAGCAGCCAAAAAAGAACTGCAAACAGCCTTGTACTTGGACCTCCATTTGTTTAATGGCAGGCCGTATACCAGGCTGGCTGAGTGTTACCTGCGGGAGGGAAACCACGAAAAAGCCCTGCAGATGCTGGATAAAGCTGTTGATTGGTTCCCTTCATTAAACACCCTTTGTGAAACGGGGGAATTGTACAGGATTTCCGGGGAAAAAGAAAAGGCCAGGAGAATTTTTGACCAAGTAATTCAGGGATATAAAGAACAGTTAAAATACAGGCGCAGGAAAGAGTGGCGTTGGCTGCTTTTTGCCCTGTTGCGCAACTTTAACTTATAACTGAGCTTTTTCAACACGCCTGAACACCTCCTTGCATATTATAGGTGAAAGAAGGAGGTGTTTTCTTTTGCTGTTTAGTAGTCGGTTCTTAAGGTTAATGACTCCTTATTTGTCGGGGCCTGATGTCAAAGCAGTTCAGGAAAGGTTAGTAGACCTGGGATATTACAAAGGCCGTGTTGACGGTGTTTTTGACCCGGCAACGGCCAATGCAGTGGTGGCTTTTCAAAAATCAAGGGGGCTGAAGGCCGACGGTGTGGTCGGGCCGGATACCTGGAGCGCTTTAGGAACGGACATGGCGGTTAGCGCTGCGCCGGGACAAGGGTATAGAATTTTTATTGATACAGAGAGATTCCGTTTAAGCCTGTTTAAAGACGGGGTTCACCAGGCTACTTGGCCCGTTGCAGTTGGCAAGCCAAGTACTCCCACTCCTATTGGAGACTGGGTCATCACTGAGAAAATTATGAACCCGGGAGGGCCCTTCGGGGCTCGGTGGATGCGTATAAGCGTTCCCTGGGGAGGATATGGTATTCATGGCACAGACAACCCGGCGTCCATAGGAACGGCGGCCAGCCACGGTTGTATCAGAATGTATAACGAGGATGTGATAAAGTTATATGATATAGTAGGTATTGGAACACCTGTCAAAATAACCGGCAGGGTATTTACGGGACGTCTGCTGCAAATTGGGGTTCCTCCCGGGTCGGACATAGTTCAGGTCCAACAGCGGCTGCAGACTTTAGGGTATTATAAAGAAGAATTGGATGGCCAGTTCGGGCCGACCACCCGTAACGCTGTTATAGCCTTCCAGCGGGCTAGAGGCCTTGTCCCTGACGGCATTGTAGGGTCCCGTACATACGAAGAGTTGGAAAAAGCTTATGACCAGGCTTTAGGGCTCCGTTACCCTTAAACGCCTTTAAAATATGCTTGTTATAATTTTTTCCAAAGCAGGACTTTGCCAAGTTTTATTTAAATATTTGAACATGGGAGGTGAGGCCCATTGGCTTGTCTTACCCGCACCGAAGTAATAGACCGTATTGAAAAATATCTGGCCAGGAAGATTTCTGCGGCTGATATTGGTTGGTGGGCCTTTGGTATATTTGTTGAGGCAAATATAGAATATGAACCGGGTCACGAGCGTATTTTAAAGGATGTTATTCAGGCGCTGCAGCACTTCCACGACGATGACCCTTTAATGCGGCAATTTTACCCGGAGGAAGAAGACTTGATATATTATTTAAGGTGTTTAAAAGGAGAAGAGATGTACAACCCCCAAAAAATACCTCATTGGAATGTTTAATCAAAGGGGGAAGCTTATGGACGGAATAATCTTTCAAGTATTATCCTATCTCGGCGAATCGGTTGACAGAGAACCAGGAATAGTCTTCAGGCCCGGAGATGTTATTAATGTATTTGTGAAACAGGTGACAGGAAATCAGGCGCTACTCCGGTACCAGGGTCAATTGTTTTTGGCCCGGCTGGAAGCTAATGTTAAGGCAGGGGCCAGGTTGCAGTGCCTGGTCCAGGGCGAGCGGGATGGCAAAATTCAACTGAAGCTTCTTGCGGAAGGGAAAAATCTCGACTGGAAGGCCGATGATTTAATCGGTAGGCTTTTGAAAAAGGCTGGCGTCGCCGAATCTTCGTATACCAAACAGATAGCTTTGTCGATGTTGCATCAGGGTATGGCCGTGACCAGGGAAAACGTCGAGGCTGTATTGGCGGGAGCCAAGAAAGTACAGGCCTCCTTACAGGATTTGGACCTGTTGGTTTTCCTGCACAAAATGGGCTTGCCCATCGAAGATAAGATTTTGTCGGCCTTAAAAAATTCTATCGATAGCCCTGATAGTTTGGGTAGGCAGTTGGCTGATTTAAGAAACATGCTGATAGCCTTAAAGGATAGCGCGGGCCCGGAAATACTGAAGAACCCCGAAGCAATGCAGACCGTTGAAAGGATCATTAACCTGCTCAACCAATTGACTGTAAAGCCCGGGGAAAGCGGCCGGAATACAGTTATGCAAATTGCTTTGGCCCGGGCAAATCTGGCGGGCGGAACTGACCGGGCGTTAGATACGGCAACCCAGAATTTGTTTGGATCAGGGAGTATTATTGCCGCCCCGGATGGTTCGGAGCAGCCCGCTGTCGGTAGGTATAACGGTGCACGGGAAAAACCGGTTGCGGCGCTGGAACTAACGGCGCCGGAACAACAGTTATTACAAACAAACGTACATAAAGGCAATGTCTTGGAGGGACCGAACCGCTCGGAAGCGGAAACCGAGGCTTTTCCGGCAAGAGAAATTCTGCCGCGGCTTATTAAACTGGTGCAGGTCAGAGATATACATAGCAAAACAGAGTTTATGACAAAGCTTTATCAATTTTTGGACCGCCGGAGGGAAATTTTTGCTGATACCAAAAATGACAAGCTGCCTGACCTTTTAAACCGGTTCCTGGACATCGTGAAAGATGAACCTCACCAGGCGGCCAGGGAACTGGTAGCGAAGATTTCCGACCTGGTCGATAAGTTTGGTGTCTACCAGGAGGTCAACCGGACAGTTGACACAGGACGGGAAAGTTTTGTTTTCCTGCAATCTTTGGTTGACCCTGATAACCCTGCCGGGGCATATGAGGTATTGATCAGATTTAAAAAAGACGGGACGAAAAGAAAGGTCAACTATAATAACTGCCAGGTAACGGTTTCCCTGAATACGGTTAAACTGGGCCTGGTCAGGGCCAGGGTGAGGTTAACAGGGAGGGAATTAACCGGCAGATTTATAGTGGAAAACGAACAAGTGAAAAAAACCGTTGATGCCAAAGTTGGATTATTAAAAGAGCGTTTACAGGATCTAGGGTTTACGGCAAAAATTCTTTCTACCGAAGTAGCCCAAGAAAAGGAACGAAGTGTAGTCTTTACTGGCAACGATAAAGATCCGCTGAAGATTAATCAAATCGACATGCGGGTGTAGGGGGACAAAAATGGCGGGTGCAAGTGAAAAAAATAACGGGGGTAATTCCGGGCACATAAAAAAAGCCGTTGCCCTTGAATATAAGCCCGGTTTACAGGATGCGCCGCAGGTGGTGGCCACGGGTCAGGGGCTGGTGGCGGAAAATATTGTCCGGCTGGCAAAGGAATATAATATTCCTATTGAAGAAGATCCGGTACTGGTCGATGCCTTGCGGGTATTGCAGTTGGGGGAAGAAATTCCGCCTGAGTTATACCGGGTAGTGGCTGAAATTCTGGTGTTTGTCATGGATTTGGACAAAGAAGCGAGGAATTAAATTTCCTCGCTGTCTTTTCTCAGGGTTTCCAGCTTTTCGGCTACGTCACGGGTGGCTATGGACAAAAGCAGTTCTTTGGTTTTTCCGGCCTGTTGGATCTTATCCAAAACTTCGGGGCTTACTTCGCCGTCTTTGGCGATGATTAGGTTGCCGTTATTATCATGGATGTCCTTCCCCACCTTTTTCCAGAGAAGAGCGGATAATTCGTCAGTCGAAAGTCTATTCCTGTTTTTGAAATTCTGTAGTTTTTCCATCCATGCTTCATAGGTACTCACCAGTTCATTTTTACTGTCGGACAAAAATGTGGTAGTTTTTGAAGCGGTTTTTGAGAAAAACGCCCTGGATTTGTCCGTCCCTTCTTCCTTCAGTTCTTGCACTTTTTCTCCAAGTTTTTTGCTGACTTCTTTGGCGGTAGAAAGGGTTACCTCCCACCCCTTTTCCACATCGTCTTTGAGATTATCCAAATTGCCTTTCCATGCTTGCAAGTTTTCTTTCCAACTATCGATATTGTCCACAATTCCTGAATCGGCTTTTTGCAGGGATTCTCCGGCGTTGTTTTTCGCAATGATCACATCAGGGCCTATTTTTGTGATTGCTGAGACGGGGATGAGGGCTTTACCTTGCATAAGATTTCTGATTACGCCGCCCGATAACAGAAAGCTTTCGATTTTACCGGAATCGGCGTCAAAACCGAAATCTTCTACAGTCCCCAGCAATTCGCCGGAGGGAGTTATTACCCTGGTATTGTAAATGTTGAAATCGCTGCTCAACTTTTCCAGAGAGGGCAAGTTGTTTAGACTGTCAACCAAATCTTTTTTCTCAAGGGTAATGGCATAATTCCCTATGGCCTTGACAGAAGAAAAAGCAAAGGCTTTTTCGCCTTTGAACCAGCCTTTGGTGTTTAAAGTAAACCCTGCTACCATGGCTGTTTCTGGGTCTACCAGTACCCGGGCCACTGCACCCAGGTCCTCGCCTTGCAGGGTAATTACCTGCTTTCCGATTATTTCCTGGGTCCGGATCACTCTTTTTGCCGGATTTTCATTCATATACATCCCTCCTTTGTAAAATACACTTTTTACTTTGCTAAAAATGAGCAGATATCCTTTTTCGGGGGGCCAGATTTTAGTATAGAATTGAAAAAAATTCTACTGTTCCACCATCACAGCGGATAAAAAATTTTTATTTATTTTTTTTTGATTTTTGGTATAATATTCTTATGTTCTTTTGAGGACTATACATAAGGAGGTTTATACTATGTTGCCAACACCAAAGAAATATTTTGTTACAGCAGCCGGCGCAGAAGGGAAAACCAAACTGACTGCTTTTGACAATGCCTTGTTAAAGGCCAGGGTCGGAAATATAAATCTTATCCGGGTAAGTAGTATTTTACCGCCAAATACTGAATACGATCCCGATTTAGTTATCCCACCCGGTTCACTGGTTCCTACAGCCTACGGCTCAATCGTGAGCGATGTGCCGGGAGAAACTATTGCGGCCGCCGTAGGTGTCGGTATATCCGAAGACGATTTTGGCGTGATTATGGAATTTTCCGGTAAATGCACTAAAGAGGAGGCTGAAAAAGCCATTGAACAAATGGTGAAAGAAGCTTTTGAAGTTCGTCAGAAGCCCCTGAAAGAAATAAAAATCGCTGCTGCTGAACATACTGTAGTTAACATTGGTTGCGCCCTGGCGGCTGTTCCTATGTGGTACTAATTTGCTTTGATGGAAGTAGACGGGGGAGTTACAGAATTACGGTAACTCCTTTTTTATGCTTAACATAATTAAGGAGGCTGAATTCGATGGAATTATGGTATACAGAAAAACAGACAGAAAACGTGGGGATAACCTGTAAAACTTCGCAAACCTTGCATCGGGAAAAAACAGAGTTTCAGGATTTGGCCATTATTGATACCCTGCAGTTTGGCCGCATGCTGGTGCTCGATGGCATGGTGCAGACGACTGTCAAGGACGAATTCGTTTACCATGAAATGATCAGCCATGTACCTTTGATGACTCATCCCGAGCCCAAAAAAGTATTGGTCGTCGGAGGAGGGGACGGTGGGACCATCAGGGAGATAATCAAACACCCTTCGGTGGAAGAAGCGGTACTGTGCGAAATCGACAGGCGGGTAGTGGAGCTTTCTCAGGAATACCTGCCGGAAATCAGCTGCGGTCTGAAGGATAAGAAAGTAACTGTTTTATATGCCGATGGCATTAAGCATGTTCAGGACAACCCCAATACTTATGATGTAATCCTGGTGGATTCGACGGAGCCCGTTGGCCCGGCCGTGGGGCTGTTTGCCAAGGAGTTTTACCGGTCTATATTCAAAGCCCTGAAAGAGGACGGGTTGTTTGTTGCGCAGACGGAATCTCCCTTTTTTAACAACGGCCTGATTTCGCGGGTGTTTAAGGATATTGCCGATGTATTTCCTATTGCCAGGCTTTACCTGGCCAGTGTGCCAACCTACCCGAGCGGTCTCTGGTCTTTTACCCTCGGTTCCAAGAAATATGATCCCTTAAACCCGGCTGTGGATAAGGAGCTATCCTTTGAGACCAGGTATTATACCAAGGGATTGCACCGGGCAGCTTTTGAGTTGCCCAGGTTTGTCAGTGATTTGCTAAAATAGGCGGTGAGACGGATGCATGGCTTGGTGGAGCACTATGGAAGATTTATGGGCAGCGCCACTACCTATGAAGAGGCCAATACGGTGATAATCGGGATTCCTATGGATTTTACCGTCAGTTTCCGGCCCGGTACTAGGATGGGGCCACAGGCGGTGCGCAATGTCTCTTACGGTTTGGAGGAATTCAGCTTTTACTGTGCAAAGGATTTGGCTGATTACAGTTATTTTGACTGGGGCGACATCAACCTTCCCTTCGGCAATGTACCGGGCAGCCTGGACAGGATTGAACAAGTGGTAGCAGGTGTTTTGAAAGACGGTAAGTTCCCTATTTTGATAGGCGGTGAACACCTGGTATCCTATCCTATTGTAAAACAGGTTTATAATAAATACCCCGATTTAGTGGTACTGCATTTTGACGCCCATGCCGATTTGCGCGCCGATTACCTGGGTGAGGTTTGGTCCCACGCCACCGTGATGCGTAAGGTGGCAGAATTGATTGGGGGACACAACCTCTATCAATTTGGCATTCGTTCCGGTACCAGGGAGGAGCTGGCTTATGCCAGGGAAAACACGAACCTTTTCATGGACGATGTAGTGGCCTCACTCAAGGGGGCAATGGAAGAGTTCCACAACAGGCCCGTATATGTAACCCTGGATATTGATGTGATTGACCCGGCTTTTGCGCCGGGGACCGGAACACCTGAACCTGGCGGCTGTAGTTCCAAGGAAATCATAGAGGCCGTTGACCTGATGGCTGATTTAAATGTAGTTGGCTTTGATATTGTAGAAGTATCCCCGGTTTTTGACCAGTCAGAGAGGACATCGTTACTGGCAGCCAAACTGATCCGGGAAGCTATTCTGGGTTTCACCAAACCGCGAAATATGAAATAGAATATTGACAAAGTGCTCTTTATCAATTACTCTATATAAACAGGGAAGTAAATTGCTTATGCCCTTTCGTTACGGTAGCTTATAACCGAAAAGGGGGTCAGAGATATGTGTGAATGTTGTGCCAACCATGCCAAAAAACATGAAGACCATATTCATGTGCAGGGCGTTAATTGCGGACATTGTGTCAGCGCTATAGAAAAAGCTTTGGCCGATATGCCCGGTATCAACGGGTTGGAACATTTGGCAGAAGCTAACCAGCTAAAAATCAGTTTTGATACCAGACTGGTTGATGTGGCGAAATTAACAGAGATTATTACCGGTTTGGGATATAATGTAGCCTAAAAAATTTTTAAAAGGCCAAAAATTGCATTTGACTTCTGACCCGACATTGTGTATACTTATCTTTGTCGGTGATTCTTCGGGCGATTAGCTCAGCTGGGAGAGCACCTGCCTTACAAGCAGGGGGTCGGCAGTTCGATCCTGTCATCGCCCACCATAAATTTAATAATAAGTTTGCGGAGCAGTGGTCTAGTCGGTCTAGGATGCCGGCCTGTCACGCCGGAGGTCGCGGGTTCGAGTCCCGTCTGCTCCGCCATTAAAAAGTGCCACGGTAGCTCAGTTGGTAGAGCAGAGGACTGAAAATCCTCGTGTCGGCGGTTCGATTCCGTCCCGTGGCACCATTTTATTGGCTGAAAAAAAAACAACCCAAAAATTTCATTGCTTTCAGGGTTGACTTTATTTTTTAAAAGTGCTAATATATATTTTGTCGGCAGCACCATATGCGGAAGTGGCTCAGTGGTAGAGCATCGCCTTGCCAAGGCGAGGGTCGCGGGTTCGAATCCCGTCTTCCGCTCCATAATAATGAGCAAAATACCCTTTCTCAAAGGGTATTTTTTTTACCTTAAAAACCGGGAAATATTGGCTTAGCTATGTTTCACAATCTGAAACATATTATCCAGTACAATCCAGTTTTCCGGGAAATACAGCCCCAGCACCCAGTAACTTATGCCGCGTAACCCGTATTCAGCGGCCAATCGGTATTTTGCCTGCACGCTCCTGGCATCTTCAAACCAAACTACATGCTCATTACCGTTTTCATCCCTATAATTAAAGAATGGTGATTGGGCAACCTCATCAAATTGTATAGTCGCCCCGTATCTGGCGGCCAGTCTGAGAGCCTGGTGGGGGCTGATTCTCGGCGCCCATGGTCCGCCGGGCGTATACGGCAGGGTCCAGTTATATCCGTACAGTGGGACGCCCAGCAATATTTTTTTGGCCGGTATTACAGAAACAGCATAGTCCAATACTGCCTTAACTTCATTTAATGGCGCTACGGCAAGAGGTGGTCCTCCTGCCCAGCCCCATTCATATGCCATTAACACCACAAAGTCGACGATTTCTCCATGGGCCTTGTAATCATGGGCGCCGTGCCATTCACCTGTTTTGATGTCAAAAGGTTTTGGCGCCAGAGCTGTGGAAACAGGATAATTCTCTGCATGCAGTGCGGCAACAACTTTTCCCAGGAAAGAATTATATAGCTGGCGGTCTGCAGGTGGAATCCGTTCGAAATCAATATTCAGCCCGTAATAACCTTTATTTTTCAGTAACGCCAGGACATTTTTAATATAGTTTTCCTGCGTCTTATCACTGGTGAATAAACCGTGGACCAGGCTGCTGTCAAAATTGCCATTCCTGAAATTGGTAGTAACAAGCAGTGGAGATACCCTGTACTGCCCGGCCACGGTCAGTATAACGGAATCGTTGATTGGGTTCAGACTCCCGTCCTCATTGATTGTATGGCTAAAGGGACTTATGTAGGTCAGGTACCGGCCAACTTCATCGATAGTGCGGGTTTCCCTGGCGGCACTGGAAGGTTCAATATATCCGTTTACTTCAATGGTACCAAAAGTTTTGGTTGTTTCCGGGATTCTGAGCCTCATACCGGGATAAATCAAATTTGGATTGACAATCCGGTTAAGTTCAACGATCCGGTTTATTGGGACGTTGAATCTCCGGCTAAGTAGCCAAAGGGTATCACCGGGCCGCACTACATAGATGAATTCAGTGGTCGGAATGACCAGAGCCTGCCCGATAATAAGATAAGGAATATCCTGTAGTCCGTTGGTATTGATGATACTCTCAACGGTTACCCTGTAGTTTCGCGCCAGAGCATACAAAGTATCTCCGCGGCGGACAACATGTATTCGCAAAGCAGAAACCTCCCTTTCAAATTCCTACTATTCATCATATTCAGCGCGACAATAAAAGATAAAAAATGCATGAAACAAAAAAGGAATAAAGTGCTGTAGTAAAACCAACTCGAGGGACTCTAAAAAGTTCTTTTTTTTTGGCTTTTTTTTGGCAAGATAAGGGAAAATTGCCCAATATGTCGAATAATTGATATCATCAAGACCCTCAGAAAAGATTATCCGGCTACGTAATACACAGGGGAAGTGATTCACCGGTGAATGATTCTGTAAAGGATATACTGCTAAAATCCCAACAGGGAGATGTGGAAAGTCGCGAACTGCTCATCAGCAAATATAAAAATTTTATTCTTCAGGCGGCATCCAATATATGCAAAAGAAAAATAACGTGGGATGATGACGAGGCCAGCATCAGTCTTATTGCTTTTAACGAGGCTATTGACCGCTATAATGAACACTACGGCAAGTCTTTTAACAACTATGCCTTTATGCTGATTCGCAGCCGGTTGATAGACGAGTTTCGCAGGGAAAGAAAAAAAATAGAGATGGAAAGCCTGTCCCTGGATGATAATGCTGATTTTGCGCTGTCCGCGGTAGAGGTTGCCTCAGCCGTTGCGGCCCACAAGCTGGACGAATCGGCTACCGAACTGGCCTCTGAATTGAACAGGTTTGACAAAACCCTGCAGGAATACGGCATAGATTTAATTGAACTTGAGGAATGCTGTCCGGACCACCGGGATACAAGAATTAAGTTAATCCGGATTGCCAAACGTTTTTCTGCTTACCCGGCTTTACTGGAGCACTTATTTAGAAATAAGCGGCTGCCGATTAAAGAAATGCTCCCGCACGTTGAGGTGAGCCGCAAAACTCTGGAGAGAAACCGTAAATATTTAATTGCCCTGATTTTAATTTTCGGTTCCGAAGAGTTTGTGGGGATCCGAAATGCCATTTCATTTGCGGAAATAGGGGAGTGACGAAAAATGTACGGAACAGTCATGAAAATTACAGATAAACAAATGGTTGTATTGTGTGAAGACGGTAAATTTCGTAACCTGCCACTGACTAGCCCAATTCCTGCTTTGGGCGAACGGATTCCCATTCCCGATAAGGTTGTTGCTGCCAGGCCGCTGAAAAGGGGCTTTCCTATTTCCAGGTTCCTTGCGGCAGCAGTTTGGCTGGTTTTGTTTATCGGGGCCTCCTTGTTTGTTTCGCGGATGTATACGTCAGCTCAACCTGTGGCAATGGTGGCGGTGGATATTAATCCCAGCGTTGAACTGCTGGTTGATAAGGAGGGCAGAGTGCGGCAGGCTTCTTTAGTCAATGACGATGCCAAGTTGTTATTGGCGGGAACGGAATTGACAAACAGAGAATTTTACGATGCTGTAAACATCATTATAAATAAAGCTATTGACCAGGGATACCTGGATCTCAATACTGACCGGAACCTTATTATGATTTCGGTAGTTGACTTAAATAAGTCCTTTTTCAAAGTAGACCCGGCCAGATTATCAGCGCCTGCGAAATCATACGATATAGAGGTATTTTATGTAGCAAAGGAACAAGAAATCAAGGCAAGGCAAGCCGGTTTAACGGTAAATAAATATTTGGTTTACGAAAAAGCTCAAAAGGCAGGAATTGCCTTGGATAAGGAGACGCTGAGGAAAAAGTCTGTGGTCAGGTCCCTGCAGCAGGCAGGTATAGACCCGAAGAGTTTTTTCAGGTATGTACGGGCGTTGGATAAAAATGGCCTGAAACATTATAGGGGCGGGAAAAAGAATGATGATAATGAACATGATGAAAGAGATCAGGAAGAAAAAGAAGATGATAAAAAGGGTGAAGGCGAAAGAATAAATATTCCAGCGGGACAAATAGCGAAACCGGCCCAAAATCCGGATATAAAAATCTGGCATGATGATGAGCAGGTAAAAAACGATGAGCAAAAGGAGGAAAAGGAACCGAAAAATAATGAGGAAAAGCAAAAAGCGAGGATAGAAGACCGGGAAGAAAAGAAGAAAAAGATGGATGAAAAAGAAGAAGAGTTTAATAAGGATAAGCAGGAACCCGGTGATAAAAAATATCGGGGTTCCGACGAGAAGGACGGCGATAACAAAAAAGACGATAATATGTTCAATAATGACCAAAAAGAAAATAGCTCAGACAGTGACGGAGACCGGGAATAAAGGTAAAGGGGGCCTACCCCCATAAATCAGGATTTTTTCCGTAATAAACATTAGAATATCAAAAAGCCGGGTATCCTTTGGAATTGACCGGCAAAAATTAAAGGGAGGAGATAGAAAATGAAGAAGTTGAGAACGTTTTTAAGTTTGTTGCTGGTGGCGCTGTTTACTTTTGGCGTAATAACGCCTAAAGTTTCGGCCAAAGAAATGAAAACAAAAATTAATGAGGACGGCCGGGTGCAGATTATTTTAGAATTCGACGATGTCGAAGAGGCCAAATGGGCATCGGAGTTTATTGCAAAAATGAAGGCTAAAAACGTGATTTCGGGATACCCCGACGGCACTTTCAGGCCTAACCAACCTGTCAGCAGGGTAGAAGCAATTGTCATGGCTGTTCGCTTAATGGGTTTGGAAAAGGAAGCCCAGGCCAAATCTGCCGAGAGCGTAAAACTTCATTTTAAGGATGCCGCTTTGCTGGAAAAACAGTATCCCTGGGCCAAAGGGTATGTGATTACTGCCTTGGAAAAGGGGCTTTTTGATACAACGGAGGAAAAAATCCAACCGAATAAACCCGCCACCCGCGTTTGGATATCAAGTCTGCTGGTCAGAGCTTTAGGACTACAGGCGGATGCACTCAAACAGATGACTAAAATCCCCGTTTTCAAGGATGCAGACAGTATTCCGGCCGGAGCAATAGGTTACATAAATGTAGCCCTTGAACAGGGAATTATTGCAGGGTATCCGGACAACACATTTAAACCATACAAAAACGTGACCAGGGCAGAAATGGCTGCTTTGCTGGATAAAACAGGCAACGGGCTGCTGGAAAATACCGGCGCAGTGACAGTCTATGGCACTATAACCGATATCAATTTCGTCTCTATTTCAGTAACCGATAAGGTTTACGAGGCCACAACGGGAACTGTTACAGTCAGGACCTTTGCCGGAGACAGTGCAACCTATTTTATTCCCGCTGATTTAATGGTTCAGAATAAGGATGGGTTTATCCGGGCGAATCAGCTTGCGAAAGGTGATGTTGTTACCCTTGTAATTAAAGATAACAAAGTAATTGAGGCGTACCTGCTGGATAAAGAAACAGTCGAGAACACGGAACCGGGCATTTTGAAACTGGAAGTGAAAGTGGATACAGGGGAAGGCCGGGAATATAAACTGGAATATAAAAACGAGAAGGGGAAAGTCTACGGTGAAGTAAAAGAAGAGCAGGGGAAAGAAAACGACGAAGATAAAAACGAAGACAATGGAGACAACAACAATGAAGACAAAAACAATGAAGACAAAAATAATGGAGACAAAAATAATGAAGACAAAAATAAAGAAAATATAGCGCTGGTTAAAGAGCTGGTTGAGAAAATGGCTTTAACCAGTGAAATGACGAAACAAGAAATTGCCGACCGGGTTTTAAGTGTTCTGGAAATTGATGAAAATGCTGTAAAAGAATTAGAGATTGAAGTTAGGTTTGCCAATGGCAAAAAGGTAGAAATCGATATTGAAAAGGAAAAAACAAAGCAGGCAGAGGAAAAAGAGGATGAAGAAATGAAAGATGATGATTAAAAATTCTCTGTTATTGCCGGCTAGGTCTGTTGTCGAAAAATGTCACAATAAGACGAGCGATATCTGTTTTAAACTGCAGGAAAATATAGACTTCCTGCAGTATTTTATTAAAATGAACAATATAATTGGTACAAGTCATTTTGCAAACTCCGCGAAAGTGGGGGACGCAAAGCCATGGGTCCTGGTACGCCGCGGGAAAGGCAGGGACCGCCAGGTTGCAGCAGATATCACGGTACGAGGTGAAAGCCTATTCCTTCACGGAGTAGGCTTTTTTGTGTTTATCCAGGATTATATTATGAGGTGACGAAAATGCCCGAAAGCAAATTGACCAGGTCTGTGCGACTGACCAAGATGCAGGACTTCATCCGTTTAAAAACACCCGGGGGAGGGGCTACTCTTCAGGAAATAGCCCAGGAGTGCGGGGTTACCCCGCGTCAGGTTTTCCGGGACCTGATGACATTGGAGCGGGAGCTGGGAGTCAGATTGACCAGACCGGGTAGAGGGAATAAAGAAACCGGCCGGTATAAAATAGAAGATATGTTCGGTCTAAAAATTGATTCGGAAACTGCTGCGGTAATGTTTTTAAGTATCCTGCGCCAAAAGGGGAGTCCGTTGGCGATAAAAATCAATCAGATTAAAGACATCTTAATCGCAGCCCTGTTCAAAAACCGGTACGCCGGCCAGTTGGAGGGTATCAAGAAGTTGCAGAACCGTGTGCATATCGTGGAGGAACAACTGCTGGACATAAAGAAGGCCGGAGAAGTATTGACGCGGTTATTAAATGCACTGGCCGAAAACAATGTTGTCAGTATTCGGTATTTTACCCCGACCAAGGGAGCATGGTCCACAAGAGATGTGGAACCTTATGGCCTGTGCAGTAAACACAATGTGTGGTACCTGATTGGTTATTGCAGGAAAAACAGGGACACCAGGACCTTTAGAATTGACCTGATTGATTATGTGTTTGTAAGAACAGAGAAATTTCGGTTTCCTGAAGATTTTTGTCTTGACAGCTATTTTGGGGAAAGTTGGGGCGTTTATGCAAGTGATGAGGCGCAGGATGTCTTAATTAAAGTATCGTCAGAGATTGCATACAGGTTTCGTCTTTTAGCGTATCACCCCAGCCAGCAAATTGTGAAGGAGCTGGAGGACGGGTCGATTATTGTTTCGTATAGGACTTCCGGTATATATGAGTTTACCGGCTGGCTGCTGCAGTGGGCGGAGTTTGTGGAGGTACTGGAGCCCGCGGAGTTGCGGAGGCAGATGAGAGAGAAGCTGGAAAAAATGGTGGAGAGGTATGTTTAGGGGAAATTTTTCGCAAAAGAGAACAAAAGTGACAAACAGTGGTCAGTTGTTTGCACAACGAGTTTTTCTAAGTCCTCCGGTGTATGGCGGTGAGGACGGCGCTGCAGGTAGCCGTCAAACAGTATTGTTTTGACATCAGGCATAATGATGTGGACAAGTCCTTTGCAGCTTGTTTTAACAGGGCAGAGATACTTTTTCGTAAGCTTACCGGAACAGAAAGAGGCGCGGCGGATGAATGCCAAGATGCGTTGAAGCTTTGTAGCACAGCAATGCAAGACTGCCGGTAGCAGGGAGGCCAGACCAATGAACACAAAAACGGTTTTTCCTATCGAAAAAGTACAACTGTTGCGCGACCGGGCAATTGAAGCCAGAGAGTTCGAACAGATGCCCCAGGAGGGTTGGAGCAAAAGCGCGGTTGACCCTATGAGATTGCTTGCCGTGTTTTCAGCTTTGCACATCAAAGAAGGGTATATTTTACGCGCCTACCAATTTCGGGAAGGAGGAAACGGCAACGGTTTTGTCTGGGCAATGCCGGAAAAGGCACCTTTTCCGGAGCCTGAAGAATGTGAGCGGGTGAGGGGCCATTTCCTGGAGCCGCCAAAACCTCCGGGAGCGCTGGATAATTTCATGGAGGCTATTGAGGGCGATGGAACCCCCTGGTCATATTTGTCAGCCTCCCTCTTTGCCCGGGAGGCACGGGAATTTGGTGCCAGGTGGCACGGGTGCTCCTGGAGCACCCACACCATATTGGGCAGTGATCCTCACTATCCGTGGCTGGAGGTACATCCCAAGGACTGGCGCCCCGTTGTAATTGAAGAAAAGGGGTCTGTCACTGTTTCATTTTATACCTACAGTGGGTTACAGATAGAAGCTGTATATTTGCATACGGACAGCTACCAAGCCGGTAATTACGCTTTTAAGTCTGAGAAAATAATAATTGGCAAGGGGCCGCTGGGATACATTTTTTAAACCATTTTATGGAGGTTGGGTTAGGGATGTTAAGTATTAACCTGAGTGAATTATGGCAGAATGCGTTGTCGATAATGAAAAAACAAGTAAGCAAACCATCTTTTGAAACGTGGCTTAAAAGCACTGAACCGGTCGATATCAATAATCATACAATGACCATCCGGGTCCCTAACGCATTTGCCAGGGATTGGCTAGAGACCCGCTATTATAATCTTATAAAAAATGCATTAAAAGAAGCAGCAAATCTGAAAGTGGAGCTTTCTTTCATCTTCCCTGAGACAGGTGAACAAATGTCAGAGTCGAAAATTAATTCTTCTGCACCGCCGACCCGTCTTAATCCCAGATACACCTTTGATACCTTTGTTGTTGGCAACAATAACAGGTTAGCTCATACGGCGGCACTTGCAGTAGCAAAATCCCCGGCCAAAGTTTATAATCCCCTTTTTATTTGCGGTGGGGTTGGGCTTGGTAAAACGCATTTAATACAGGCGATTGGCAATTTTGCCCTTGAGAATAATCCCGGCGCCAGGGTTGCTTATATTTCCGCAGAGGCATTTACGATGGAGTTAATTAACGCCATTAGGGACGACCGGACGGCAGAGTTTCGAAGTAAGTATAGAAATATGGATATACTTATAATTGACGATATTCATTATTTGGCGGGTAAAGAAAGGACCCAGGAGGAATTTTTTTATACTTTTAATGCTTTATACGAAGCTAACAAACAAATTATCGTGGCCGGAAAACAAGCTCCAAAGCAATTGCCTGCATTGGATGAAAGTATATGCTCAAGGTTTGAGGGTGGGTTAATTGCAGATATCCAGCCGCCTGACCTGGAAACCCGGACAGAAATCTTAAGGAAAAGAGCCGAAACAGAAAATGTACATGTACCCGGTGATGTAATTACGTACATAGCTGATCAATTTCATTCGAACACCAGGGAATTGGAGGGGGCCTTAACCAGGATAATTCTTTTTGCTTCGGTTAAACAAAGCCAAATTACTTTGGACCTTGCCGACGAGGCTTTAAAAGGTATGTTCGTATAGAAGGATTATCAAATTAAACAGGCCTGGAAATATAAATTAAGGGAGGTTTTTTATGAGCGCAGAACGTCAATTCATCGGCAAACAGGACAGACGCAGTTGACCACCTGCCCAGGCATTGTGCAGCTTTGGCCTGCATTTGCAAATAAAAAAAGCCCTCTCAGGCCTCTTCACAAGTGGTGCCCGGGACCGGAATCGAACCGGTACGGGATTTAGGTCCCGCAGGATTTTAAGTCCTGTGCGTCTGCCAGTTCCGCCACCCGGGCATTTTTAGTTAACAGTAGGAAGTTGACAGTTAACAGTTAACGGTTAGCAGTTGTTTAAGGTTTCCTCATCAAAGGTAACTACTAACTGTCATCTGTTAACTGTCAACTAATATAAAATTGGAGGCGGCACCCGGATTCGAACCGGGGATAAAGGATTTGCAGTCCTCTGCCTTAGCCACTTGGCCATGCCGCCACCTTATCTGGGCAATTGACAAGTATTATATTAACACAAACCAAACGCCAAGTCAACTCCAAAGCATTTGAAATTCGTTGGTAACAGTGGAAAAATGCATGCCGTTTTGTACTGGAAAAGGCCGTTTTTGGCAGCCGGGGATTAGGCGACGACCAGATGAATTTTCCTAATGATATAGCTTTAAAAGGCAATGTGCTCTGTGTTGCGGACCGGGCAAATGATAGAGTTCTTGTTTATGAGCTAAAATAAAACTTTCACTTTTCGTGAACGATTGTCGATGGGCAAAAGAAATTAAAGCTGAAAATCAAATTTGGTTTAAGGATGTGGTGGATGCTAAAGCCCACGGTTACGAGCCCTGCGGGGTTTGCAATCCTCCGATAAAATAAAAGTCTGGGGAAATGGAGTGATGATGTTTACAATGAGAAGAGTCTTATTAATAATAGTTTTACTATGTATGGCTTTCATATCATTAGGTTGCTATAATAATAAAAAACCAAGCCCTGATGTACAAAAGAACAAACAGGAACAAGAACAATTAGATAATGGTGTGATAAATGAGGCTAAAAACTATGAATTTCAAAAGAAAGAAGATGATAGTCAAGTTGAGGCTGAACTTAAAAAATAGCTAGTAAATATGTAAAGGCAGAATATGAAGGCGATAAACAGACGTTGTTGGATATTACAAAAGAAAACGCAAAAAGAGATATTATAAAAGGAGAAGTAGATATTTTTCAAAAGCATAAGTTTGTTAAAATCGATGCTATCAGGTTTATTCATATGGAATCACCCACTGAAAAAGAAGTAATTGTAACTGTAGTTGCAATACAACCGTCCGATACAATTGAATCCGCATATTTTGAACATCTTTTCTTTAAAAAAGTTAATGATAAGTGGTATATAAATAAAGTTGAACGTGATGTGTAGAAGCCAAGGCCCGGTTTTGGATAACTGGGTCTTGGCTTCTATAGTAAGATGAATTTAGTACGCAACCCGTGATTTAACAGAGACCTAGCCACCAATATATTCCGATTTCTATGGCGGCACTTATTGATTAGCGGTTTGAAGAGAAGGGCCTTACAGGGCAATTTAAAGGCGCTTTTTAGAAAGTTTTATTTGGAAAAGGGAACCTTCGCCTGGCCGGAAAACCGTGGCCAGGCTATCCGCCATCCGCTGTGGCTCAATAACTACATTTAAACTTAAAAACATGTAAACAAGTAAACATGATGACGACAAATTATTCCTGAAGGGCTTGTACGTTCCTGTCCCTCGGCTGACGGCACGGGGTTCCCGGCGGAGTTCATTCCCCGGGGCATTTCCGCCGCAAGACAATTCCATCCTGCCAAAAGTAAAACAGCCAGAGTTAATGCAGGATGGAATAGACTTGCTCCTGAGTATTGCGAACCGTGCCGTTCAGGCCTGCCCTCATAAGATGGCGGCACCGTTCGCCAAAATAAAGGAAATAAAATGGCAGTTTCCGGAGTTGTGGTCTGCAGATGGGCAGGAAGGATGAGGAAGTCAGCCTCTCTCCTCCCCTATAGGGGAGCATACCTGGCGGAAATACTGGGGAAGATTTATTTGCAGCCATGAATGGCACATGTAAGGCGAGTAATGCTGTATCCGGGGTAAATAAGCAAACTGCGATAAACGTTTTGGCCATTCTCTGACCGGCATGTTCCATTTCTTTGCTGCCTGGTCGGTAGCCAGGTAAATTATCTTCCTTAAAGCATCATCTTTTGTTTATGATTTTAATGTCCTGCCGCACTTTAAAGTGGATTGCATCAAAATATACAATGGAGTAATCTCGTCTAGAACAAACACCTGCTAAGCGGGTGGTCATGATTTCAAACTATAACGAGATTAAGCCAAATTTTATCTAGAAAAATATGAGAAAAATTATTGTCGTCTTTACAACATTTTGGTCGTGTTGGAATTTGTCGATATTTTTGTCTTTCTTTGGGAAGGTAAAGCTAGAGTTGTGGAGAATATAATTTATCGACTTTTTAATATAAATGGTATTTTCTTACAGACATAAATTAATACGTATTTTTGGAGGTGTTGGTTCTATGATTAAAAAGAAGGCAAAAATATTTATTTTTACTCTCGTGTTTTTATTTGGTATAGTGTCTATAGCTGAAGCTTATTTTCTCCTAGGGACTAAATGGGGCTCTTCGTCAGTCACTTACAGAAGGGATGCATCAATGAACTGGGTTGACACTTGTACAGCTGCTGGGAATTCATGGAGCTCAGATGTTACAATGAAAGAAAACAGTGCGTCGAAATATGTAATCTACAAAATTAGTGACTCAGCAAAACAATGGTCTGGTGAAACAAATATTTCAACTGCGTATGGCATAACAACTTCGGCGACAACCAAAATCAATTCCTATGTGATGAGCAATTATACTTGGACTCAAAAGCAAAGTGTTATAGCCCACGAAATGGGGCACTCGTTAGGTTTGGCTGATAATAATGGATATTTGCTTTTTGAAAAACCTGAGTATATCTGTTTAATGATAGGGTATGATTATTGGAGAAACAAATTAGGCGTATATACTCCGAAAACTGATGACCGTGCCGGAGTTAATTATCTATATTAAAAATCAGTAGGAAGGAAGTGCATACAATGAAATTCAAAAAAATATCGATTTTTTTGTACCTCCTTGGTTGTTTAGCAATTCTTGGAGGTCTGGCTTACAATAATATTAGAAACCAAGTGCCAACCCAACAAGTCAGTGCTTCTTGGACTAATTATTACGCCAACCCCGACGAATTATTTGATGCAGCCGACGTAGTAGTTAAAGGCAAAGTTAAAAAAGTTGGCGAAGCTTTCGTTAAGCATGAGCCCGACGTAATTACAACAAATGTAATTTTTGAGCCGAAAGAAGTTTACAAAAATACTCTTGGCAAAGATTTGCCAACCGAAATCACCATTGATCAAGATGGCGGTATTTACAAAGGTGTGAATTACAAGGTAGATAAGGTTGAAATACTGGAAGAAGGCAAAAATTATGTTCTGTTTTTGAGATATGCGGCTGATCAAGACTTATATTGCATTTTAAGTGGATACCAAGGGCAATTCAAAATTAAAGGCGATAAAGCTGAAAACCCGGCCCCAGAACGTAGCATGGATTACAAAGTGTTAGAACAAAAGATTAAAGAAAAACAAGCAAGCAAAAAGAAGGAGTAATCCCATATATCGATTTGGCGCTAAACTATTTCATTTTGCTATTCCCGTTGAATCTAAAGGCAAGTATCATTACCCTCATTGTCAATGGGCAAAAGAGATTAAAGCTAAAAATCAAATTTGGTTTAAAGATGTGGCAGATGCTAAAGCCCACGGGTATGAGCCCTGCGGGGTTTATAAACTTCCTAGTAATTAAAGCTTTGCTTGTTTTTAGCCGATAAACAAAGGGTAGTACTGTCATTACCAACACGGCAGCACTACCCTTTTATTATTGGAGGTGTTACTTTGATGGGTTTGTTTCATAGGTTTTGGGATAGTGTTAAATACTCCTTTAACATTGGAGGATACCGCGATTTGCAGGAGGATTTAAAATCTATAAATTGGCTGAAAAGACGAGAGGAGCAGCGCTTGGATCAAGATCAATGGCTGAAAGAGGTAAGAGAAGAGAAACAGGCGGAAATTGAGAAGTTTTTACAGGACTATTTGGAGAATAATCCACGTGATTTTTACGGTTATAAGCCTTTGGAAATATAAGGGATAACCTACTATATGGTTGGCGAGTTTGATAAAATAGGCCGAACTTAGTTGATTGTGAAGTGATTGTATTAGGTTCGCACTGTGTTAAGGTTACTCTGGAACCTTTAACAGCCTAATGTTTGTTTTATATTCAATAGCAAACCAAGAATCAAGGTAAAGGTACGATTTACCTGCCATGGAACAACAACAAAAGATTGATGACACTAGAACAGCAAACCCGGTATCTAGATAAAGATACCGGGCCAGATTGTAGACAAAGCAAGAAAAGTGGAGGTTAAATGTTTTCCGGAGCGGGGCTTAAATCGTCCATCGGTCCGCGAGCCGCGTAAGCGGGAGCGGTTATCCGATGGAGATTTCGCCCAGAGCGGAGGAATCATTTAATCTCCCTGAATCTTAAGATTTTAACCTTTGTCAACAGCCTGAAACTTTCACTTTTCGTGAAAGTTTATATTTTTTATTTAAAAAAATAGATTTTAATTTGGTATACATCATACAATATACTAAAAAGAACATCTAGAACCAAAAACTTGGGGAGATGATATTATGTGTTGGGAAGCCTGCATCTTATGTGAACAATGTGAAAACTTTAAAAACGGCTGTTCCGGACAGGTAGGAACCTTTTATAAGGAACTGTGCCCCTTTTTTACAGAGGACCCCGAAGTACTGCCCTGGGCTACATTGAAAAAGAGGTAATCCGTCGTACCCCATGCAGGTGTATGGATTGAAACACTGCGTAATGCATGTTCAGGCACGGGTTGGGGAACACTGTTTCCGAGGTGAAAAATTTGTTATTAGATACGGCAACAGGTATTTTGGAGAAATTGGTAAAGGAAATTAGGGAGACAGACCCGGCAAAAAGAGATCATTTGGTCAAAAGTGCTACCATGCTGTTGGAAATTTCGACGAAAGCTTTAAAAGATAATCCGGAGTTTCGGCGGGCTTTTGCCATGGTACATTCTGAATTTCTGAAGTATCCCGAGTGCGCTGATACTTTGGAACAAGGGATCAAAGCATATAGAGAGCATCTGGGTTAACAGGGCAGAAAAATCTTCTATTCAGGCAGGGGACACGGAATTTGCGGCTAATTATAAATTGTAAAAATAAAAGCGTGGAGGGATGTCAATGGAAGCTATTTTTTCGCGCAGGAGTATTCGAAAATATACGGGCGATGCTGTGCCGGACGACACTGTGAAAGACCTTTTGCGGGCGGCTATGAGCGCGCCATCAGCGGGTAATGAACGCCCCTGGCATTTTATAGTTATTAAAGATCGCCAAATCCTGACCCAAGTTCCGGAATTTCACCCTTATGCCCATATGCTTAAAGAAGCTCCTTTGGCTATCCTGGTCTGCGGTGATGAACAACTGGAAAAGTTTAAAGGGTATTGGGTACAGGATTGCGCCGCAGCAACAGAAAACATCCTTATTGCTGTGCAGGCCAAGGGACTGGGCGCCGTATGGCTGGGTATTTATCCGGTTGAAGAACGCATGACAGGTTTGAGAAAACTCCTCAATATACCCGATAATATTATCCCTTTTTCCCTTGTTTCTATCGGTTACCCGGCAGAAGAGAAACCGCCGGTCGAGCGGTACGATGAAACAAGAGTCCATTACGATAGATGGTAAAGGGACCCAGCTAAATTAAAAGTTGTCATTAACATCTCTGTTGTTAATTTTTGGTACAGGCAGGTTCATCTTGAAATTCATGGCGATAAGTCTGATTAATAAAGTGGTCGCAAAACAGATATAGAGCGGCCAACTTCCATGGAAAAAAATCCTTGAATAATACTGGGCCAAGACTCCGATAATGGAAGCTGTGGCGTAGATTTCTTTCCTGAAAACCATGGGTATTTCCTGGACAAAGATATCCCGCAGGATGCCGCCTCCGGTCCCTGTTAACACGCCAAGGGAAACGGCCACTGAAAGGGAGGCGTAGTCGCCGGCAAAGGCAAGGCGCGCCCCGTTGGCCGTAAATACGGCTAAACCAATAGCATCAAATATCAGGATAACATTGGTTAAACGGAATAAGTACCTGTAAAAAATCCAAACACCAACGGTGGAAACTAAGGCAATGGTGATATAAATAGGATGTCTGAAGGCCAGAGGAGGGGTATTGCCTATAATTAAATCCCTGGCTATACCTCCGCCGATAGCCGTCGTAATGGCTAACATCAACACCCCGAAAAAATCCAGGCGTTTTTTAATGCCTGTTAAAGCACCGGAAACTGCAAAGGCTACTGTTCCTATTATTTCAAAGATACTCAGCAAAAGCAGACTAACCGCCCCCCTACGAATCACCTATGCATATTTGATTGGAGTATAATACAAAAAATAACTGATTTCAATATGATCCGGACTTATTTATAATATAAAAAATTACCACTGCTAAGACTGGCACCATTCCCTTACTGACAGAATAAAATTAAAGTGATGGAGTTATGGTTCGATGAGAATATTTTGGGGGTGGGGCTTTTTTATGGTATCGGGGCTGTGGACGGCAATTGCTTTGGGCGCTCTGAACGCTTTATTATTATTGGTATCCTATATTTCGAATAACACCTTTCCTCAACCTTTAAGTGAAGAGGAAGAGCAAAAGTATCTGGAACTGTTGGAAAAAGGCGATGAAGAGGCGAGGAATGTTCTGATCGAGCGTAATTTGAGGCTGGTTGCCCACATTGTTAAAAAGTTTGACGGTGCGTTGGATGATAACGATGATTTGATTTCTATTGGTACCATTGGATTGATTAAAGCCATCAACACTTTTAACAGGTACAAGGGAACCCGCCTGGCTACATACGCTGCCAGGTGTATCGAGAACGAAATCCTTATGCACTTGCGGGCAACCAAGAAAAACCGGGTTGAGGTATCCCTTTACGACTCTATCGGTGTTGATAAAGAAGGTAACGAGATAACCCTGATTGATGTTTTGGGAACAGAATCGGAAATTGTTCTTGATACTGTGGAGAGCCTGTTTGAACAGCGCAGGCTTCTGGAAAAGGTCAAGAAGCTAAGTTACCG
Organism: Thermincola ferriacetica; assembly: GCF_001263415.1. Lineage (NCBI taxonomy): Bacteria > Bacillati > Bacillota > Clostridia > Eubacteriales > Thermincolaceae > Thermincola > Thermincola carboxydiphila. The sequence goes on from NZ_LGTE01000001.1 coordinate 36,554, forward strand.
GGAGAAGAACGTACTGCAGCTTCGTTTCGGTTTAGTGAACGGCATTCGCAAGACTCAGCGGGAAATCGCCCGGAAGCTCGGCATCTCCCGGTCCTATGTAAGCAGGATAGAGAAACGGGCGTTGAATAAGCTGACGAAGGATTTTAAGGCGGAAGGGTGTCAGTGAAAGGTTTTCGCCTGAAAAACCAAAGTTGAAGTTAAGGGCAGGTTTGCCTTTTTCTCATGTTGAAGCTCGCCCATTTTTTCGGATTACCAGACTGTTATGGTAGAAAAAATTATTATATTGCGAAAAAAAGTTAAATAGTTTAAAATAAAATTCATAGAAGTTTGCCGCGGCTCCTAAGCGGTAACTTTGTTTTTTTATACGGTATTATTGGCATTTTTTGTCTGGTTTTCTTGACATCGGATTAGAGCGATTATTATGAATATCTTTGAGGTGAAGATATGACAGGGAAAAAGGAAGTCCTGAGGGTACATAATCTTAAAATAAATTTAAAACGAGAGAGGCGGAGCTATCCCTTGGTAAAAGGGGTGGATTTTTCTCTTTATGAGGGGGAAACTGTGGCATTAGTCGGTGAGTCAGGTTCGGGTAAAAGTTTGACAGCCCTTTCGATAATGGGACTACTGCCTAAACCGCCGCTTGAAATTGAATCAGGTGAAATACTGTTCGACGGCAGGGATTTGAACAAGTTGTCGGAAACAGAAATGGACAAAATCCGTGGCGATAAAATCAGCATGATATTCCAGGAGCCCATGACTGCCCTGAACCCTGTATTCACTGTGGGAGAACAGATTGCGGAAGTGTTGCGGTACCACAGGAATTATGACAAAAAAAGTGCTTTGGCGGAAGCTGAAAAACTTTTGGCACATGTGGGAATACCTGAACCGGCTAAAAGAGCGGCAAGCTACCCGCATCAATTAAGCGGCGGTATGCGGCAGCGGGCCATGATAGCCATGGCTCTGGCCTGTTCGCCGCGGATTCTTATAGCGGACGAGCCTACCACGGCTTTGGATGTGACTATTCAGGCCCAGATACTCAAGCTTTTGCTGGACCTGAAAAAAGAGTACGGGACCACTATTCTGCTGATAACGCACGATTTGGGTGTGGTGGCTCAGGCAGCCCAGCGTACTATGGTTATGTACCTGGGTAAAATTTTGGAAAATGCTCTTACTGATGAGCTGTTTAAGAAGCCTATACATCCTTACACCCAAGGTCTGCTCAATTCAATTCCGCGCATAGCCGCACAAAAAGGACCATTAACGGTTATCCCCGGATTTGTTCCAAACCCCTGGGAAATTCAACAGGGTTGCGGATTTGCACCCAGGTGCCCCAAAGCAAGTGAGCGCTGCTTTAAGGAGATTCCGCCATATAAAGAATATGGGGAAGGCCATTGGGCAGCTTGTTGGGAGGCGTAACATGAACGAGGTCTTAATCAGAACAGAAAAACTCAATAAGTTGTTTCCGGTTAAAGGACATAAAGGGAAAACCGTAAAAGCCGTGACTGATGTATCGTTAAATATCTATAGGGGAAGGACCCTGGGAGTTGTTGGTGAATCAGGTTCCGGTAAATCCACCCTGGGGCGACTGATCCTACGCCTGATAGAGCCAACTTCCGGCGAATGTTTCTATGGCGACAAAAATGTGTATTCCTTGTCACGAAAAGAATTGAACCTATTGAGAGAGAAAATGCAGATTGTTTTTCAGGACCCTTTTTCTTCCTTAAATCCCAGGCAAAAAATAGGCAGTATTTTGTGGGAGCCTTTGGTCATCCATAACCGGACTTCGGGGTTAAACAAGGAAAAGGTTGTCGGCGAACTTTTAAATAAAGTTGGCCTTGGGGAGGAAGCGGCCAACCGGTACCCGCATGAGTTTTCGGGCGGGCAACGGCAGCGGATTGCCATAGCGCGGGCTTTGGCATTGAAACCTGAGTTTGTTGTATGCGACGAACCGGTATCAGCTTTGGACGTTTCCATTCAGTCGCAGATTATTAACCTGTTGGAAGAGTTAAGACAGAAAGAAAATATTACCTATATGTTTATTGCCCACGGGTTAAACGTGGTTAGGCATATCAGTGATTATGTGGCTGTTATGTATCTGGGGGAAGTTGTAGAATATGCCGCCGTCGATGACTTATTCTCTTCACCTTTGCATCCTTATACCAAAATGCTCATTGGAGCGGCTCCGGAACCGGATCCACGGGTGCAACTTGATTTTAACCTGATCCAGGGCGAAATTCCTAGTCCCATTGACCCGCCCCCAGGTTGCCGCTTTCATACCAGGTGCCGGTACGCGACCGAGGCTTGCCGACAAACGTCACCGCCGGTAAAGAACATAAGCGAAGACCGGTGGGTGCGTTGTCATTTATATAAATAAAATTAAAGATTATAAGGAGGAGAAGCAGGAAGATGTGGAAGAGGTTTGGATTAACTTTACTAGTGCTGTTTCTTGCACTGGGCTTGATCGGCTGTGGCGGTAAGGGAGACGGCCAGGCCCAGGGTGATTCTCAGGGCCCTTCGCAGATAGTAGTCGGTCTGCAGGCAGAGCCTACTACGTTGGACACCAACCAGATGTCCGATTTCAATTCCACCCGTGCAGGGATGGAAATGTTTGAGGGGCTGGTACGTTTTAAAGATGAGAGTACAGAAATTGAGCCCTGTCTTGCTGAAAAGTGGGATATATCGAAAGACGGTCTTACATATACCTTTTACTTGCGCAAAAATGTCAAGTTCCATGACGGCACACCGTTTAACGCCGATGCCGTTAAGTTTACCGTTGACAGGCAGATCGATAAGAACCACCCCTACCATAACACCGGTGAATTTGCTTATGCCGATTTCACTTTTGGTAAGGTGAAAGAGGTCAAAGTGGTTGACCCCTATACAGTAACCTTTGTCTTAAAGGAGCCTTTCGCTCCGTTCCTGGCCAACCTGGCTATGCATTCGGCCACCATTGTTAGCCCCGAAGCCGTCAAGAAATACGGCAAAGATTTTAGTAAAAACCCTGTTGGAACCGGCCCATATAAATTTGTAAAATGGGAGCCGGGTGTAGAGATAATTCTGGAGAAAAACCCCAATTACTGGGGTGAAAAGGCCAAAATTGACCGCCTGGTGTTCAAGCCTATTGTTGATGATACCACCAGGGTTACTGAATTAGAATCCGGCAATGTTGATTTTATCGTAGGTGTTTCACCTGATGATTTGAGCCGCTTAGAAGCTAACCCTGATTTCAAAGTTATCAAACAACCGGGTATGCACACTTGGTGGACAGCCATGAATACTCTGAAAAAACCCTTTAACGATGTACGCGTACGTCAGGCTGTAAACTATGCCATTAACCGCGAAGCCATCGTAAAAGATATTCTTAAGGATACAGGTGTGCTGGCCAATTCTCCGCTGCCGCCGGTAATCTGGAGCCATACCGACGACGTAACCAAATATGAATATAATCCCGAAAAAGCCAAGCAGCTTTTAAAAGAAGCCGGCTATCCAAACGGTTTTGAAGTAACCTACTGGGTGCCCGAGTCCGGTTCCGGTATGCAGCAGCCTACTACCATGGCCACTGCTATTCAGGCCGATTTGGCTAAAGTAGGTATTAAAGTCAAGATTCAAACCATGGAATGGGGTACTTACCTGGACAAAGTTTTCTCGCCGCCAGATAAAAACGACATGCTGATGCACCAGATGTCCTGGGTCGGCGATAACGGAGACCCTGACAACTTCCTTTACATTTTGTACAGCAGTAAGCAGTATCCAACAGACGGATTTAACGACAGCTACTATAAGAACCCCAAGCTGGATGAACTGCTGGACAAAGCCAGGTCTGAGCAGGATCAGAACAAGCGGGCAGCTATGTATGAGGAGGCCCAGAAAATCATTACTGCCGACGCTCCTGTTGTTTTAGTCGATCACGAGACTCAGATTGTGGCTATGAAGAAAAACATTGAAGGATTCAAGTTGCATCCAACGGGAGTTTTCCGGTTTAGAGGAGTTACAATAAAGTAGTGGAGGATCATTATGGGGAGATATATTTTCCGACGGATATTAAGCCTAATACCGGTTCTCATTGGCGTAAGTTTTCTGGTTTTTATTATCATGCACTTAGCTCCCGGTGATCCGGCGGAAATCATTCTCGGTCCCAAAGCCACAACGGAAGCCCTGGCTGAGCTCAGGTCTCAACTGGGGCTAGACCTCCCCTGGTATGTTCAGTACCTGCGTTGGATTGGGAAGGTGTTTGTCGGTGACTGGGGCCGTTCGATACAATTAAAAAGGGAAGTTCTACCCCTTATACTGGACAGGTTTGGCGCAACGGCCATTTTGGCTTTGGGAAGTATGCTGTTTGCTGTAATTTTCGGCTTAATAGCAGGAATTGTTTCTGCCATTAAGCAGTACACCTTCTGGGATCGGTTGCTTATGCTGATTGCCCTTGTCGGTTTCTGCCTGCCTGTGTTCTGGTTGGGTATCATTTTGCAGATTATTTTCGGCCTGAAACTGGGAGTTCTTCCTGTATCGGGAATGCACAGCCCCGGTGGCAGCGGATTTTTGGATATGCTGAGGTACCTTATCCTGCCCAGCCTGGCTTTGGCAGCCGGTTCTTCAGCAGTAATCGCCCGCATGACCCGTTCGTCCATCCTGGAAGTTATACGGCATGATTACATTCGTACGGCTAAAGCCAAGGGATTGCCGAAAAAGATAGTTATTTACAAGCATGCGCTGAAAAACGCTTTAATTCCTGTGCTTACTGTTACCGGCCTGCAGGTCGGATACGTACTTGCCGGAGCCGTGCTGGTGGAAATCGTTTTTGGCTGGCCGGGCATAGGCACGTTAATGGTGAACGGTATACTGGCCCGGGATTTTCCGTTGGTGCAGGGAATTATTCTTTTGGTGGCCTCCAGTTATGTGCTGGTCAACCTGATTGTTGATATCTTATATGCTTTTGTGGATCCACGGATTAGTTACAAATAGGGGGGATAGGGGTGCAGAATGAAGTTTTAAAACGGCTTCTTAAAGATAAAGCGGCCATTGTAGGCGCCCTGGTTTTAGTTACAATACTGGTACTCAGTTTGCTTGCCCCGCTGATTGCTCCCTATGACCCTAATGCCATCGATACCTTTAACCGTTTGAAGCCTATTGGTACACCGGGTCACATTCTTGGCACCGATGAGTTGGGCCGGGATATATTGTCCAGATTGTTATGGGGGGGCCGAATTTCTGTAGCGGTTGGCTTTTTTGCCGTTGCCTTTGCCATGTTTTGGGGCGTCCTAATAGGTCTGCTGGCCGGATATTACAAAGGTTTTTTTGACACATTGGCCATGCGGTTTATGGACATTTTGCTGGCTTTTCCTTATGTACTCCTGGCCATTGCCATCATTGCGGCCCTGGGCCCCGGACTTGTTAACGCCATGCTGGCCATTGCCATTGTTGGTATACCCTATTACGCCAGGATAATCCGCGGGACGGTGTTGTCCCTGAAGGAAAAAGAATTCATCGAAGCTTTGCGGGCGTTGGGAGCCAGCGATTTCAGAATAATGTTCAAACACATTCTTCCCAATAGTTTAGGCCCTCTGGTTGTTGCGGCAACCCTGGATGTAGGCTGGATGATTGTGGCAGCGTCAGGGATGAGCTTTTTGGGATTAGGCGCACAGCCGCCTACATCTGAATGGGGGCTGATGCTGAGCCTTGGCAGGAAATATATCAGGGTGGCGCCTCATCTTTCACTGTTGCCTGGTTTAATGATTTTTCTGGTTGTTTTATCTTTAAACTTGCTCGGCGATGGGTTGCGAGATGCACTGGACCCCAAACTTAGAGATTAAGAGGAGGAAATTATGGCTAAACTTGTTGCAACTTATTCCATATGTGGTTTAGATCCAAAGACGGGCGAAATTGGTGTTGCGGTGCAGTCGAAATTTATGGCTGTTGGTGCGATAGTACCTTATGGGGAGGCAGGGACAGGTATTGTGGCCACCCAATCCTGGGCGAATACCAGTTTTGGTCCGGATGCTATGAAATTATTGAAGGAAGGCAAATCTCCCCAGGAAATTCTGGAGATTTTACTGGCGAAGGATGAGCACCGCGAGTTACGCCAGGTTGGTATTTTAAGCGCCAATGGGGACAGCGCCGCTTATACAGGCAAAGACTGCTTCCCCTGGGCCGGTCATAAGACAGGACCGAATTTCTCCTGCCAGGGAAATATTCTAGTTGGCCCGGAAACCGTTGAGGCCATGGCCGAAACCTTTATCAAAACGGAAGGTGATTTGGCTGAACGTCTACTAAAGGCTCTCGAGGCCGGAACCAATGCGGGTGGCGACAAGCGTGGCAAGCAGTCGGCGGCGCTGGTTGTGCTTAAAGAAAAGGGAGGTTATGGGGGCTTTAATGACCGGTACATAGATCTCCGCGTAGATGACCACCCGGAGCCGGTTCAGGAATTAATCAGACTACACGGATTATATAAACTTTATTTCTATAAAACCAGGCCGGAAAATGTCCTGCGCGTGGAAGGAGACCTTTTCAGGGAATTGCAGCAGCTTTTAGCTGATTGGGGTTATTATAAAATAGAAACGGGCGCCGCAGAACCAACGCCGACCTTCTGGGAAGCGCTGCATGAATTCCACCTCATGGAAAACTTCGATGAGCGCATTCAGCCACAGGGTTTTATTGACCTGGAAGTGGTAGAATTTATGCGCAAAAAGACCCAATAAATGAAGTTGCATTTCAGTAAATGGGGTTAGATTGATGAAAATCAGAGCAGATAAAGTAATTTACGGGTTTAACCCTGATTTGGAGGCGGTTGCCGTTGCCCGGTCGGGGGACGTGATCGTATTTGAAACCTTGGATTGTTTTGCCAACCAGATAGTTGAGGCCGAACAATCGGTTGATAATATCGACTGGGAACAGATTAACCCCGCCACCGGCCCGGTTTATATAAAAGATGCCCGGCCTGGTGACAGCATCCGGGTGAGTATTTTGAAAATAGACCTGGCTGACCGGGGGGTTATGGCTGCCATTCCTGATTGCGGTGTGCTGGGTAACAGGGTAAAAGAGCCGGAAATCAAAATTCTTCCCATTAAGGGCAGTACCGCTTATTTTAATGATATTGCGCTGCCGGTAAAACCGATGGTGGGTGTTATCGGCGTGGCGCCGGCGTCCGGTGAAATACCTTGTGGCATACCCGGGGCCCACGGCGGAAATCTGGATACCAACCTTATTTGTGCCGGCAACGACCTTATTTTACCGGTGGCTGTACCAGGCGCCTTGTTGGCTTTGGGTGATGTCCACGCGCGTATGGGAGACGGAGAAGTATGGGTTACCGGTATTGAGGCGGCAGCGCAAGTTACGGTAAGGGTAGAGGTGCTGAAAAACTTTTCCGTTAAAGAACCCGTTGTTATGAATGACGAAATTACAGCGTTCCTAAGCTCAGCGGCAACACTGGATGAGGCTGTGACAAAAGTGACCGAGTATGCCATTGACTGCCTGGTGAAGCTGGGGTTATCTTTTAATGATGCCGGTATGCTCTTAAGCGCTGTTGGAGACTTACAAATATCGCAGGTTGTAGATCCGTTAAAAACAGTACGCTTGGTTGTCCCCCGCTGGATTTTAACCAGATATGGATTTAACCCGGACCGGCTGAAAAGCCTTTAAGTTCCCGTACGGTTTACTTAAAGGCTTTTTCCTTTTTTTTAAAACTGAACTCAAAATATCAGCTTTTGAACCACGACATTCCGGGGATTTCCAGCCTCCATTTCATCCGTATGTCCTGCTGTTCATCCCAGGTTTCCCGCCTGGAGATCATGTCTGGTATAATTTGCAGCTCTTTTTCATATTTCCAATAGGTATGGGTTTGCTTAATATCTTCCCACAGCAGGGGAAACAGTTCGTAGAACTTTTCACTCTGGCCTTTGTAGAAGGCCCTTTGCATTTCATAAGACTGGAAGAAGTCACGCTTTAGGCTGTGGTGTTCGTAGGCCACCAGTAGGGCCAGACACAGTGTAGCTCTTGTGATTTCCGGTGAAACCAGCCAACTGCCCAAGGTACGGTATTCAAAACCGCCGTGTGGCTTATTTCTTATATTGCCAAGACCGCCGTATTGTTTTCTGCGTTTAACCGCGGCTTCACGATCTTCAATTAAGCTCACAGGTATGGCCAGGTAATTATCCAAAGCCCGCAGCAGAGCCGATGATAATTCGACACCTGAAAAATGAATGTGGCCGCCGATTTGGTATCTGTTATAATGTATGCTACCGGCCAACCATTCTACGTTTTTATAGGGGATGCGGGTTACGCCGTACTGCAGGCTGTGCCGGATTTTTTCGGTCAGCCTCAGGGGACAGGTATCGGGTGTCGGACGAATTTCAGCCAGCGGATAAAGTCTACCTTCCCGACGTTCGCTTCGTTCATCATAACCAAATAACCCGTCTTTTTGAATAAAATGCGAAGGGTAAATAAGGTTGCCGTTATCTTTGTTTCTTAGAATAAACTCGGGGTCAGCCCCCAGCCATATCTCTCCGGATGCCGGTCGGTGCTGCCTGGCCAGTAAGCGCTTTTTTATCAGTTGCACCAGTTTGGGCGAGGCTTCCGGATGTGGATTGGGAACAGGGTTGACATCAAGAACTACCGGACGGTTTTTCATATCAACACATAATCTTACTTTGGCAAAGTCAAGCCCTAACAGGTGGGTTGCCTTTACTGCCAGAAGACAGGCTTTTTCGGTATCAGAGTCCAAATTGACGGGAACAGGTTCGTATTGTTCGGAGGGTGTAGACAGCCAAAGGGATGTATTGCTTACAACCGGTACCTTTTTTTCCAGGTAAAAGACCTTGGCATCAAATACCCAGGCTTTGTAGTCCCGCAGGGTAGGGATGTACTGGACAAAAAAGTCGGCTTTTATCCTGGCCACTTCGGCATAGCTGTAAATTATTCGGTCTCGGTTACTTTCTCTTGGATGCAAATGCCTGGCTACCAAGGGATAAGGTGAAGAAGGAGTGGGCACAGTAATTTTAGGTTGCCGAATCCTGTTCAGCCTGAGAAACTGCAGAGCCTTTTCCCGATTCAGGGCATTAACCAGAGACTCTTTTCTGTTTAAGGTAAGGTCCCGGTTGTCAGTACCTTGTATATTTCCCCACCGGACAAGGGGGCCAGTTATCTCATGCGGTGGGGCTGTTTGACAGTTAAAACCGGCAAAATATTTTTTCCAACTGCTGCCTGAATTATCTTCGCAGTGCAGTAAAACGGGCTTTTGCAAGGCTTACCCTCCTTAAGGCAGCATATGGTCAGGTTTTTACCAGATAGTTGACATAATGCATCAGACGGACCAGGGATTTAGCCCTGATTAAAGGTTCATCAAATTTGAATGGTTTGGAATTAACTTCAAAAACCCATATTTTCCCCTTTTTATCAATGCCGATATCAAATTCCATTTCGCCAAACTGCTCTTTTAAAGCCCTTTCTATCAGAGCGGGCACGATTCGGCCAATGCGGGACAGCTTATTAAGCAGCAGTTGGGCATGTTTTTTGCCGAAAACCTGCTTGAGCAGGTGGTAGCCGGGGGCACGACAACCGCCGTACATAACGTGCGTGGTGATACTTCCTTCGCCCGCTATACGGGCGGCAAAGCCTGTTTTTTTCCATTGGCCGTTTTTGTCTTTTTGGTATAAAACCCGGAAATCGAAGGGCCGGCCGTCCACCTGAGCCAAGGATATCCCCTTTTGAATGAGGTAAGGGCTGTTGTGGAAGGGTAGGTCTGACCAGGCCCTGATTAAATTATCATGGGTAAAGGCGGTTTGGTTTTTATTGGCATCCCACAGTATTATCTGGTTCTGTTCCTTTTCATGAGTTATCCGAAAAATACCTATTCCCAGACTGTTGTCAACAGGCTTGATATAAAGGGCAGGATATTTTTGCAGCATTGCCCGGAAGTTTTCTATAGACCACTTATGGGTTTCAGGCAGCAGGTTTTTGGTGAAACGGTACGAAGCCAGTATCCGGTAAATTGACCATTTATTCAGGAAAAAGGGATTAAAAAAACGTTTTCCATAAGCCTGCTTTATTTTGCTCAGTATTTCGCGGTACTCATCTTTTTGTTCAATGGAACGGTTAGGCAGCCGGTTATAAATTACCGTCGGCATAGGAAAAGGGACTTGTTTCCAGGCCAGGCCTGACTCTTTAGGAACGTATCCCAATAGCGAACGATTATCCCATTCTATGTCTTCAGGTGTAATAACAAAAGCATTCCAGCCTCTTTTCCGAGCTATATTTATGATTTCCAAAAAAGGTTCTGTTTGCCCACCAAAAGGGAGGTCTGATGTTGGTCTTAAACTGCTTAAAATCGCAAGACTGGGGCCTTTTTTGAGCAAACTTTTTACCTCCTTATCCATTTGGTCAATTATTATATACTATGTGGGTAAAAGCCGGTAAAGAACCTGGCAAATTCAAGGGGACGCAGGAAAGAACGTTCTATTCTCTGGGTCAATCCTACGGAGGTGGTCAGAGCCCTGAAAGGCTTGGAGTTAACTTCAATCAACCAGAGTTTTCCATGCACGTCGATGCCGAAGTCAAGGCCCAGTTCAGCCCATAAGCCCGGAAAACATTCTTCAACAGCCAAAGCAACCTCTTCCGCTGCCCGGCGAACATTTTCACCAATACCAGCCGGTTGGAGGAAATCTTCATTAAATACCTGCCTGATTACTTCAACTATAGATTTTGCCATCGCTCCACCGTTTAGGTTGGCAGTGAGTCCGCCAGGCTGTACAATGCGCACATAGGCTTTCGTTCTGCGCCAGCGACCGAAACGGTCTTTCTGCATGAGCAGCCGTATATCAAATTCCCGGCCTTCATATAAAGCTAAAGGAATAGCCTGCTGCATCAGGTATACACGGTTTTCCATAACGGGACGGAGAATTTTGACCAGTTCTGCCGCTCCCCTCTGTTCACCTTCGATAATAACGCCGTCTTTTGTTCGGTATTTGTACTTAAACTGTTCTCCTTCCTTGGAAATCTTGATAATTCGCCTACCCAGGCTTCCGGAAGATGGTTTCAAATAAATTTGCCGGTGCCTGTCAGCGAACAGGGCCAGGGTTTCCGGCCCGGCAAAAACTGTTCCCTCAGGTAAGTAACGGTGGGCAATGGCATGGACTACTAGTTTTTCTTGCACCTCGCATTTGTCCAGAAATCCGGGGTTAAAAACGGGAATTTGCATGATATTCTGGATATAAGCTAGAGCATTTTGACAAGCCTCCTGTTTTTCCCAGTAACGTGAAGGAATCCGGTTATAAACAATATCAGGCCAGGGCAGGGTCAACTGCATCCAGCGCATTGGAGGTTCCCGGTTTTCGGAAGCATCATAACTGTTCTCTGAATCTCCCTGCACGATACATTCTTCGTCGGCGTCCGTTTGTGGTAATTCGGGAATATAACCACTGACAAATATATTGTCCGGCAAGATATCTTCCGGTGTAAAAACGTAAACCAGAGCGCCTGCCCTGGATGCTCTGTCGCACAGGGCCCGCAAGAATTTGGCCTGTCTTCCGAAGGGGTTCTCAGGATTGTCGAATTTTACTGTTAACAGACCGATCAGCGGTCCAATTCTTATTATCCTGCCGAGCAAACGCAGGGTCAGTACAGAGCCGGCCGGAATGTTAATACGGCTGGCAAGGGTTTTTGAACAACTGATTTTATTGTGCAGGGGATGAGTATGTTCGTTAATTTTTACCAGGATCTGGGTATGGAAGGAGCCGGTTTGCAGTATATAGGCAGCGTTTGCTTCCAGACCCAGTTTTTTAAAAAGTCTGGCCGGAAAATAAAGAGCATAGTCACAGCCCGCGGCCGGTTCCGACCATTCAATCTGTATAAAGATTGGATTCATAGTAGTCACCTGTGTTGTTTTGTGGATTTGAAAAACCGGACAAGTATCTGGCGTAATCAATGATGTTTATTATGGATTGTACTTTAAGGTGCGGCTGATTTTTGGGAAAGACTTTACGGGACGGTTTAGAATTTACCTCGATTAGCCAAACATGACCTGTTTTGCTAATACCGACATCAAGGCCTAACTCGGCAAAGTTTCCCAGTTCTTCCTCCAGGGTTTTGTGTACGTTGCTGCCCAAGTCCAACAGTTTTTGCCGGATTTCACTGGTTTTCCAGTCCCCGAAAGTAAAGGACTCCCATACTTTTTCGATTGGTATAGCTGTCCCTCCGGCAGCAATATTCGGGAAAATGCTGTTTTCTGAAGCAACTCTGGCCACTGTAGCTGCTGTTGTCCACCGGCCGGACCCGTTTTTCTGAAGCAATACCCTAACGTCAAATACTCTTCCCTGGTAGGTTAGCAGGTCCAGGCCCTGCTGCACCACGTATAACCTGCGGCCAAGAAGTTTTGTGAGTTCAGTTTGCAGGGCCAGTCTGTCGGGCCAGATACCGCTTTGATTTTTTCGTTTTCTGCGGTATTGAAATTGAAAACCGGTAGGTACTTTTTCCAGTTTAATTATGTTGGCGCCCAGGCTGCCGTTGATAGGTTTGATATATACTTTGCCGTATTTGTTCAGGAATTCGGTTATGTCGCTAAAATTCCTGAGCAGCGCTGTTTGCGGTAAATATTCGACCATACCGGGGTTGCGGCTTAAAATGATGTGTGTTTCCCATTTATTCAGGAACCTTGGGTTAAAGTGGTGTAGACCGGGGACTTTTTGCAGGTTTTTAACCGTCTCATTAATCAAATCTTTGCGTTCGGAGCTGCGGTTCAGAACCCGGTTGTAAACTACATCTGGAAATGGAAAGGTGTCTTTTCGCCACAATACATTTCCGTCAGGCAATGGTGTGGCAATGTACCCGTTTATTTTCCGATTGGGCCAATCAATGTCCTGAGGTGCAAAGGCAAAAGATATGACTCCGTATTCCCGGGCAATTTTCGAAAACAGTTGCAACATGGGTCTTTGTGTCGTGAAGGGAGGGATTCTGAGCCTTTTATTTCTGGTAATCAGGTAACCCAGGAAAGGGCCGATTTTTATTGTTTTTTTCGGCCTGTCAACCAGAGCCGATAAAGCAAGAGATTCCGGCAGATTAAGGTATTTGTAGGTAATTTTTGGTAAATAAAGCTGAACCCTGGGGCCAACTATTGAGTTGGTTGATTGGTTCAACCTGTACAGATTTACTTTAACTTCGTTGCAGCCGGCCTTTATGGTAAAAAGTTCGCTCTCCGTGCAGTCAAGGGCTTTGAACCCTTCTTCAGTGAGATAGGCTTTATCTGCAGTTTCTGTGGAGATGGTTTTAATCTCCAAAAACAACATGTTTTAAATCAGCTCCTGTTCATTGTTTTGCATTTTTCCGAAACCTGCCAGGTACAGGGCGTACTCGATTGGTCTGGAGACAGCCTGTTTGGTTAAATGGGCTGGCCCAATTTTGGTAAACACTGTACGGCCGGGAACCGCATTAAGTTCAATTAACCAGATTTTACCTGTGTTATCTATGCCGACGTCTACCGCAATTTCACCGAATTGAAGACCGCTTACCTGCTCAACCCAACTACAGGTAAGAAAACAGAGATGTTCAATTTCGCTTTGCATTTGATATGCTTTTTTCGCCCCAAAGAGGGCAGACAGTATTTGTTCTAAAGGCTGAGCCGTTCCGCCGGCATGTAAATTGGTAGTAATCGCATTAGAACCTCCTAACCGGGCCGCCATCCCTGTTAATCTCCACTTTCCGTCCAGGCCTTTTTGCATCAGGACCCTTACGTCGAAAGGTCTTGCCTGGTATTTGGCCAGGTTGAGGTCCTGCTGAACAATAAACTTTTTATTGAGCATCTGTTTATCCAGGAGATCCTGCCACATTTGGTCCAGGTTGCCGTAAACTGAGCGGTAAATCACTTTCTTTTTCAGGTACTCACAGGTGTATGAATTTCTGTCACGCCTGACCCGCAATATACCTCTGCCTGAACTGCCGCCGGAAGGTTTAAGATAAACAGAACTGTGACGCGCAATAAAGTTTTTGGCCGCTTCGGCTGCCTGAATATGTACCGTGGTAGGCAGATATCTCCGTAAAACGGCATGTTCGCTTAACCAGAGATGAGTCCGCCACTTATCGAAAAATTTAGGGTTAAAAAACTTGTCGCCCCAGGCAGCCCGCAGATACCGCCGGACCTTTATGCTAGTCATTTTATGTGGTCCTTTTGGGAAGAGGCCCCTGTCGTAAAATACATCGGGCAGGGGAAGGGCCTTTTTTGTCCACCGCAGTCCGGTGGCGGATTTTTCCAGTACATGTCCGTACGTAAAACCGGCGTTGATATTGAGGTCTTCGGGAGCAACAACATAAGTTAAGGCGTGTATTTTCCTGGAAACCTGACATAACTTTCCGAAATAGGAAGTCTGTTCGCTGAAAATTCTTCGGCCGGCCAGGTTTTTGTAACCATAGATAGCGATAAAGGGTCCCAGCCGCAGGGTACCCCTGCCCGGCAGGACCATCAGGTCCAGCTTTAGTTCCGGTGGTATATAAAGTTGTGCGGCGGTAGCCGGAGAAATTGATATGGTCTGGGGAAGAAAATTTGATTCTTTTAGGTTGGCCCTGGCCTGTCTGTTACCGGCAAATATGGTTACCGGTTGGTCCGGCTTAACCTGTAATGCAAGCAGAAGATGACCGGGGACAGAACAGGTTTCAGGCGCCAGGCTTGCATCCACCCTGATCGCGAAGTTTTCCGGTATCATGTAAATACTGAGCCCCTCTCTGTAAAAGGAAAAATTACGGTTCTTACCACACTTTATAGTATGTGAGAGGGCATAGTATTGATAGCATAGCATTGATAATGAAACAAAAAAGCGTCCGGTTTTAGAGCAGACGCTTTCCTGGTTTATTTTATGTAATCATCTTCATTTATGTCTTCGAGGTCACAGATATCATCAGGATATAATTCCTGAATAAATGTATTTATTTGCGGTGCAACCAGTTCTATACCGCCAGCCAGATAAGGATCCTGGGGCAGAAAATCGATGGTTTTGACAAATAACTTGGTAGTACCGATTACCTCTACTGCTAAACCCTGTTCAATTTCCAGTCGAATAATTTTTGATTGGCCGTCTTCCGTCAGGTAGGCTTTTTTGCACTTTGGCCGGGAAGTTATCTCTCCCCTGGCCTGGGCATCGTTAAAGTCTTCCTCAGCAAAAGTGGTAATCGGAATAGTTTCTATATAATCAATAGTCTTCTTGACAGAATTGGTGTCCTGGCCTGCTGCATACCATACGTGAAGGTCGTATTGTCCTTCTACTTTAACCATTTTCCTGGCGCTGACAGATTCCAGCGGGACAGCGCTTTTCAGCCTGGCATTGGTTACGTAATGGCCGAGAATTTGAACCTCACCTGGTTCTGGAACTCTTATGTTAACCACATTTTGTTGCTGAATCTGCCCTTTACCGCAGACAGCTTTGGTTATGATTTCCCGCATCAGGGGTTCGTTGGTCATTTGCATTCCTCCTTCCGGATTAGCCTTAATAAATCCTGGCAGCGCTATTTCCGGGGATGGGGTATACCTGAACATAAACTTTGGTTTCACCGATTATTTCTGCGTAAAGTCCCATTTCAATTTCCACTTTTATCTGGTTCTGACCGGAAACCAGGGTCCTTATACACTGCGGGGCTTTAGTAAGAATTGCCCTGGCGTCCATGGGCCCGATTATCCCTTCGCTGATATCGTCTATAGGGATTATTTCGGTAAATTTAACAGTTTCTTTGGCTACATCGGTAGCCTGGTCGTTGTTGTAGGAATACCAAACGTTAATGTCAAAGGTGCCGCTTACCCGGACGGTTTTCTTACCTGAGGGAGAAATTTCTGTCTTTAAGGGTTCAGTCAGCCTGTACCTGGTTATTGAAGATCCCAGAACACTGGAAGGAACTCTGCCGGCGGGGACGGGAAGGTATTCAACATACCTGAAATTTTGCTTTCCTGAACCACATACAGCCTTGGTTATAATCTCCCGGTAGTAATTTTGTTCCATGTTTTCACCTTTTTCGAGCTTGCCGTTAATTTCGGCCATTTAACAATCCCCTCCTAAATTTAGATTTTGGCCATTTTGCTACGAGACAATATTTATTGGCCAAAACTTCATTACAAAGTATTGGCTCTTTTTCAACGACACCCCGCTTTCCCCAGTAGCTTTTTATGCTACAATATCATATGTTTGTGGTTAAAAGTTGGTGACACAAAAACTACACATAATTTTGTCCTTTTCCCAATATTTTTTTAAAAAATGATGCCGGGAGAAAGGCTATGCTAATAATAAACAAAAGGAATTGGGCTGTTTTTGGCTGTTGTCTGGGACTGCTCTTTTGTCTTATCATATTTTTATACCTGTACAACCCGATAATAAAAATTGAACTTTCCGGCAATCAGGTACCGGGACAAATTGTTTTGAGCCAAAGTGAACAAAAGATGCTTATTCGGGAATTAACCCGTGCTCAATTTATCGGCCGAGGCGTTTGCCAAACGCCGCGATTAACTTTGTCCGTTCGGAAGAAAAAGGGAATGGATAGATATCTGATTGATAAGGACAATTTAATTTATGACTCAACAGGCCAAATAGTGCAGCCCGGCAAAAAGTTACAAGAACTTTTAACAGCACTGGAGCAGAAATTAAGGGACCGCAGCTTATACGGAGAAATGATTGCCTGGTCGGAAGCGGACAAAATATTCCCCCGGTTGGCCAGGGCACAGGTACAGGACTTTGATTCACGCTTGGCTTTTTGGGTGCAGAGAAGGGCAGGACGGGCTCATGCCGACGTTCAGCCGCTTACGGCCGAAGATACTGCTATTATGAAACAGATATACGGAGGAAAATGGAGCTGGAAGAGGCGCGCAATCCTGGTAAAGATCAAAGGCCGTAAACTGGCCGCATCCATGAACGGGATGCCCCATGGGGCGGGGGCCATTTCCGGGAATAATTTTCCCGGCCATTTCTGTATCCATTTTTATAATTCGAAAACCCATTCAGGACGGGTCAACCTGGAACACCAGGTCATGGTCTGGAAAGCTGCCGGTAAGTTTGGTGAAATGACCAGAAGGGCTGTCCCCAGGCGCATTATGGAGGTTTTCTTTACTGCGGTGGACCAGGGCGAAGTCAATCTGGCGGAACAGCTAATGGCCATAAAGGACAAAAAAGAAAAAAGGGACCTGAATGAGATTCTGCACAGGATAGAATGGCTTACGGTGAGTGGGTGCAAAGCTACGCAGGAATCTCCTGGACAAAGTGTTTTCCTGGTTAAACTGGAAGTGGGGTTGGAAAAGGAGCCGGGGAAATTGGAAAGAGAAGGTTACCTGCTACTTTGCAGAAGTAAGGGTGCGGCCCCGTGGAAAATAGACGGCAGCAGTTTGTTAAAACTATTAAAAAGTCAGGAAAAAGTTCAATGGCCGGGAGGAATTAAGAGCCAGGGGTAATAATACTACTATATGCCGATAATTGAGACAGAAAAACTGACCAAGGAATTTAAAGTGTTTAACAGAAGAGAAGGGCTGCTGGGGGCTGTTTATGATCTCTTTTCCAGGCGCTATCACACCGTTAAGGCAGTGCATGAGTTAGATTTTACCGTGGAAGAGGGGGAGATGGTAGGATATATTGGCGCCAATGGCGCCGGTAAGTCTACGACTATTAAAATGCTGACGGGTATTCTAACGCCTACCTCCGGCAAAGTTATGGTTAACGGCTATTCGCCATTTAAAGAACGCGAAAAATGCACCCGGGGTATAGGGGTGGTCTTTGGCCAGCGCAGTCAGTTATGGTGGGATATTGCTGTCATAGAATCTTTTAAATTGCTGCGGAGGATTTACGAAGTACCTGAAAAGGCATTTCGCAGGCGTCTGGCAGATTTTACCGAAATTCTCGACCTAGGGCCCCTTTTAAACCTGCCGGTCCGTAAGTTAAGCCTGGGGCAGCGGATGAGATGCGAACTGGCGGCTGCACTACTGCACAATCCGCCGCTCCTGTTTTTGGATGAACCGACAATTGGGCTGGACGTGCTAGCCAAAGAAAAGATAAGGGATTTTCTAAAGAGAATAAATAAGGAAGAGAATACCACCATCCTTTTGACCACCCATGATCTGGGGGATATCGAAGCTCTGTGCCCGCGGGTCGCCATCATTGACCACGGCCGGATGATTTATGACGGAACCCTGGAGTCGCTTTTGAAAAGGTGGGGGCAGAAGGAACTGGAGGACATAGTAAAATTAATCTACCAGGGTTACCGGCCGGAAGGGGGGGACCCTGGTGAACACCAACAAATTCCTGCTCTACCTGGAATTAATCAGGCTTGAGTTTATCCGTATGCTGGCTTACCGGTCCACTTACCTGACCGGGATTTTCAATTACGCTATCCAGATAGGGGCTTATTACTTTTTATGGGAAGCCATCTACATCAACCGGAAGAGCCTGGCCGGGCTACAGAAGGAACAAATGTTAACCTATGTAATTATCGCCTGGGTAGTCCGGTCTTTTTACTTTAACAACCTGGACCAGAAGATTACGAAAGAAATCCTCGACGGAAGCGTGGCAATAGAACTGATCAGGCCTTACCGTTATGATACGGTGAAACTGGCCCGTAGTTTGGGAGAAGCTCTTTTCCGGCTCTTCTTTTTTTCCCTGCCCAGCGGTCTTTTTATTTACCTGCTGCGGCCTTTTTCATTGCCGCAGTCCTCGACAACCTGGGGCATTTTTGCTGCCGCTATGTTCGGGAGTTATCTTATAAACGCGCAAATAGCGCTCCTATTTGGATATTCCGCTTTTTTTACCCACTCGACCAGTGGCGTGTTGCGGGCCAAAAGAGTGGTAACAGATCTTTTATCAGGCCTGATTTTGCCTATCAGCTTTTATCCGGACTGGGCCCAGAAGGCTTTGGCTTACTTACCCTTTCAGACTATCAGCTACCTGCCCAATCTGATATTTTTAGAAAGGCTGCAGGGCTTGGCGGCTTTAAAAATATTGGTTCTGCAGGCTTTTTGGGTTGTGGCCCTCTATATATTAAACCGTATAGTATGGAGAATTGCCATTGGTCATGTAGTGGTGCACGGAGGGTAGAAGTGTTTAGGAGATTCCTGTGGTACTGTCAGATATTTTTGGGTTATTCCGCCCAATATTTAAAAACAAAAATGGCTTACAGAACTGATTTTCTCTTTTATATTTTATCAGATTTCTTGCTGCAGTCCATGAACCTGGTTTTTATCCTGGTAGTTTTCCGGCACGTGGACCAGATCAGGGGATGGTCCAGGGAAGAAATGCTCTTTATCTACGGGTTTTTTATGGTACCCTTTGGCTTTTACAGCGGGTTTTTTAACCATCTGTTTGATGTCCCTGAGAAGTATGTAATGGAAGGACAGTTGGACAGGATTCTGGTCAGGCCTTTAAATTCATTATTTCAAGTAATCATGGAGACCATGAATTTGGAATTAATTGCCGGTATTATACCGGGTCTGGTCATCATGGGTTACGCGGCGGCTTCCCTGAAATTACAGTGGTATTGGTGGGATATCCCGCTGTTTTTGGTTATGGTTTTGGGGGCCACCTTAATTTACGCTGGCATTTATGTCACCCTGGCCAGCCTGGGTTTTTGGTTTGAAGGGCGGATGGGACTGATGCCGATGGTTTACAACCTGTCGAACTATGGGCGGTATCCTGTTAATGTCTATAAAGGAATACTGCGGTTTATACTTACCTGGGTACTGCCCTTTGCTTTTGTAGGATTCTACCCTTCCACCATTTTGATGCGCCGCAGGGAATATTATGCCTATGCCTTGCTAACGCCTTTGGTTGGCCTAATATTTTTCACCACGGCATATTTTATATGGTCGCGAGGTATAAAACGTTATTTGAGTACAGGTAGCTGAAAAAGAGAAATTGCCTCCAGCGCTAAATTGCAATGTGGGCATAAAGTTCCTCCTTTTGGGGGAACTTTTATTATATATAAAGAAGTTGCGCAGGTAAACTCGAGTATGTTTAACGGGGGAAAAGATATGGAACAGAAAGATGTTTCTATTGACAGGCGCATGGTTTCTCAGGAGATTGATGCCCTGGTCAGAAATGCCCAGGAGGCGCAAATGGAATTCTACAGGTTTAACCAGGAGCAGGTTGATAAAATTGTTAAAGCAATGGCTCTGGCGGGATTGGACCACCATATGGAACTGGCCAGGTTGGCTGTTGAAGAAACGGGCCGTGGCGTTTATGAGGACAAGATTACCAAAAATATATTTGCCACGGAGTCTGTGTACCATAGCATTAAATACCATAAAACTGTCGGCATAATACATGTAAACGAAGAGGAAGATTACATGGAAGTGGCAGAACCTGTAGGTGTGATAGCGGGCATAACACCGGTAACGAACCCGTCTTCCACTACGATGTTTAAGTCACTGATTGCCATGAAAACACGCAATCCCATTATTTTCAGCTTTCACCCGGGATCCCAGAAAACCTGTGCTACGGCAGCCAAAATTATGCGGGATGCTGCTGTACAGGCCGGAGCGCCGGCTAACTGTATAAGCTGGATAGAACACCCTTCCATAGAAGCGGCCAATATGTTGATGCACCATCCCGGAGTTTCTCTGATCCTGGCCACAGGAGGAGCCTCCATGGTCAAAGCGGCGTACAGCGCCGGCAAACCTGCCCTGGGCGTGGGGCCGGGTAATGTGCCGTGTTATATAGAGCAAAGCGCAAATTTAAAGAGAGCAGTCACGGATATCATTATGAGTAAGACCTTTGACAACGGCATGATTTGCGCATCGGAGCAAGGCCTGTTTGTAGACAGCGCTGTCAGTAACCAGGTTATGCGGCTGTTGGCAGACAACGGTTGTTACTTCCTGGCGCCGGAGGAAGTCAAAAGGCTGGAGGATTTTGCCACCTGCCAGCACAGTTGCTCGTTAAACCCTGATATAGTTGGGCAGTCAGCCTTTAAGATAGCCCAAATGGCAGGTATTTCGGTACCCGGGGATACCAAGATACTGATAGCTGTTCTGGAAGGTATCGGACCGGAATATCCCCTGTCACGGGAAAAGCTGAGCCCTATTTTGGCCTATTATACGGTCAGTGATTTCCGGGAAGGGATTACCCGGGCCGAAGAAATGGTGGAATTTGGCGGTTTGGGGCATTCGGCGGTTATACATTCGGAAAACCAGGCTGTCATTAACGAATTTGCCAAAAGGGTCCGTGTAGGCCGGGTGATAGTTAATGCTCCCGCTACCCATGGCGCCATTGGGGAGTTATACAATACCAATATGCCGTCTCTGACCTTGGGCTGTGGTTCCATGGGCCACAATTCCACTACTTCAAATGTCAGCGCCGTAAACCTGGTGAATATCAAAAGGGTGGCCAGGAGGAGAGTAAAAATGCAGTGGTTCAGGGTTCCGGAGCGGATATACTTTGAGTCCGGGTCAGTACAATACCTGGCGAAAATGCCCAATGTAAACAGGGCGATTATAGTCTGCGATCCGGCTATGGTGGAACATGGTTATGTAGAAAAAGTGATATATCATTTAAATAAAAGGGAAAACCATGTGGCCATTGAAATTTTTTCCGACGTTGAACCCGATCCTTCTGTGGAAACGGTGATGAAGGGCTGTGAAGTAATGCGGCGCTTTCAGCCTGATACGATAATTGCCCTGGGCGGCGGTTCGGCCCTGGATGCGGCCAAAGGTATGTGGTTGTTTTACGAATACCCTGATGTCGAATTTGAGTTTCTCAAACTCAAGTTTCTTGATATTCGCAAACGTACTTATAAGTACCCGAAACTGGGCCGCAGAGCAAAAATGGTGGCCATTCCCACTACCAGCGGTACGGGTTCGGAAGTAACGGCTTTTGCGGTTATTACCGATAAAGGACGGGCTGTTAAGTATCCTCTGGCTGATTACGAATTAACTCCTGATGTGGCTATCGTGGACTTTGACTTTGTCATGACGGTACCGCCTGCTGTTACGGCAGATACGGGTATGGATGTTCTGACCCATGCTATCGAAGCTTACGTTTCGGTCATGGCTTCCGATTATACCGACGGTTTGGCTTTAAAGGCTATCGAACTGGTCTTCCAGTACCTGCCAAGAGCTTATAAGAACGGCTCCGACCGGGTGGCGCGGGAAAAAATGCATAATGCTTCTACTATTGCCGGCATGGCTTTTACCAATGCTTTTTTAGGGATAAACCACAGTCTGGCCCATAAACTGGGCGGAGAGTTTCATATTCCCCATGGTCGGGCCAATGCTATCCTGCTGCCTTATGTTATCGAATACAATGCTCAGCGACCCACCAAATTTGTTTCCTGGCCCAAGTATGAGTACTATGTTGCGCCCGAAAAATATCAGAGGATTGCCAGGTATCTGGGACTGCCGGCAAGCAGTGTGGAAGAGGGCGTAGCCAGTCTGATTCAGGCTATCCGGCGATTGATGAAGGAACTCAATATGCCGTCAACTATAGGTGAATGCGGCGTCGATCCCGACGAATTTATCCGCAAACTGCCGATGCTGGCGGAAAAAGCTTTTGAGGACCAGACGACTGTTACCAATCCCAGGATGCCCCTGATAGAAGAATTAAAAGAAATTTATATTAAGGCCTTTGGACCTCCGCTGAGCCAATCCCAGCCCTTTGCGCCTCAGACGGACAACCATTATAAACAGGTAAGGGCTGCGGATAACTCCAAGCCTATGGGAGAAGAATTCCATAGTAGATTAAATTGAAATCTTGATTGACAGCA
This sequence comes from Thermincola ferriacetica, assembly GCF_001263415.1. NCBI lineage: Bacteria > Bacillati > Bacillota > Clostridia > Eubacteriales > Thermincolaceae > Thermincola > Thermincola carboxydiphila. Next base: position 59,246 of record NZ_LGTE01000001.1, read on the forward strand.
AATTTTACCTTGTGATAAAATCAAAGCTGGACCGACTAGTCGGTCGGCTTTGATTTTTTCTGCTGCCAATTTAGTGAATTTAATTGTATTGTAAAGTAGGGATAAGTAATGAATCTGACTCAGTTATCTATTAAAAGGCCTGCCATGATGACAATGGTCATTATGGTCTTTGTTGTATTAGGACTGTATACATATCACCGGATGGGAGCGGAATTATTTCCTTCGGTAAATTTGCCCTATGTGGCCGTTGTAACCAACTATCCCGGGGCCGGCGCCGAGGAGATTGAGACGCAGATAACCAAACCCCTGGAGGATGAACTTGCCTCGTTAAGTCAGTTGAAGAGGATAAGGTCACAGGCTTCCGAAGGATTCACCTTTACGGTATTGGAATTCGAGATGTCGGCTGATGCTGACAAGGCGGCCATGGATGTACAGAAAAAAGTCGATATGATTAAAGGCAGGTTGCCTGAAGATGCTTCGGACCCCGTTGTCTACAAACAGGATATTAATGATCAGCCGGTACTGATAATGGCTCTGCAGAGTAAGCGACCTTTGTATGAGACAAAGAAGATGGCCGAGGATATGATTAAAGACCGCTTGCAGAAGATTGCCGGAGTGGCTGATGTTTCCGTCGTCGGCGGGCAAAAAAGAGAAATTGTGGTTTCTGTTGATAAAGCTAAACTGGCCGGATATGGACTGTCCCTGAACCAGATCATTAACCGACTGCGGGCGGAAAACCTGAACCAACCAAGCGGGCGCCTTGATCGTCCTGAGGCTGAGTACAACGTAAGAGTTTTGGGCGAGTTTAAGAGTTTAGACGATATCCGGAACCTGGATATTCCTACCGGAAACGGCGCTTCCGTTCCTTTAAGCGCCGTGGCCACTGTAACCGACGGCTACCAGGAAGTAAGGGAATACAGCCGGGTGAATGGGATCAGTGCGGTTTCATTAATGGTATTTAAGCAGAGTGATGCTTCTATCGTTGAAGTAGGCGAACGGGTTAAAGAGGAAATTGACAAAATTCAAAGGGAATTGCCTGAAGACGTGAAGATTATAGTTTCCCGGGATACATCACAGTTTATTCGCACATCTCTGGACGATACCCGTAACTCTATCATAGAAGGCATCTGTACTACTGCACTGGCTTTGTACATATTTTTACGGGAGTGGCGTTCGACGGTAATTGTGGCCCTGGCCATCCCCACGTCCCTCTTGGCTGCGCTAATGATGATGTTTTTTGCCGGGTTCACCTTCAACATGCTGTCACTGATGGGGCTGGCCCTTTGTATTGGTATTCTGGTGGACGATTCCATTGTGGTCATTGAAAACATTCACCGGCACCTGAAAATGGGCAAAGACCCGGCAACTGCGGCTCTGGACGGGCGGATGGAAATAGGTATGGCGGCAGTGGCCATTACTCTGTCCGATGTGGTTGTTTTCACGCCAATAGCCTTTATGAGAGGGATGGTAGGGCAATTTTTCCGGCAATTTGGTTTAACTGTGGTTTTTGCTACACTGTTTTCACTTTTTGTATCTTTCACTTTAACTCCCATGTTGGCGGCAAAACTGTTCAAACAGGAAAAGGGTGCCGGCGATGAGGCGGGTTTGACTGGTTCCGGCAGGAAATCACTGTTTTCCTGGTTATGGAAACGTACCGGTCCAGTGGGCCAAAAAGTTAAAGAAACATACCTTAAATTTTTGCATTGGTCCCTTGACCATAGAAAAACAGTACTAATCTCGGTCATCCTTTTGTTCCTGGCCAGTTTGACGTTGCCTGCCCTTAACATTGTCGGGGCTGAACAGATGCCCAAAATAGACCAAGGAGATATGACCGTCAACCTGGAGATGCCGGTAGGTACGCCTATCGGTGAAACAGATAAGGTTTTGAAGGAAATTGAACGTTACCTGGCAACCATTCCAGAAATAAAATATTACCATACTACCCTGGGTTCTTCCGGCGGCATGCAGGGAACTTCGGCCGGTTCGCACCTGGGTAGGATAGGGATACAGCTTTATGAGAAAAAACAACGGGAGAGAACGATTTGGGAAATCGGGGACCAGATTCGCAAGTGGGGACAAAACTTTACCGGCGGGAAGATAAGCGTGACTGAAGCGGATAACATGGGTCCGCCGGGCGGGGATATTGAAATCCAGGTCACCGGAAATGATACGCAAAAGCTGGTTGCGTTGGCCGACCAGGTTAAGGCAACCGTTGCCAGAATTCCTGGGGCAAGGGATGTGGATACTGACTGGCGGATTGGTCAGCCGGAAATTCAAATCAAGATTGATCGCCGCAAAGCCAGTGATGCCGGACTGTCGGTTGATGAAATTGCCCGTACGGTGCGGGCCGGCCTGAATGGGTACACGGTCGGTAAATTCCGCCAGGGCGGGGATGAAACCGATATTAATATACGGGTGGAAAATTTGAATAAGTCTGATATCAACCACATCAAGTCCCTTCCTGTTTCAACCGTATCCGGCAATGTCGTACAGCTACAGCAACTGGCTGACATTGCGCCCGGCAGCGGACCAACGGAGATAAAACGGATTGACCGGCAGCGAGCCATAGTGGTGAAGGGAAATCTGCGAGGCAGGTCATTAAACGAATTTTTGCAGGATGCCCAAAAAGAAGTAAATAAGATTAAACTTCCCCCGGGCTACCACATTACTTTTGCCGGCCAGGCCGAAGGTATGAAAGAAACCTTTGCTGACTTAATCTCGGCTCTGGCCCTCTCAATAATCCTGGTATATATGGTACTGGTAATGCTTTACGAATCATTTATGACACCTTTTATCCGGATGATGGCGCTACCTCTTGGCGTTGTCGGGGCTTTACTGGCTTTAGCCATCACCGGTAATACGCTGAACCTTTTTTCCATGATAGGTCTTATCATGATGGACGGTCTGGTGGCCAAAAACGGAACCCTGCTGATAGATTACACCCATACCCTGATGAACCGGGGCCTGACACTCAGAGAAGCATTGGTTGAAGCCGGAAAAACAAGGTTGCGACCAATAATCATGACCACTTTCACCATGATTTTCGGTATGCTGCCGACGGCTCTGGCTTTGGGGGAAGGCGCCGAAACGCGGTCAAGTATGGCCTGGGTTTTAATCGGGGGTTTGATTACATCTACTGTTTTTACCTTGATTGTAATACCGGTAGTCTATACCATTATGGACGATTATAAACAAAAGTTTACCGGGTTCATCAGCCGGCGTAAATCGAAAGAGGTTCAGGCAGGCTAGAGGGGCCAGCAAAAGCTGGCCCTTTGTTTATTGAGAGAATAAAAATACCGTTGTTTCTTAAAAAGAGGAGAAAGCCGAGGCTTTATCGAATAACATTAAAAGGTCAAATATGCATTGCCGGAAAAAACATCCGGTAGCTGTTGGCGAAGAAGCAGAGGGAGGATACAATGAGCAGCAGTATCAGTGACAGGCCAATAGGGATATTTGATTCAGGGGTAGGTGGGATCAGCGTATTAAAGGATATGGTCCAGTTACTGCCCAACGAGAAATTTATCTACTATGCTGATTCTTTGAATGCCCCCTACGGTACCAAAGATAATGAAACAATAGCCCGGTTATCAAGAAATGTTGCCCGTTTCCTGGTCAATAAAGGCATCAAAACTTTAGTGGTAGCGTGTAATACAGCGACGGCTGTAGCCATAAACCAATTGAGAGCGGAACTGGAGATACCTGTTATTGGGATGGAACCCGCTGTTAAGCCTGCTGTTGAGTTGGGTAAGGAGGGCAAGGTTTTGGTTATGGCCACGCCTGTTACCCTAAAACAGGAGAAGTTCAATAAGCTGCTGCATAGATATGACGAGCATTCCAGAGTAATCCCTTTACCTTGCCCGGGTTTGGTTGAACTGGTGGAGAAGGGAATCACTCAGGGAAAAGAAATAAAGGAATATTTATCTAAATTGTTAGCCAATATTCAGCGGGACCAGATTGCAGTTGTGGTCCTGGGCTGTACCCATTACGTATTTGTCCGGGATACCATAAAACAATTTTTTCCGTCACAAATTCCGGTTATTGACGGGAACTGCGGGACTGCCAAACGGTTGCTGAAAGTGCTTGAAGATGCCGGACTTCGGGCCCCCGAGAAAAAAGGGGAAAAAGAAATTGGTATGCAGGTCCGGAAAATGGCAGTTGAGTTTTATACCTCAGGGGACCCCCACCACGTCATACCGCTGTGCCAATGCCTTTTAAATTTAAACCTTTAAACCATGGCTGGCTCCCGGTTTTTTTTCTCTTGTTCGCGGTAAGTCCTGTTGTACAAAAGTTCATAATATTCCCTGATCATTCTCTGTGCAGAGAATTGATAGTGTGACATGTCAATGCTTGCTCTCATCATCTCCAGCCATTTTTCCCGGTTGTTGTAATAGGTGGGGATGACTTCGTCAAACAGGACTCTGTATAAATTTTGTACGTCGAGTTCGTCTTCGTTTATATCGGTGAGAGGTTCTTTACATACGGTACATATTAGCCAACCGCTTACACCATGTTGACAACCTTCGGCTACCCATCCATCAACAACGCTAACGTTCAAAACTCCGTTCATCGCGGCCTTCATGCCCGAAGTGCCGCTGGCTTCCAGCGGCCGTTTGGGATTGTTCAGCCAAACATCGCTACCGCGTACTAACAACCTGGCAATATTCATATTGTAATTTTCCAGGAAAACCACACTGTTACTGTATTTGCGGTCCATTTTGACCAGGTCCGTGATGATTTCTTTGCCGAGCGTATCACGTGGGTGGGCCTTTCCGGAAAAGACTAACTGGATCTTACCTTCTTTCAATAAAGGTTCGATAACTTCCGCATTGCGGAATATTAGGTCACTTCGTTTATAAGCGGCAGCCCGGCGGGCAAAACCCACTAACAGGGCATCGGGGTTTAGCTCATTTCCGGTTTGTTCTTTGATATAAGCCAGAAGTTCCTTCTTATGCCGCATATGAGGTTCCCACAGGTCCTCGCCTCTTTCAAAGGCCTCCTTTATGTCATCGGCCTGCCATGTTGGTGTATGGACTCCGTTAGTAATAGAGATAATAGGCGCTGCGTCACGCACTTCTTTCCACATTGACCTGGCAGTCTGGCCATGGAGTTTAGAGACGGCATTGGCCACGGTAGATAGGCGTAAGGCTGCAGCCGTCATATTAAAGGGGTCGCCGCCCAGCTTGCTCATTTGTTCGTGGTTTAAGCCGTTATAAGCTTCCATATGCTGTAATAGAGCATGGTCATGGGATTCGTTACCGGCCGCAACGGGCGTATGGGTAGTAAAACATACCTGTCTACGGGTTTCCTGCCAGGCATCCTCAAAAGACATATGTTGACCATGCATTTTTTCCCTGATTAATTCTATACCTGCAAAAACGGCGTGTCCTTCATTGAAATGATAAACGTCAACCTCTATGCCCAAAGCTTTAAGGGCCCGTATACCGCCTATACCAAGCACCATTTCCTGCGCAATTCTGTCTTGGGCCGTGCCACCGTACAACCTGTTGGTAATCCAACCGTGGGGGCTGCCGGGATAATTGGTATCAAGAAGGTAAAGAGGGGCGTTTGCGTATTGGTCGACCAAGCGGATTTTGCAGATTACGTCTTCACCCCTGATCCGTACTGTGACGGTTTTTCCTGTATCTTTTATGTTTGAATAATCGTAATCAGGGTAGAGGTCGTAAGGCCTTCCGTCTTCTCCTATGAATTGTTCCGTATAATCCTGTCGCCAAAGAATGCCTATACCGACAACAGGCAGGTTCAGGTCATGAGCCGCTTTCAAGAAGTCTCCAGCCAAGACCCCCAGACCACCTGCATATATCGGTAACTCATGGCTAAGTCCGTATTCCATGCAAAAATATGCTACCTTGGGTTGTCTTTTTATGATTTCAGCCAATATAAACCTGGTACAGTTTATATGCCTACCTGTACCTGTACCAGTGGTCACCTCCTAGTTATAACGTCAAGACCATGCTTATATTATTTTGCTTGGTGGGAGGTGAATTTATTCGATATAATAAAAAAACGAAGACCTGTTGGTCTTCGTTGCTGATCAAATAATAACTAATTAAATATCCAAGCTAATCCCTATTGAAAATATATGGCGGGAGCGTGTGGGAATCGAACCCACCGCGGACAGGATCACTGCCCGCCAACGGATTTGAAGTCCGGGCAAGCCACCAGGCCAAATCCGCTCCCGCAAGAGGACAACAATTATTATAATATAACCGACATTTTAAGTCAAACATATTCGGCGCCTGAAAAAACATTCCAGGAATGGAGGACATCTATAAAAATATTGATTCCCGTCGGTCAGACATGGGTTTACTTTTACGTCAGAGTATGAGATAATAGAATCGAAATATTCCCCAGTTTTGTCACTATATATTTGCTTACAAGGGAGGTTTAAAGTGATGTTCGGTTTTTTGCCAAGCATAGGGTTCCCTGAACTGATATTAATATTGGTTATCGCGTTAATAATCTTCGGGCCCGGTAAGTTACCCGAAGTGGGTAAGGCTCTGGGCAAAGGTATCAGGGAATTTAAAAGCGCTTCCAAAGAAGTGCAAAAGGAAATTCACGAAGCAGTTAATACTTCTGATAATGAAGCCAAATAACTTAGGAGCAGGTACAATCTGCTCTTTTTTTATAGCGACTTATTTTGGCAAATTTGGCAGGAATTTTTTCGATATTATCGAATATATTGCAAATGGATATGCTAGTATTCATAACAAAAGATAAGTTTTCTTTTCCAAGCAGGTGAATCGATGAAGGCTAAAGAATTATTCGGCGAGATCCGCAATGATCTTGTTCTGGTAGAGAAAGAATTAAAAAAAATTGCAAATTTGCCGGAAGAAAAATTATTGTCAGAGACTTCAGGTCATTTATTGAATGCCGGCGGTAAACGCCTTCGGCCGGCTTTTGCTTTACTGGCGGGAAAGACATTTCAATACGACCTGGAAAAACTGTTGCCATTAGCAGTAGCCTTGGAATTAATTCATATGGCTACCCTGGTCCATGACGATGTAGTTGACGCCTCTGTCACCAGAAGGGGAATTCCAACTGTTAAAGCAAAATGGGGAAACCAGGTTTCTGTTTATACCGGCGACTTTATTTTTGGCCAATCCCTGATTCAGATTGCCAGGTGCAACAACAAGAAAATTGCCGAAATACTGGCAGATGTAAGCGTAAAAATGAGTGAAGGAGAAATAGTCCAGTTGCGGACAACCTTTGACCCCAAGCAGTCTTTGCGTGATTATTTGTTTAGGATCAAAAGAAAGACTGCCCTACTTATTTCAGCCAGTTGCGAATTGGGTGCGCTTGCTGCCGGGGCCCCGGAAAACTTTGTCCGGGCGCTACGCTGGTACGGATATTACCTGGGGATGGCTTTCCAGATTACTGATGATATCCTAGATTTGATTGCCGAAGAAAAAGAACTGGGGAAACCTGTTGGCAGCGACTTGCGGCAAGGGGTTGTCACGTTACCGGTAATCTTTGCTTTACAAAAAAGCCCGCGCAAAGAATGGCTGGCTGAAGTTGTTGGAAAACCAGACAAGAAAGAGGGTGAAGTCCTAGAGGCTATTGATGAAATAAAAAAATGCGGGGCCATCGAATATTCTTTTGGCGTGTCCCAAAGATATTTGATCAAGGCTAAGCAACGGCTGGAAATACTGCCTGAAAGTAATGCAAAAAAGAGTTTAGCGCTTATTGCAGATTTTATTAACATCAGGACTTATTAGAGAAAATTGGCAATTGAGAAATGAATCAAAAAATTCTTACATCCAAAGAAGGGATTTTGCAATTTTTGTAGAAATTCATTGTTTATTAGGAGAGGCCAAAACTTAGTATTTTTAATTCTATCTATTTTTTGTGCTTCTTATTTTTATCTTTTGATATGTGAATTGCATTACAAGAAATTTTGGGGTGAGGAGGCTAGTTTGGGATGGGTATCCGAGACAAATTTAAGTTTGATTTATCAAAGACCGAGGATAAACTGAAACTGTTTATCCTGGTAAGCGGCGCTCTTTTGTTTATCCTGGTTGCTGCTGTGGCGGGGATTTCATTAACCATGTCCCCAGAATTCTGTGTCTTATGTCATGACGCCATGCAGCCCGAATACGTGACGTGGAAAGTATCATCACACAGTAATATTCGCTGTGTGGACTGTCACATGGAGCCGGGTGTAGTTAACATATTAATAGAAAAAGTAATGGCTTCCAAACACTTAATTAATTATGCCATAACCAAGGAATATAAGGAAGAGAAACCTCTGCACATGAAAAACGAACTGCCAAGCCATCTCTGTGAGAAGTGTCATAATGTGAAGAACCGGAACTTCACACTCTCTGGTGATCTCATTGTGCCGCACGAGTTGCACGGAGAAAAAGGAGTAGGATGCGTGAAGTGCCACTCCGGTGTTGCCCATGGTAATATTTACAAGAGGGGTGTCAGTGTTGGCGACATTGGAGCATGGACCTTGGAAGACGGAAAGAAAAATATGGCTAAGCAATTTACTCAGCCGGATATGGATGTCTGTGTGGAATGTCACATGAACCCGGCCAAGTTCGGCGTGCAAGGGGTTAAAAGCGTTACCTTCCGCTGCGAAGCTTGTCATAAATCAATCTTTACTCCGGAAAACCATAAAGACAAAGGCTGGACCTCCCAGGGCTTACATGGTGTGAGCGCCGAGTCCGGCGACAAAGAGTTCAAGGGCTGCGTAATGTGCCACAGCATCGGTGTGAAGACCGAGAAGATTGCTACCGGCAACAAGGTTAAGGACTTTGCTTGGGGTAATCAGTTCTGCTCCAGTTGTCATGCCAAACTGCCGCCAAGCCATGCACAGAGAGATGTCTGGATGCCGAACCACAAAAAAGTTGTGGCCACCAAGGGCATGAAGAACTGTGAAGCATGCCACAGCCTGAAGGCTCCCGAAGGAAAGGTTTCTGCACCCGCCGGTCTCTATTGCAACAAGTGTCACTGGTTCAAGTAGAATTCATTTCACCTGACGCGCTTTATTTACTGCACGATATCCACCAGGGGACTTGGCTGAATGTCCACTAGGGAGGAACCTTGATGAAGTTACCTCAATGGAGCTTGTTTAAAAAACTGGATCTTTCAAAGACGGAAGACAGGCTGAAACTATTTATTCTTGTATCTGCTGTCTGTACCTTTATGTTAATAGCTGTGGCCGGCGCCATTCGGGTTACCATGGAACCATCATTTTGTGGCAAATGCCATGTAATGAGGCCTGAATATGTAACGTGGGAGGCTTCCTCCCACGTTCAGGTTGCCTGCACCGACTGTCACATTAAGCCGGGTCTGGGCAACCTGATTATACATAAGATTGCGGCGCTCAAGGAGTTGGCCCTGTATTTTACGAACACTTATGATCGTCCGATAAAAATGAGCCATAAGCTTCCCGATGAGGTCTGTACGCAGTGCCATTCAACCTTTCGTGAATATACTCCGTCGGGTGATTTAATAATTCCCCATGAGCGCCACGCGGCTAAAGGTGTAATGTGCGTGGAATGCCATTCGGGAGTGGCCCACGGTAATATTGTCAGACGGGGTTTAACCAGGGACGGGAATTATGCGGCCTGGACCACTGCTGTCGGGAAACAGCAAATGGCCAAGGATTTTACCGAGCCGAAAATGAATGTCTGTATGGACTGCCACAGTAAACGTAAGGTAACAAATGCCTGCGAGGCTTGCCATACATCGATTACCATGCCGCCTGACCATAAAGTCAAGGGTTTTGGCGTCACCCACGGGAAACTGGCTAAGAAGGATATAAGTTATTGTAACAAGTGTCACTCTTATGCAGTGGCCGGAAATGAAATCCCCGGAGTCAGCAAAGTTGCCGAATATGCCAGGGGGAATTCCTTCTGTTACAACTGCCATATGAAACGACCCGATGGCCATACTGAAGACTGGCGTGTCATTCATAAGCGGTCTGCCAAAAACAATGTTGACGGATGCTTAGTATGCCATAACAATACTCCGCCCAGGAAAGAGGACCTGGCGACTCCGACCTATTGTCAGCAATGCCATGGTGCTGTGGCCAAAGCTGAAACATCTAACAGCGGTGTTGTACAGAAGAGCGGCGTTCCGCAAGCGGAGAAGCAGGCGGCGAAGCCGGGCAACACGGCTGACGACTTTAAGAAAACCAAAGCCCACCCGCCAGGCTGGAGAAAACAGCACCCACAGTTTATTAAGACTGAAGGGATTGCCAGGGGCAGATGTTTCTCCTGCCACGATACAACCAACTGTTCACGGTGCCATACGGGAACGAATTAAAATTTGTCGAATTATGTAAATAAAAAGTTGGTGGAATAAGGAAAAAAGCAGTGGATTTTTATGGTGTTTTAGGATTATAATATAATTAACCGCAGAAGAAAATTGAAGAGCAGGAGAATTATCATTCTCCTGCTTTTTCAGGCCTTTTTAGACTGGTATTTTCATCCTCTGGGACCACCAAATACCTCAGTTGGCGGACTTTGAAAAAGCCCTGTGTGCGTACCAAAACCAAAATTTAGAAGGGGTTTATAAATTTTTGGCGAATCAATTAATTAGAAGAATTGAACATAAAATCCACTGCCCCCCTAATCTTTTTTCACCAACCATACGATATATAAATATAGATAGAAATCTAGATTAGCCGCACCAGTTGTTGTGGAAAGGTGGCGAAAGGAGCCGATAATAATGGGGCGTAACAGGATATTGATGTTCGGTCTCCTTACGGTAGTAGTGGTTGGGATTCTTGTATCCTTACCGGCGGTCCGGCAGGAGCTACGCCAAATACTTAATACTATACAACTTTATATTAGCGATAACCCCACCGGTCCCAAGCTGCCGGACAGGGAGAACGATAAAAAAGAATGTGGTTACTGCCATTCCGATAAAAGCAGGGACTTCAGTAAAAAGTATCAACACGCCCCCTTTGCCAAGTGGTTCTGCAAGGACTGCCACGCTTCCCACACCGTGGGCAGCGGAAAATACGAGTACGTGGTGGAAATTGATAAGCTTTGTACCACTTGCCACTTTAACCGGAAACCAAACGCGCTTTATCCATACCAACATATGCCCTACCAGAAAGGCCACTGCACCGATTGTCATGACCCACATGCATCAGATTACGAATACTTGCTACGTATGCCACAAAAGGAACTTTGTACAAGCTGTCACCGAATGGAAATTTTCTGGAATTTTTCTGTTAAACATAAACCTTATGAAATTGGCGCCTGTGCCGATTGCCATGACCCACATGCTTCAAAATACAGAGGCATGACCAGGCTGCCGGGTAAGGCGCTGTGCTTCACCTGCCACTATGACCGGCAGAGTGAGACCCTGCAGCCCGTACAGCATCTGCCCTTCAGTACGGGTGAATGTACCAACTGCCACGGCGCCCATGCCACCAATGCCGATGCGTTGCTTCTGTTGCCGGGTAACAGTTTGTGCCTGAGTTGCCATGTGGGCATGAATGAAAAACTGAAAACGGGTTATGTACATACCCCGGTGAAGAGAAAATGTACCGAGTGCCATGTGCCGCATGCATCCAGGTACCCGGCTCTGCTGCCCGAACAGAGGACCAACTTGTGTTACCTGTGTCACGGTGACCTGCGTCCGGAGTTCCAGAAAGCGTCCAGGCATCCTGTGGGTAACGGACTTCTGGAGTGCGACGGTTGCCATGACCCGCATGTAGGGAAAGGACCGAAACTGGAAAGAGAAAAGGGTAATCAATTATGCTACTTATGCCACCTTGGGCTGGAGTCCACTTATGAACAACTGGCCCACGCTAAGAAGGCCAAGGGCCCGGGTGGGGTAGGGGCATGTACCAATTGCCATGTGCCGCACGGGTCCCAGTGGAAGCCGCTGCTGCGCGACAAGCAAGAGCCCATGTGCAACAACTGTCATACCAAGATTGCCAAGGCCAGGATTAACCATCCCTTCGGGGAACAGTATAAAGACCCATGGCACGGCGGGACCATGCACTGCACTAGTTGTCACGGACCGCATGGGACGCCTTATAAGAAATTTACTTTACTGCCGGATGACGGGTTCTGTCTGAAGTGCCATGGTGAGAAACGGAAGGACAATGCAAAGTACTATACAGTACACCGTCTGGTTCCGGCGAAAAATGAGCCCAAGCCAAAAGAGGTGGAAACAAAGGTACCGCCGAGGAGTGCGAATAAGACGAAGGCTATAAACAAGAAGGCCGGAGGACCTTAGTAAACTTGCTTTGAAACATGAAAGCTAGGGGGATAAGACATGGAGCAGACAAATTCGGAAGTTTCCCTTCGTACAGCGGTAATTATTTTGATTGCGGTTATCACAGCGCTGGCAGTAATTGGTTTATATGTAGGTAATAAGTTTTTTTGGAAGCCAGTTGATGCCAGAACTGTGGCGGAGAAGCGCTTTGACAGCATTGAGACAGCTTATAAAAATAATCCCAAAGACAAACAGGCTGCTTTAGCCTATGCTATTGCGTTGTATACACAGGGAAAGAACGGTGCTGCGGAAAAACTGTTTGCGGAATTGGCAAGGAAAAACCCCGGAGATAACGCAATTCTGGTAAATTACGCAAGTTTTAAAAAGGACACGGGCGACAGGAAAAAAGCTGCAGAACTGTTCGAAAAGGTGCTCAAAAAAAGTCCGTACTTTGTACCGGCCAATGTTCAATATGCGGTTTTGTTACGTGAACAGGGCAAATATGAGGAGGCTCTGACGAAGATTGACAATGCTTTGAGGATTGAACCTGCTGCTGCTGATATCCTTCTGGAAAAAGCAAAAATTTATATTGCGATGAAGGATGGTCAGAAGGCTAAAGAGTATTTGCAAAGGGCTCTGAAATTTGTTCCCAATTATGAAGAGGCACAAAAACTTATGAAACAACTGGAACAGGAAGGTAAATAATATGGCCAAAAAAATATCGAGATCAACCCTGCTGAACATTATATTGGGAGCTGCTTTAATCGTTGTGCTTGTATTCGGATATTTTTACTTCAAGAGAGTAAGTCCTGTTGAAGTAGCGCAGACAGTAGTTCCAGCCAATTTGCCGGAATATGAATTTATGTTTCCGATTTATGGTGGAGAAAAGGAATTCAATAATCCGTATGAGATACTGGCTTTTAATGACGCAGTGTACGTGTCCGACAGTAAAAATGCCAGGATTGCCGTCTATGACCGAACCGGAAAGCACCTGAAAGACATTGTTTCCAAGGAAATGAAGTATCCGGCAGGTATGTACTGGGACGGCGAACGTTTGTGGGTGGCCGAAGCCATGAACCATAAGGTTCTGGTTATGAATGCCGACGGTAATATGCTGGACAGAATTTCACTTGACAATAAAGTTCTGGTTGCCGATATTGCCGTAAATGGAAATAAATTGTATCTAATCAATATAAGGGCGATGCGGATTGAGATATATGACCTGAATACCAGAAAACTTATTAAGAGTTTTGGGGGGATCGGCAAGGAGGAAGGAAAACTTTATTATCCCTATGACCTTACGGTCAGGGACGGAAAACTGTATGTAGCAGATTCGCTTAATAACAGGATTAATATTTATGACTTGGACGGTAAATTTATCATGACTCTGCCCAAACGTACAGGCGATCCGAAAAAGGGCGGCCTTTCTGTCCCACGCGGGCTTGCATTTGATAAATCCGGCGTGTTGTACACTGTCGAGGGCATGGCTCACCGAGTTACTGCCATTAACGATAAGGGAGAAATACTTATGCAGCTTACCAAGAGTCAGCCCCTCAACGAAGAAGAGGTAATGGATATTACTCTTCCAACCGATGTGACCTTTGATGAAGTTGGTCGTATGTATGTTCTCGAACACGGATTTAAGCGTATACTGGTTTATAAAAGAAAATAGCCTGGAAAGGAGGTGACAAAGATGAAAAAGTTAGTTTTAATTTCCTTAGTGGCCGGTCTGATTACCCTCATGGTGTCTGCAAATGCTTTTGCCGAAGAACCTTACTACCATGGCGACTTTGCTGCTGATACCACCGGGTGCGCCAAGTGTCACGTTACCCACGCCGGTGCTGCCAAGGCGTTGTTGATTGCAGGTCCCAAGCAGACCGACTTCTGCTACTATTGTCATAACGGTATACTGAAAAGTCCGTATGATGCGGAAAACGGCCAGATAGAAACAAGTACCGGACTTCATGCTTCCCTGGCCGGCGGTTTCTTGAAGACCTTTGACTTTGACAACAAAGTATATGGCACTGATGACAGCAACACTGCCAATTATGTTTATAGCACATCCGTTCACGGTGTGGAAAATTATGATAGCAATGACTGGCTTAACGGAGTGCAGATTCCAGGTGGTAGCAATACTTTAACCGGTGATTTCCGCTGCGGTTCCTGCCATGACCCTCACGCCGGCGGTACTTATCCGGCAGCGGGTGTGATGCCGCGTCTGTTAAAGAAAACCTTGCCGGCTGCTAACCTTAATCCGGCAGACCATCAGGACTGGGAGTTCACTGCCGTTGCTGCTTCTACTACTGGGGGCTTCAAGTCCAAGGTTGTAACTGACTACGGTGTCAATGCCGGTGTATGGTGTGCAGGCTGCCATGACCTCTTTAATCAGACAGCCCACAATGCCGGTCAGACGCAGGAGACTATTACCGGTAAATACATGCACCGGATGAATTTCGTCATTAATGCAAGTCAGGTTACCAACATTCAGCATGCTACTATTGACAAACTGGCTTTGGCTGATAACGCCGGTGCCAAGACACTGACCTGCCTCACCTGTCACAGGGCGCACGGTACGGCTTCTTCTGTGAACGCCGGTCTTGTATTCCCGCGTGCCGCTTCGTACTTGCACGGTGACGGCACTGCAGCATCCAATACGCAGAGGTCCAGCGTCCTGCTGAGAGAAAAGAACAGGGACGTCTGCTATGACTGCCATGGTGCTGCCCAGTACAATACGCCGACGTTGCAGGCTAATTAACATTGTCTGATACGAGTGCCCAGTTTCCCATCTGGGCACTTTCTCTGTTTTTGGGGGTTTTCGACAAATATATCAAAAATTTTTGTTAGTTTGATAATGAAAGTCATTATATAAAAAAGCAGTTTTGTTTCCGGGGCCTCATTGCTTGCTGCAGAGGATCAGAAGTTTCCACAAAGTTCAATATTAAAACTTTTACAATAGTGCATTAAAATATAGAATGCAGCATAGGAATTATCAGATCTGGCTGGAATAGATTATATTATTGGAAGGGAGGTTACAAATTGAGAAAGTACCTATTTCTGGTCAGTATGGCACTGGGCATATATTTGTTTTCTTTTGGCGGTTTTGCCGGTGCTGTTTCCGGTGACTGTAGCAAATGTCACGGAGACCTGGTAACGAGTTTTGAGCTGGATGCACCGAATCCTGAATTGACATGTGCGGTGTGCCATAACCATTACGCTATGAATGCCAAGCACCCTTATCCCAATTGGACGGCACAGTATGTTACAGGCATAGGATATTTTAAGAGTGCAGACAGTGTGTTAACAGGGCCGCCGGCCATACACAATTATCACAACGGTTCGAATACTCCGGCCGGTACCAACAGTTGCGGTAAGTGTCACAGGGCAGTCAAATGTGAATCTTGTCATCAAAATGTCAAACATAAACAACATGGAAGCTCAGAAATAACCAGTTTCCCTGCCTATGTTGTTGCTGACGGAAAAGCCTATGCTTCGCAACAGCTATCCTGTGCAGCTTCAAATTGCCACAGGTTTTACTCACCTGGTATTGTACGCACTAATTCCAACGGGACACAACTGTGTGTAAATTGCCACAGCACAGATAAGAGTGGGCATAATGAAACGAATTTGGGGCCTTTGCATGATTCTTTCTCTTCCACCTTGAATATCGGGGTCACTAATTATCAGGTTTCGTGTGAAGGTTGTCATGCTGCTACATTATCGGCCGAACATAAAAAAGCGGCCGGGAGGCTGGGTCAACCGGAGGACAATGAATGTGGCTACTGTCACGGCGCCTCCGCTCAATCAACTGTTGCGGCTGAAGTTAGTGATATCAAAACAGCAAATGCACAAATTAAAGATCCGAAATTGAAGGCTGAAAACCGCGGCTGTGTGAAATGCCATTTTAATATTGCTGTACTACCGGCAAGACCTTCCGAGCATTTGACTTATCATATAGCTGTTAACAGTAATAACTTAAGTGTTGTTGGAGGGCCGCATAAAGACTGTAATACCTGCCATGCTAACGTTAAATTGTTTTCTACTATAAGCAATTTGGCCAGAACGCCCATAGATCAACGGAAATATGATTGTTTTGTGTGTCATAACCAACAATTTAATTTAGCTCCGGTACATAAAGCAGGACTTGATGGACAGTTGTCTGACGTAAATGAGGTGCACTATGGCTGTAATACGTGTCACACTCCGGGTACTAAGCCGTCAGAGAAAGTAGCGCAAATTATTGATGAGTTGAAAAATGGGGCTGAAGGCTATGAGTGTGTGGATTGCCACACCGGGGATGTGCTTGATGCAGGACATGCAGGAAAAATTGATGCGAATTGTACCAAGACTTGTCATAAAAGCAGTTTAACGGAAGAACATTTGAATAATCCCGTTACGCAGGCAAATAATCAAGATAATCCTTTAACATGTAACACGTGTCATGCGAATCCGGACGTAAAATTTGTAATAGCTATAGGAGATACTGATTGTGCCGCCTGCCATTACCACGCTCATAATTTAAATATAGTTCAGCAGGTTCCGGCAAACATACCATTGTATCCAGGATTTGAGTGGTCTACTCCTCAAAATGCAGAAATTTGGCTGGGCGAACCATGGTTTGATGTGACTTATCAGGCTAATTCCAAACGGATTGTATCAAACAGGCGCTCAGATGTTAATTCAGAACAGATAAAGGACTTTTACTTGACAAATATGACTACTCTGGGGTGGATGTCTTTATCTGAAGAAACTATAAATAGAACTATAATACTCAAATTCAACAGTGGCAAACGATATGCGTCTGTTATGATTTACGATTCCGAGGTTCCGGAAGGGCAAACAACAGTTCCGGCAGGGATAAAAATTGACATATTTTACAAATAATAATAAATAATATTGTTTTTTGATTTTATTGAAAAAGATATGCTGATTACTTGGGCATATCTTTTTTTGTGTTTACTTAAATGTATTTATATACAAGTATTATTGGAGCCAGAGCTACTAAACTATGAAACCTACTTAAGATATAAGGGGCGTGATAACAGGCATATTTTATACGAAAATAATATTTAAGTAATTAGGAAAAACGGGCGTTTTGAGGGAAATAAGTCGAAAAAATTAGCGATATCGAGTAATTTCCAGAATTTAAAAGGTATTGTAACATAAATCCAGTTAAGATAAGTTGAGAAATCAAGCGATAAATATTATGATATAAAAGTGGCTAAATATGTAATTTTCTAATGTAGGGCTTTTATGAAGGAGGTGAAATCAGGAGTGCAGAAGGTAACTGAAAAAATATTAAAAAAAGGAGGTGAAATCGTGTATAAAAGAAAAGTGGTTTTATTAATTATGTTGCTTGTGGGTATTATGGGTTATGTCGCAGTTGAACCTGCAGCAGCGCAGACTACAACTGATTGCACAAACTGCCATGGAGATGTAGTGAGCAATTTTGATTTAGCGCCGCCGGTTCCGCAAAACACCTGTGCAATTTGCCATAATCATTATGCAATGAATGCTAACCATCCTTACCCAAGTTGGACGGCAGTATATGTTGATGGAATAGGGTATTTTAAATCGCCGGACAGTGTTACAGTAGGACCACCAGCCATCCACTCATATCATAACGGTATGAATACTCCTGCATTAACCAGCAGTTGTGCGAAGTGCCACAAAGCTGTAAACTGTGAAACATGTCACCAACCAGTGAATCACAAAGAACATGGCAGCACACAGGTGACTTCTTATCCTTCTTTTGAGGTAGCTACAGGTACCAGTTATGTTTCTCAGACATTAACATGTGCCACATCTCAATGCCATAAGTTTTACACAACTGGTGGTGTCCTAAGAACCAACCCCGACGGCACTCAGCTCTGCCTTAACTGCCACAGCACCGACAAATCAGGTCACACCGAAGCACAGCTTGCCACCGCCCACAGTACTACCTTTACCCAAACACTTATTCCTGAATCCAACAACGAACCCATTAACTGTACGAGCTGTCACGATAGTTATCTGAACAGGGAACACTTCAACAACAGCAACGACTGTACCACCTGCCACAGTTCCACTACGCCTGCTGAGGTAAAAGCTGTGGTTGACAGCGCCAAAGGTGTTGAGGCCAACCGGGCCTGTGAAAAGTGCCACTTTAACATGGCCGTGCTGCCGACACGCCCGTTGAGTCACCCGTTGTACCACGTGGCTGACAAGAGCAACGGCCTCAGTGTGGTCGGAGGACCGCATACAAGCTGTAATACCTGCCATGACAGGGCTGAAATTCAGGGTACTATCAAAACCCTCGCCTACAGTAGTGTAAAAGACTACTCCTGTTTAGACTGTCATACGGGCGGAACCAATCCGAAGGCTCCGGTGCACAAGGCCTATTACAACGGCCAGCCAATGGCCATTATGGACGTACATACCAGTTGCGCTGTTTGTCACACTCCCGGCACCACCTATGCGGCCAAGGTTGAAACTATCGCTACCGCATTGAAGGCTAACCCAGCAGGAAGTTACTCTTGTACTGAGTGCCATACCGGTACTGCCGGCCACAAGGCTACTTTTGAGGGAGTAACCTATAACGACACGACAGCCTTCCACCTGGCATGTACTGATTGTCACAACGATACTTACAAGAGTACTATAGCCAGCCTGAAAGAACAGGTTAAACTCGGGTTAAGCTACGATTGTGCGGCCTGCCACAGCGCCGGCGCCACCAAGGGGGTATCACCTTATTACCCGGTACACCAAGCTGGAAATGATGCCGTTGTCGGGTTCCACCCGGCATCCTGCAACACCTGTCACGGAGTGGTTAACGGCAAGTACAACATAAACCTGGATGGTCTCAGGTCCAAACTGCCTGCGCCGGGATACGCTTGTACTGACTGTCATAATGGGACAGTGACGGAAAGCGGTCTGGTGGCTAACGCTCCTTACCACAAGGCGCAGGATGACAAGGGCACCGTTTATGTGACCACAGACTTTCACCCGACCTGTGGAACCTGTCACGACAGCGCCGATGCCAATGTGGTAAATACCATCAACACCAAGTCCGGCACCACCACGCCATATCTGTGCGCTGACTGCCATACCGGCGGACTGGCTGCCCTGCACAATGCCAAGTGGACCAATGGAACGGCTTACGAGACCACCCAGTTCCATAAGGATTGTGCCCAGTGCCATGCCAACACCAATCAGGCAGTAACCGATAAAATTCACAGTCTGAGCGGCAGTACCACAGGCTATAACTGTACCGATTGCCACAACGGCCAAGTAGTTCCGGCTGCCAGGCACGCAGCTAAATTGAACGCCAATGACGCTGCTGAGCAGGAGACAACCCAGTACCACCTGAAGTTATCGGCAACTGCGGCAGAGTCGTGCTTCCAGTGCCATAACAATGAACTGGTGGCTGCTGATATGACCGCTATTTTCTCCGCGGTGAAGAGTGGAAACGGCTACCTGTGTACTGACTGCCATAATAACGGTACCAGCGCGCCTTATACGCCCAATCACTCAGCCGTACTTGACGCGGAGAGGTTCGACACCTTAACCCTGCATCCGGCCTGTACCACCTGCCATACTACGGCAGCAGATACCAACATCAGGAATCTGAAGGGGCAGACAGGTTACGAGTGTCAGGTATGTCACGGTGACGTTTCAGCCAAGCACACCAGTCCGACAGTACTGACCGGTGGTATGATTACCTGTGCATGGTGCCACAACAGTGATTTGGTAACGACACACCTGAATCCGCCCGTGCGATTAGCCAAAACCATGCAATGTACCACCTGTCACGGAGCGGCATCACCGGTTAAAACTCAAGTGCAGCTTGGCCAGAAGGAATGTGCCAACTGCCATGACGGCGTAACTATCGACGGCATTCACCCAGGAAAACAATATGTGCCCAAGCATACGGCCGTATTCCCGACCTTCCTGCCCGAATACAGCCCGAACTGCGTGAACTGCCATAGCGGTTCAACACCGGGTACAGTGCCGACTATTGATTCTTTGCACTCGGCGTACTTGGTCGGCTGTTCGGAATGCCACAACGATACTACCTTTAAGCCGGCTGTAACCAGTCTGAGCACCAACTGTGCCGGCTGCCATGACAATGCCGTCAAACCTGGCATGGATATGACCGAAACCCACAAGGCATTCCATAACGCCAATACTGCCAAGTACCCGGCCACAGCCGCATGTCTGGAATGCCATGCCAAGGACGCCACAGTTGACGGCCAGAGCTTACTGGGAGTGCATAAAAAGAACCCAGCTTCCACCGTCACCTGCGACACCTGCCACGGCGCTAATGCCCGGGCAGAAGTCAAGGCGGCAGTGGCGGCAAATGACATAAGCTGCCAGGCTTGTCATGCTAATGTAAGCCACAACCACGATGTAAAAGCATATGAAGCCAATACAGATGTAAACTGTGTCAACTGCCATGCCACCGACAGCACCACCAAGACTACCGAGCTGAGCAAGCTGCACAGTAAATACGGGAAAGATTGTTCAGCATGTCACACCGCGCCCTTTGAGACAGCGGTGATTGCCAAAGACGGCACTATCGACATGCTGAAGAACGGTACCGAACCAATTTACTGCAGTACGTGCCATAACGGCGATACAGCCAACGGTTACCCGGCAACCAGGGAAACCAGGCACGCGCCAGAACACAAGGCCAGTCAGAGTGAAGCAGTAACCTGCAGCACCTGCCATGACGGGACAACAGTACAGGGGTCCTTCAATATCGCCGCCAATACGCCCGTTGACGTGACTGGAATCCACAGCAGCAATAACTGCAATACCTGTCATGATAACGCCAACGTACAGGGAGTGATCAGCGCCAAGGTTGGTCTGGCCAACGGTACATACAACTGTACCGAATGCCATGACGGGACCAAGGCGAAAACCCATAACAAGCTGCATACAGTAACAGCGTTTACCGATGACGGGGCTACCGGCTGTACCAACTGCCACAATGCCGACGTAACTGTGCAGCACAGTGAGAGCTTCAAGGCAGGGCTGAACTGCGATACCTGCCACGGCACAAACGCAGCCAACGTACTGCCCAATACGCCCGTTGTAATCAAGAATAACCTGAGCACCAATGCTAGCCGGACAGGATATACCTGTACCGATTGCCACGGTAATGTGTCTCATCAGCATAAAGTGGCCAAGACTGGTTACCAGGCCATGCCTGCGGTTGAATGTTCCACCTGCCACGCCACCAATACGGCCACAGGCGAGGCGGAGCTGTACGAACTGCACAGTAAAGCCGGTATACCCAACTTTGGCTGTGCCACATGCCATAACAGCACCTTCGAAGGCGTGGGCAAACCCATTTCCGGTGACAAGAACCTGGATATGATGAGAAATGGCGCGCCCATTTACTGTACCGACTGCCATAACGGCAGCCTGACCAATACAGTGGATTCGGGCCATCAGCCAGAGCATACCGCCAAGCATAGCGCTACCGGCATGAGCTGTGACAGTTGTCATGGATTCACTGCTGCTGCAGGGCAGGCTGTTGACATTAAGTCAACAGATATCCACCCTGGCGGATGTAATACCTGCCACAGTGGGGCTTCAAATACTCCGGCTCAGCAGAAGGCTATTGTTATCATAGCCAATGGTGTTGGAAAGGCCAATCCTGAGTATAACTGCGAGGACTGCCATGGCCAAATTCACCTGGGCTGGGATGCCAAGCACAAGCCGACATTCCCTGCCGACCCGAATATGAACTGTGCCAACTGCCACGACAATTACCTGCCGGCAGAGCATACCAAGGCACTGACCGCAGCAACGGGAATTGGTTACGAAATATTCCGGGCTACTTCCAGCAGCGGACCCTGGACTTCCATCGGTAAGACAACAGCCACCGCTTTTGCCGATACCGGCTTAGCGGCTGATACAACTTACTACTATAAAGTCCGGGCCTATGACGGCAAGCCCAATTACTCGGCAGACAGCGCTGTGGTGAGTGTCAGGACCCTGCCTGCCACATCCGTCAGCATAGTTAATCCCGATTCAGCGCGCTATGCTTCCGGTAATAACGGTGAGTCATCCAACGATCCGTCATCCACCACAGACGTATTATCCAAGCTGACCGATAACAGTAACAGTACCTACGTCACAGTAAAAGAAAACGGCAGCAGCGACCAGTATATTTTTGTCCGGGTGGCAGAGGAAGCACAGAAATATGCCAAGGTTGAACTGAAGCTCAGTGTGCGGTACTACAACGGCACCAACCTGAGAATATACCCTTATGCCACCGATACCGGAATTTATACCAGCAGCACCGGTTATTACGTCAACGGTCCTGTAAGCTCCAGCTCATCTTCATTTATCACGGAGACTATCGATGTTACAAAAGCAGCCCAGGCCATGAGCGGGTTCGGCTGGATGAAGTTCCGGATTAAGCCCGATCCCGGCAAGTCCGCCAGCGTCTATATTGCCAACGTGCAGCTTGTGCTGACCCAGAATACCGCTTCCGGAGGCAGCGTCAGCAATCCTCCGGGCGACCTGAGTCCGAACAGCGGTGACACAGTGGCGCCGTCCGTACCCACAGGGCTGACTGCGCGGGCAGATTACTACGACCGAGTAGACCTGTCATGGACCGCCTCGACTGATACCGGAGGCCCCGGCAGCGAAGCCCAGACCTGTGTATTATGCCACAGCAGTACGGCACCCGACCGGGTGAAGACGGCCGTGCGGAACAAGAACGCCAACTGCAGCGCCTGCCATGACATTCACGGAGATATAGCCACAGTGCATACCGCACCCGATTTTGGCTTTACCTCCTACAACTGGAACTGCAGCAAGTGCCACAGCGCCGTATTGACTGATGAACATGCCAAACGAGGTCTGAACTGTGCCACCTGCCATGACAGCGCCAAAGCCAAAGTCAGGGCAGCAATAGACAGTACAGCCACCGACGGCAGCAACCGGAAGTGCAGCAACTGCCATACCGGGACAGCCGATGGAGCGGGAGCTATTCATACCGATATAGCTACACCGCACCTGACCGGGATTTTCCCGACGGCTACCGATGCTGACTGCCTGAACTGTCATGATACCCAGAAGGCAGAATTTGCCGATACCAGGGCAGCTTACCACGTAGTGGCCGGTCTGAGCAGCAAGGCCAGTGGTTACGGCAAGTATATCAGCCCCTGGACAGCGACCAGCGTGGTTGGCTGTAAGGGTTGCCACGGCGACAACAATGACGGCAAGGCACAGCAAGCAAACATCCTGAAACGGCCGTACACATATACTGCCAACTCAGGACAGGCCGATATGCTCTGCTTCCTTTGCCACGACCGGGCCACATACGGTTACGGCGGGAGTTCAAGCGGTACTTCAGGTTTCAGCGAGGGCGGAAAGAACCTGCACAATATTGGTGACCACAAAGTCAACGGCGTTGTGCAGTGTTCCTGGTGTCATGCTGCAGTACCGCACGGTACCGCGAAGGCGCACCTGATTGTGACCAAGTCTGACCCGAATTCCGCAGGCAACCTGCTGACGAACTTTACCCATCCGGCCAGTGGAAACTACAGCAAGAGAAGTTGCGGTTCGGACAGCAAGCAGTGTGATGACCACAAGGGTTATTAATTAACCTGCAAAATAATATCAGTATACTTGAAAAGGAAACGGCAACAGAAATGTCGAATTAATTTGTTGGTATACTAAAGCTGTGTCCGTCAGGGGCACAGCTTTAGTACCAAATTTTTGGCAGGTATGACGCAACCGGAGAGACTGATATGGCGAAAAATTATTATTTAAAATCGCTGTTTTATTTTTTAAAATCAAAGCAACTTGCTCTGGTCACCATCTTTTTGCTGACAGTCCTTTCAGTGCTGGGCATGATTGTATCACGAGACAGCGCCGATGTTGCCCTGCGGCGTGTGTTTGCGTCTTGGTGGTTTATAGTTACTGCTTTTGTCTTTTTGCTGAACTTGTTTCTTTGCACCGTATCTCAGCTCAGATCTTCTGTCGTGCGCAGGGCCGGCCTGCATACATGGGGTAAAACGGTTTTTCATGTTGGCCTGGTTTTGGTGGCGGTAGGGGGTTTTGTTTCAACAGGGTTTAAAATGACGGGTTATTTTATGGTTGCCGAAGGGGAAATAAGGCCCGAAGTGCATACTAATTACAGGAAAATTGAGGAAGGACCGTTATTCAGTGAAAAAATGCACCAGGGCTTTGTCGTAACCCTGTTGAAACAGAGTCCCGTATACGACCGCCAGGGTAGAGTAAATTATATCAGATCAAAGGTGGCAATTATAGAAGAGGGTAAAACTGTGGCCGCCCACTGGGTAGAAAAGGGGTCACCATTAATTTATAAAAATTACAGGTTCTTTTATTACCTGGCGGGTTTTGCCCCTATGGTGACTATCAGGGACAGCAATGGAAAGATAATTTACCAGACATTCCTGCTTTTGAATACTTACCAGGAAGGGGAAAAACCGGCTGCTTATTTAGTGACGGGGCAGCCTCTGTATGAAACACCGTTTACCGTTGATTTGCAATTTTTTCCTGATGCCAGGCAGAAAAACGGGAATTTGATCGGTGTGTCTGACCGCTTATTAAATCCTGTGGCTTATATAACCGTATATGACAGAACGAAGAAAAAGCTTGCCGAAGGTATAATCTCCGACAAACAGGGCGTACTGTTGCCGGGCAAGCAAACAATTGCCCTGGGTAGTGAAGTGCGGCGATGGGTTGGACTGGAAGTGGTCAATGATCCTGGCGCCCGGATCTTATTTGCCGGGTTTTGGGTATCTTTATTTGGTTTAATCATGTTTTTCCTCAAGGGCTTACAGCTTAGGATTAAGGAGGCTTAATTTCTCGTGGATTCTGTTAAAGTGCAAATCATCCTTTATTGGATTTCGGTAGGTTTTTATGCCGTTGCTACAATTTTGCTTTTCAGTTCTACTATTTTCGGTAAAGGCAGGTTCTTAAAACCGTCACTCTTTCTTGCTGCAGCAGGATTTGTCGCCCATACGGCTGCTTTAATTCTGCGCTGGAAGCAGACAGGCCATTTTCCTTATTGGGGCACATACGAAGTTTTTGCCTCTTATGCCTGGGGCGCTGTGGCTTTTTACCTGATCGTGCAGTTATTCAGACCAAACTTAAAAATTTTAGGGGCCCTGGTCCTTCCCCTCTCATTCATCATGATTGGGATAGCTGTCATGACTTCTACCGAGGTGAAAGAAATTCCCCGTACCTTTTTCACTTATTGGTTAGGCATCCATATCCTTTTCGCCAAGCTTTCCTATGGGTCGGCATTAATTGCTGCGGGGGTAGGCATCCTATACTTACTGAAAGAGTCTTCTGAATTGCGGGGCCAGGTTCATCCTCTACTGGAAAAACTCCCCGATATAAAGAAGTTAGATTATCTGAACTATCGGTTTGTCGTTTTCGCATTCATCATGTTACTGATCATGATCGCTTCCGGTTCAGTATGGGCTTATAAGGCCTGGGGGCGTTACTGGGGATGGGACCCTATAGAAACCTGGGCTTTTATTTCCTGGCTTGTTTATGGATTTTACCTGCACTTGAGAATTACTTACAGATGGCAGGGCAAAATGTCGGCCTGGATGTCCATATTTTGTCTGCTGTTGGTTTTGTTTGCTTTTTTTGGCATACCCCTTATTTATCCCAGTGTTCACGAACACTTAAAATACAGTGGACTGGCCTGATTATTTCGGCTGTTTCCCTCCGGGCCTTTGCCGGGACGAGATATTCAAAATGAGGAGACATAAGGAGTTTTGGCATGATCAGAAAGATTTTGTTGCTGACGCCCCCCTATCATACAGGAATTATAGAGATTACCGGAAACTGGCCTCCTTTGAACCTTGTTTACCTGGCGGGGTCTTTGCGCCAGGCCGGATTTGAACTTGCAATTTATGATGTTATGACTTTACGCCATGACCTGCAGGATATAGAAAAATACGTTGCTGCCAACAATCCTGACGCGGTGTTGATTGGCGCCTATACGGCAAGTATTAACGCGGCTCTTGATACGCTGGCTGTTGTGAAAAAGGTCAATCCCTCCGTTATCACAGTTCTGGGAGGAGTACACGCCAGCTTCTGTTTTGAAGAAATACTTAGAAACAATCGAGCCGTTGACTTCGTTGTCCGGGGCGAGGGAGAGATTACCGCAGTCGAGTTGTTTAGGTCCCTGAACGAAAGTACGGACCTGACCCTAGTGCAGGGCCTGGCTTTTTTACAGGGCGACAGATTGGTGATTACCGGAGAGAGGCCCTTAATTGACGACCTTGACAGTTTACTGCCGGCCTGGGATTTAATAGATTGGAATAATTATTACTATAAAATAACTAACCGGCGGTTGGGGCTGATGAGTTCGTCGAGGGGATGCCCCCACCGGTGCAGTTTTTGTTCGCAACATCTTTTTTGGCGGGGTACATACAGAGAAAGGTCGCCGCAAAACTTTGTATCAGAAGTTGAGGTTTTATATAAACAATACGGTGTCCGCATGATTATGTTGGCCGATGAATATACAACTTATAATCGCCGGCGGTGGGAACAAATTCTGGACTTGCTTATAGAAAAAAAGATGGACCTTCACTTCAGTATGGAGACCAGGGTGGAAGATGTCCTGCGGGACCGGGATATCCTGTGGAAATACAGGCAGGCCGGAGTAATGCACGTGTATATTGGTGTTGAATCGGTATTCCAGAGTTCCCTGGACAGGTACAATAAAGGACTGGAGGCGGCAAATTCCAGGGAAGCCATAAAACTTCTGGATGAGGCCGGCATTATTACCGAATGTTCTTTTATATCGGGCAACCTGGAAGAAACCCCGGACACCATGCAGCAAACCCTGCAAAAAGCCCTGGAATTCAACCCCGATTTGGCGCACTTCCTGCTGATCACGCCGTGGCCGTACACACCGCTGTATGAAGAATTGAAACCGCACATTATTGAGCACGATCTGAGCAAATACCATTTCGTTTATCCCATTGTCAAGCCTTTGCAGATGGACGTTACCGAACTTTGGGATAACTTGATTAACTGTTTCCGGGTCTTTTACATGGAGAAGGTAAAGCAATGCCTGGCTTTGCCGCCGGGGTTCAAAAGAGACTACATGCTTAATTCGATTCAGATTATGCACCGGGAATTTTTTGTGGAAAACTTTGGCAAGCAGACAATTAAGCTGCCAGAGGAAATGGGCTATGAGATAGAAAGGCTTTTATCCGAGAATATGGGGGGAATTGATATGGAAAGGAAAAAATATGCTGTGGATTCACCGATGGTTCAGGAATTGGACCGGCAAATTATGGAGTTTATTGAAAAAGGAATAGACAACCACGATGAAGAAACCTTTAATCGGCTGGCCTTAGAGGAATTTGAAATCCAGTTTCATGCGAACGCGAACTATCGCGAATACTGCCTGAAACAGGGCAAAACTCCGGAGAATGTAAAACGTTGGGATGAAATTCCGGCCATTCCGACCCAGGCGTTCAAAGAAGCAGTTATTGCATCATTTCCCCTGGAAGAGGCAGAGCTGGCTTTATTGACCAGCGGCACCAGCGATCCGCGGATGAAAGGCAAAATATACCGTGACAAGCGTAGCATGGAGATGATTATTAAAAGCAACTATTTGTTGACGAAACATTTTGTTTTTCCCGACGTGGACAAAATGCGCATTCTGCTGCTGGTACCTTCGCCCAAAGTAGCCCCCGCCATGGCTATGGCCTTTGGGCTGAACCGGTTAAAAGAAACCTTTGGCACGGAAGACAGTATGTATCTTATTACCCCCGAAGGGTTCAATGCAGAAGCAATGGTGGAAGCGCTGAGGAAGGCAGAAAGTACAGGAGAACCCCTTGCCCTTGTGGGAGCAACTTCCGGTTTTGTCTATTTCTTCAATTATTGTAAGGAAAACAACCTGACCTTTAAGCTGCCGCCGAAATCAAGGATTTGCGACGGCGGTGGTTACCAGGGAACCTTCGGAAGTTGCACGCGGGAAGAATTTTACGCCGGATGTGAAAAATATTTTGGCCTGTCCGGTGAATACTGCGTAAATATCCTTGGTATGAGTGAGAGCGGCACCAATTACTTTGATAATACGTTAAGAGAAAAACTGCTGGGTTTACCCATTACGGAAAGGCACAAGGTCAGCCTACCATGGACGAGAACCCTGGTTGTCGGACCGCGCACAGGCCAGCGGCTGCCCAAAGGAGAGATAGGTTTAATCAGGCACTACGACCTAACCAACAGGGCTACAGTTTTTGCCGTACAGACTGATAATCTTGGTTATGAAACTGATGGCGGATTTGAGATTGTTGGCCGGGCGGGGGGAAAAATACCCGGATTTGGACTGGAACCAACCAGTGTGAAAGACTGGATCCTCGCAGGCCACCGCCAGGGCGCTGCCGGATGTTCTGCTGCCACCGCCGGTTTTATCTATAGTCGGGGAAATCATCCTTCCATGCCACACAGCCACCCGTGTTCTACGGTGGCCGATGAGATGCTGAGGGCCCACAGCCACCCGTGTTCCACGGTGGCTGATGAGATGCTGAGGGCCCACAGCCACCCGTGTTCTACGGTGGCTGATGAGATGCTGAGGGCCCACAGCCACCCGTGTTCCACGGTGGCTGATGAGATGCTGAGGGCCCACAGCCACTTGTGTTCAACTGTAGCTGACGAGATGATCATGAAAGGAAAGCCAAAGGAATAGATCCCTAATAAGCCAGATGCGTTTACGCATTTGGCTTTTCACATTTTACGGGCAACTATTTGTGAACTCCGGTATTAGAAGAAAAAGAAGGGTTTCATGGTTTAAATTGTTAGACAATTTATTTGTGATATTTGCAGGAATTAAAAAGGGGTTCTAGAATATAGAATTGCTCAGACGTTTCGCTATTACAGCGCTAACATCGTTTCGCTGTTACAGTGCTAACATGGCGATTCTAGAAAGAGGTAGTTTATATGAAGCAGCAAATTTTGAAATGGGTTGGAGCAATAGTCATCTTAGCAACTGTGGGGACCTATTGGGGCTTGAAACAGGTCCAGGGTTATTTCCTGCAGGCGGATTTGAAATTTGTCAGACATGGGATGGTAACAGCACAGAGAATTAATACGGTGAATTTGGATTTGGAGCGGCCTATGGGAGTTGCCGCAAAAGGTGATTTATTGGCTGTAGCCGATGCAGGAAAACAAAAGGTTATAATTTTAAATACGAAAAATAAAAAAAGGACTGAAATAATTCAGGCCGGGGACCTTGGCAGGTTTTCTTACCCTGTGGACCTGGTTTTTGGCCCAAAGGGATTATTATATGTAGCCGACCTGTATAAAGGCCGGGTATTTGCTTTTGATCTCAACGGAAAATTACACAAAATATATCCTTCAACTGCTCCTGGGGAAGAGGTTACTGCCATCAGCCCGACTGCCATTGCCTTTGATAAAAAGGGCAATCTTTACGTAACTGATGTAGGCAGGCAGAGGGTAGCCGTTTTTGACCCTGCAGGCAGATTTCTTTTCAGCTTTGGTCAAGAAGGCACAGGGAAAGGAGAATTTCTTTTCCCGAACGGTATTGCGGTAGATACTGCCGGTAATAAAGTTTATGTTGCCGATACAAATAATTTACGCATCCAGGTATTTAACGAAAAAGGGAAATTTGAAACGGTTTTCCCGATGCCGCAAGGTATCCGCCTTTCTGCTCCCAGGGGGCTGACCATAACCGGGAAAAAGGAATTATTGTTTGTTGATGCCTTGGCTAACCAAATATACTTTATTAATCTTAAAAGCAGAACAACCAACGTGGTTGAATTAAGTGCAGGGATGGCATTTCCCAACGATATTACAGGGAATGGACGGAAATTCTTCGTAGCTGACCGGGGAAACAAAAGGTTGATATCCTTTACCATTAACTCTGGTGAGGTGAAAAAACATGAAGAGTAAAAGACTTGGCCTAACCGGATTACTGATTGCGGTGGTAACCGGTTCGTTTGGTTTTTTTACAGTTTCTTCCGCCTGGGCCGCGCCCAGTGCCCCTGTATACGTCTATGCAAAAGGAATCAGTAGCTCAGAAATAGGCATTAACTGGACATATGTATCTGGGGCACAGGGTTATTATATTTACCGTAGCACCACGGAAACGGGTGCTTACGAGAAAATTGGCCAGACTACGGGGGCCGATGCAACCTATTATGTGGATAAGGACGCTGATTATAACACTCCAGGTATCCAGCCAATAGGGGCTTCTACCGAGTATTTTTATAAAGTGGCTGCCTACGACGGTACCGGCCAGTCGGCCTTAAGCGGTGTGCAGGTCTTTACTTATACCAATCAGAACGGCCAGAGTATCCGCGAGGTCCTTTCCAGAGGAAAGACTTTGCCCGCCCAGCCTCCCGGGGGGGTTACCATAACCGATAACCATGACGGAACAGTTAAAATTTCCTGGAATGCATCTGCAGAGCCCAATGTCAGAGGGTACAATATTTACCGCGCCGACAGCAGTGGGGGAACCTTTGTAAAACTTAACAGCGGCCTGGTAACTGCTACAGATTATACTGATAATGTTTCATTCTTCAGGGACTATTATTATACAGTAGCGGCTATTGATGATAAGGACCAGGAAGGAATCAGGTCAGCGGAAATTTGGATTAAACCCCAGGCTAATCCGGTTGCGAATGTTCCGCACGTCAAATTTCAGCAGGATGCCAAGGAATGCGCCTATTGTCACGATTCCCATTCGGCATCAGGACAGGATTTATTGACTAAGGTTTCCGAGGCGGAAGTATGTTTTGTCTGCCATGATGGTACCGGTAGCAAAAATGCCATCAATCAGGAGTTTAATGGGAACTATCCTTCCAAACACCCTGTGGGGCAAAACGGTTTGTCCTGTGCAAGCTGCCACGATGCGCACCTGGATTCAAAAGCTGTTGATTTAAGCGGAAACAGGCTGTATCCTGCTATATTGCGCCCCGTTTCGATAAACGGAAATATGGTTTACAAGGGTAACGAACAGTGTTATAAATGCCATGGTACCGGTTCGACTTTAAAAGGCGGCGATCATAAGGCTTCCTTTGAATCCAGTGTGCACAATTTAAATATGGCCAATCCGCCGTCAGGCACCGAAATAAAATGCATATCCTGCCATGAACCCCATGGCGCGGCAAATGCAAACTTAAAAAATTACAGAGATGAAAACTTCTGTTTAGCTTGTCATAGTTCCAATCAGGCTTCTGCGGCGCCTGATATATACAAAAAATTTACTGCAGGGAATGATAGTTACACCAGGCATGATGTGTTGGGGACTGACCGGCAAAAATCAGGAGCAAGTTTAGGTTGTATAAACTGCCACAACCCACATAATGTGACTGCGGAAAGAAAAGTAACCGACCCGGACAACCCTTCACCGAGCAGTCTCTGGACAGGCTCCAGGAATGATTTCTGTTTAAAATGTCACGACGGTACCTTTCCAACGGATACCCAGACACAGCCATATGCGCCGGGTGTCGGTTCGGGTACAAGGACTTTAATCAATATTAAAAACTACAGCAATTACCATTCCCGGTTTGATTGTGTTGTCTGTCATGATCCGCATGGTAGCATAAACAGCTACAGTTTAAAGACCGAAACCACTTCCAATACCGGAGTAAATAAGATTGGCCTGCTAACTTATAGTTGGATCTATCAAAATAACGGCCAGCCGGCTCTAGGGGTGGACGCAAGATTCTTCTGCAACAGTTGTCATGGACCCTCAAACGGCCATATTAACAGCCAGAGTTTCCCGACGAATTGTTTCAGGTGTCACAGGCACGATGGTAAATTCTAGATTACTTTGATAAGATATACCGGAGGATGTTGAATACAAGTAGAGTGTGTGGAACAGGTCAAATGCTATATCCCGTTATAAATGGTTGCATTTGGCCTGTTTTCCTTTTGTATTTTTTGCATAATGAATTTCTAATAGCGGGGAATAGTAAAATTATTAAAATGCCTGCAATTTGCACCAAAAATGACACACATTTGCCATAATTTTATGCTACACTTTAGTTGGATAAAAAAGGGGACAAAACCCGTTAAAAAGGAGGAATAATCCCATTTATATAGAATAAATTACAAGTTAGTCCGTTTCATAACACCATTATATTACATGTAATTAAATGGAATACAGGAAGGGTGATAGTGTGGGAAAAAAGAAACAAAATGCGGAACCGACGGAAGAAGAACTTATACCCAAAGACGAGGGTGGAGGCATAGTTAATGCTGTTTGGCGCTTTTTCAGTTCTATGAAACTGGGGATTTTCCTGCTGATTATCATCGCTGTTGTTTCTATAGTAGGGACCCTGATGAGGCCCGATCCCAATACAGGTGAATATATGTATTACCGGACCGTGTGGTTCAGGTTTTTGTTGTTTATGCTGACGATGAACCTGTTTATATGCAGCGTAGCCAGGTTCAAGGGTCTTCTTAAGGCCATGGAGCCTCCAAAAACTGATTTTAACGAAGGATTTGTCAAGAAACTGAAATACGCCGCTACGGCAAAAATCAAATCAACTGCTTCCGGTGCAGAAAACACACTGGAAAATGCGCTGAAAGGTCATGGTTACCGGGTAAACAGTAAACGGGTTGACGAAAAGGTTTTTATAGCTGCCGATAAAGGGCGTTTCGGGGTATGGGGCTCCTTTATCAGCCATATAGCTTTTATCGTTATCGTCATAGGCGCCATTATCGGGAACCTCTACGGGTTTAACGGGTTTATCAATGCCTTGGAAGGAGAAACCTTTAACCTGGGTGATGTACAGGGTATTAAAAACGTAGACCCCAGCGATTATTTCGACGTTAGGGTGGACGATTTCCGGGTTGAAATGCGACCCAACGGTATGCCCAAGGATTATTTCAGTGACCTGACAGTGATCGATAACGGCGAAGAGGTTCTGAAAAAAACCATTGAAGTCAATGACCCGTTGAAATACAAGGGAATTGTCTTTTACCAATCCAGTTACGGACAAGTTACCGATATCAGCGGAACTTTTAAGACTAAATCGGGTGAGACCCAGGAGATATCCACCTATGAAGGCGGAGTAGTGGCTTTGCCCGGAACAGGGTTAAGCCTTAAGGTGGCCAAATTTATTCCTGATTACGATCCTCAGTATGGTACTGAGTCCAAGTCCCCAAATCCAAATAACCCGGCTGTAGTATATGCTGTTACCCAGGGACAACAGACTATCGCCATGGATGTGGCAAAATTAAATACTCCCGTGGAGGTAGCCGGTGGCACCCTGGAATTCACTAAGTTTGCCGCCAGGGAATATACCGGACTGCAGGTTAAAAAGGACCCCGGAGTACCTGTTGTTTGGCTGGGATGCGGTCTCCTGGTATTTGGGGTAACTTTATCCTTTGTTATTCAGCATCGCAAGATTTGGGCTGTTATCTCTGACGAAGCCGGAAAGGCTATAGTAGATATTGGCGGTATGACTCTGAAAAACAAACTGGCTTTCGAACGAGAGTTCAACCGGATTGTAGAAACTATTAAGGAAAATAAATAAGGGGGGAGCAACAGTGGATTTTACACAATTGGAACAAATAGAAAATGTCTTGTTTTATGTAACCTTCGGCGCTTATTTGGTGGCATCTGTTTTGTATATTGCTTACCTGATTAACAAAAGCGAACCCGTAGGTAAAGGAGCAACTGTTGTTACAGTTATCGGATTTATAGCTAATTCGGCAGCACTGGTGATCCGGACAATTGTGTCAGGCCATGCCCCCTTTGCAAATGGGTACGAATTCCTGATGTCATTCTCCTGGGGAATCGTTATTGCTTACCTTTTTGCCGAATTCAAATATAAGTTAAAGGTTATCGGTTCTTTTACACTGCCTGTGGCCTGGCTCCTGCTGGCCTATGTAATGATGATTATGCCCGCAGACCAAAGAGCGCCCGGGGACCTATTCCCTGCTCTACAGAGTAATTGGTTGACCTTCCATGTTGTAACCGCTATGTTTTCCTATGGCGCTTTTGCAGTTTCCTTTGGTATCGGTGTAATGTACCTGATTAAAGAAAACCTTGAAAAATCAAATTCCAAAGGGTTATTAAATGAAAGGCTGCCTAAGGCTGAAATGTTGGATGAATTAAGCTACCGTTTTGTAGCTTTTGGGTTCCCGTTATTATCCCTGGTTATAATTACCGGCGCCATATGGGCCGAATTTGCCTGGGGAAGATATTGGAGTTGGGACCCTAAGGAAACCTGGTCGCTGATTACCTGGCTGGTTTACGCCGCTTACCTGCATGCCCGCTTTACCTATGGTTGGAAAGGCAGGAGGGCTGCTCTTATGGCGGTAATCGGATTTGTCGCCGTTCTATTCACCTTCTTTGGCGTAAACTATTTCTTGCCCGGTCTGCATAGCTACGCGTTAATTTTCTAAACCCGAAGTCATGACCGGCCTGGTCATGACTTTCGTCTCTGTTTTCCAGGCATTGGTATTGACGTGAAAAACTTAGAATTCTTTCGTTTTGCTTGTTTTCTTGGAAAACATTTACCCTTGGTCGAGTAATTTTTTTAAGTTATAATTTGTACAAGGGTCGAAAGCAAAAAAGCAGGTAAAGGTGATTGTTTGTGGAATGCTGGAAGAAAAGACCCTTTTTTGTTGTAAAAAACTAAATTAGGGGAAGGGTTGCAATGTATAACTTCTATCCCATTTATCTGAATCTGAGGAACAAAAAATGCCTTGTGGTAGGTGGAGGAAAGGTAGCCGAAAGAAAGGTTCGCTCTTTACTTGAGTGCGGGGCCAGGGTTTATGTAGTCAGCCCGGAGGTAACCCCTGCTTTGGAACAGTTGGCCTGGGAGGGGGCAATTACTTTTGTCCGGAGGACTTATACCACTACCGATTTGGAAGGCTCTTTCCTTGTTGTTGGAGCTACGGATGACGAAAAAACCAATCAGAGGATAGCCGATGATTGTTTTGAACGAAATATGCTGGTGAACATTGTGGACGACCCACCGAAATGCAATTTTATTGTTCCGGCTGTTGTCCGTCAGGGCGCTTTGTCTATTAGTATTTCCACCGATGGGAATAGTCCTGTGTTGGCAAGAAAAATAAAGGAAAAGCTGAAACGGGAGTATGGTCCCGAGTATGCGAAATTTCTGGAGATCATGGGTGATTTGCGCCGGAAAATCATCAGTTCCGTGCCGGATGAATCGGTGCGACGTCAAATGTTTGAAGACCTTGTTAATTCAGATATTATTAACTTGATTAAAGAGGGAAATGAAGAAAAGATAAAGGAGCGGATTAACCATGTACTTAATCGTGGTAGGACTCAATCATAAGACTGCTCCCGTCGAAATCAGAGAAAAACTCAGTTTTCCTGAACATTCTTTAGCAGAGGCTTTGGCAGAAGTCAAGAAAATTAAGGCAGTACGCGGCTGCGCCATCCTGTCTACCTGTAACAGGACAGAAGTATATGCCGCCGTATTGGATGTGGAACAGGGACTCAGAGGAATCAGGGAGTTCCTTGCCAAGCGTTGCCGTTTGTCCGCAAGTGAAATACAGAACTATCTGTATAATTATACCCTGTTTGATGTCATCAACCATTTGTTCCGTGTAGCTTCAGGATTGGATTCCATGATTCTCGGGGAAACCCAAATTCTTGGCCAGGTAAGACG
The DNA here is from genome assembly GCF_001263415.1 of Thermincola ferriacetica. Classification (NCBI taxonomy): domain Bacteria; kingdom Bacillati; phylum Bacillota; class Clostridia; order Eubacteriales; family Thermincolaceae; genus Thermincola; species Thermincola carboxydiphila. The sequence goes on from NZ_LGTE01000001.1 coordinate 95,068, forward strand.
GGCTTACGAGATAGCCTGTGAACTGGGAGCGACAAACGGAGTATTGAATACCTTGTTCCTCAGGGCAATTACAGTGGGTAAAAGAGTACGGACAGAAACTGAGATTGACAGGAATGCCGTATCCATAAGTTACGCTGCTGTGGAACTGGCCAAGCAGATATTCGAGGACGGCATTCAGGGTCGTTCTGTTTTAATTGTAGGCGCTGGTAAAATGAGTGAATTAACGGCCAAGCACTTGGTGGCTAACGGTGTTTCAACGGTATTGGTATCGAACCGGTCCTACGACAGGGCTGTTTGTTTAGCCAAGGTATTTGGTGGAAAAGCTGTTAAGTTTGACGAACTGTTTACTTACATGGAAACTGCAGATATTGTCATTAGCGCTACAGCAGCCACTCATTGCATCATTAAACCCCAGGATATCGAAAATGTTATGAAGAAAAGAAACAACAAGAAGATGTTTATTATAGATATTGCCGTACCAAGGGATGTGGACCCTGCGGTCGGTTCTATTGAGGGCGTTTCCCTGTATGATATCGACGATTTAAAGAATGTTGTGGACAGCAATCTGTCCCAACGCGAAAAAGAAGCCCGGAAAGCAGAAAAAATAATCAAAAACGAAATTGATGAATTCTGGAAATGGTTAAGCAGCCAGTTTGCCACTCCGACAATTGCCGCTTTGAAAAAACGGGGCGAGGAAATCAAGCAAAAAGAAATTACCAGGGCCTTTAACAGGTTGGGTAACCTGACGGACCGGGAAAAAAAGGTAATCAGTTCCATGGCTAACTCAATTGTTAATCAATTGCTCCACGACCCTGTTATTCAGCTCAAGCATTACGCTCCTACCCATCAGGGACATTTATATACTGAAATTCTACAAAAACTGTTTAACCTTGATGTGCCGGGTCAAAAGATACTGGAGGGACAAACAGGGCAACCGCAGTCTGGGGATCTGCAGGCAGAAAGGGCTGCTGCCGGCCATGGCCAAGCCGGACAATCTCATACAGGTTAGTCCGGTGCGATGCATAAAGTTTATCCAGATTAAGATATGGAGGATTGGATATGGCACGTGAAATTGTGGTAGGTACCAGGGACAGCGCCTTAGCCATGTGGCAGACCAACTGGGTTGTCGATAACCTGCGGAAACTTAATCCGGACTATACTTTTAAAATAGTCAGCATGAAGACGCAGGGTGATAAAATCCTTGATGTGGCATTGGCCAAGATTGGCGATAAAGGCCTGTTTACCAAGGAACTTGAATTTGCCATGCTGAGGAATGAAATAGATTTGGCCGTACACAGTATGAAGGATTTGCCTACAGTACTGCCTGAAGGACTTAAGATAGGGGCTATCTGTGAAAGACACGACCCAAGGGATGTTTTAGTCGCCCGGGACGGTATCCTTTTAAAAGACATGCCCCAGGGAGCCAGGATCGGTACCAGTAGTTTGCGTAGGACGGCTCAACTGCTGAAATACAGGCCTGACCTACAGATTATTTCTCTTAGAGGCAACCTGAATACTCGCATGGCCAAATTGGAGCGGGAGAATCTGGATGGTATTATTCTGGCTGCTGCCGGTATTGAAAGACTTGGTTGGGCTGACAGGATTACCCAGCGTATACCTTTTGAAGTATGTTTGCCTGCTGTCGGTCAGGGTTCCATAGGTATTGAAATCAGAGAAGGCGATGAAGAGGTATCCAGGATAGTTGACAAGTTAAATCATGGTCCGTCTGCCGCCGCAATAACGGCAGAAAGGGCAATGCTGAAAAAGCTGGAAGGTGGGTGCCAGATTCCCATCGGAGCGCTGGGCAGAGTGGAAGGAGACAGGCTGACTTTGGAAGGTGTGGTAGCCAGCCTGGACGGAAAAGAACTGCTTCGCTCCAGGGTGGAAGGACCTGCCTCGGAAGCAGCATCTCTGGGCGTTGCTCTTGCTGAAAAGCTTCTAGATATGGGAGCTTTAGAGATATTAAAATCTGTAAGACAGGAGTTTGAATAAACATGGCAAAAGGAAAGGTATATTTAATCGGAGCCGGTCCGGGAGACCCCAAACTGATAACGGTAAAAGGTCTGGAGTGCATTCAGAAGGCTGATGTTATAGTTTATGACCGGTTAGCCAGCCCCAGGCTGCTTACCTATGCCCGGCCGGATGCCGAACTTATTTATGTGGGAAAATCCCCGGACCGTCATACCTTAAAGCAGGACGAAATTAATATGGTTCTGGTGGAAAAAGCCCTTGCAGGTAAAAACGTTGCCCGTCTAAAAGGCGGTGACCCTTATGTTTTCGGACGCGGCGGCGAAGAGGCAGAAAAATTGATTGAGTACGGCATTGAGTTTGAAGTGGTACCGGGCATAACTGCCGGTATTGCCGTCCCTGCTTATGCCGGTATTCCCGTTACCCACCGTGATTTTACCTCTACCTTGGGTATTATTACGGGGAATGAGGACCCCACCAAGGAAGATAGTTCCATTGACTGGAGTAAGATATCTACAGGGATAGGGACATTGGTATTCTATATGGGGATGGCGAACCTGCCTCATATTGTGGACAAGCTCATAGCCAACGGTCGCCCCGCAGATACACCCATTGCCTTGATCCGCTGGGGGACTAGGCCTGAACAGCAAACCCTGGTAGGCACGTTGGCTGACATTGTGGATAAAGCCAGGGCTGCTGAGTTTAAGAACCCGGCCATCATTATTGTCGGGGAAGTTGTTACCTTGCGGGATAAATTATCCTGGTTTGAAAAGAAGCCGCTTTTCGGTAAACGGGTATTGGTTACTCGTTCCAGGGAGCAGGCCAGCGCTCTGTCCGAGAAAATCGAAGCCTTGGGGGGCGAGCCATGGGAATTTCCCACTATCGATATTGCTGAACCCGACGATTTCGGTCCCATGGACAGGGCCATTGAAGAAATAGAAAAGTACGACTGGATTATTCTGACCAGTGTAAACGGCGTTAAGTCTTTTTTCAAAAGATTGAATGATAAGACCAAAGATATCAGGGATTTAAAAGGAATTCGTTTATGTGCTATTGGGCCCAAGACCCGGGAAGAATTGGAAAAATACGGCTTGAGGTGCGATTTTGTACCCAATGAATACCGGGCCGAGGCAATTATTGAAGGCTTGAAAAACGAGGATATGTCCGGCAAGAAGGTTCTCTTGCCTAGAGCTGACATTGCCCGTAAGATTATTCCCGATACTTTAAAAGAATTGGGCGCTGAAATTGAGGAAGTTGTTGCCTATAAAACAGTGATGGGTGCAGGTAACGCTCAATTGCTCAGGGATATGTTAGCCGAGAAGAAACTGCAGATACTGACTTTTACCAGTTCTTCTACGGTGAAAAACTTTGTCCAAATGCTTGATGCACCGAATTTACAGGATTTACTGGCTGATGTTACGGTAGCCAGCATTGGTCCCATTACCTCTAATACGGCCAAGGAACTGGGGATCCGCGTGGATGTGGAAGCACAGGAATACACAATAGACGGTTTAGTTGAGGCCATTTTGAAAAGTGTTCAATAAGGTTTAATATTAGGTGATATGCCTGATGGAAAACTTTTTATGAACAACAATCTTTAATGTAAAGGGGGATCTCCCGTGATTAGCGTTACAAAACTGTTATGCGGAGAAAGTTATTTCGGTGATACCTTGCGTTACGCTGCGGATACAAAAGGCGCCAAACATGGTACCACTCACGGTATGGGACCTGTGGTTGTATGGAATTCAACAAGAACCTGTAATCTCAAGTGTATCCACTGCTATGCCCATGCTGACGCTAAAAAGTTTGAGGGCGAGCTGACCACTGAGGAAGCTAAGAAATTCATTGACGATTTGGCTGAATTTAAAGTGCCCGTATTATTATTCTCCGGCGGCGAGCCTTTAATTCGCCCTGATTTCTTCGAGCTTGCCGAATATGCGGCCAGCAAAGGCATTCGCCCCACTATTTCCACTAACGGTACTTTGATAGATAAAGAAACTGCCAAAAGAATCAAGAAGATTGGTGTAGGTTATGTGGGTATCAGCCTTGACGGTTTAAGAGAGGACAATGACAATTTCCGTAAACACCCGGGCGCCTTTGATGCCGCTTTGCGGGGTATCAGAAACTGCCTTGAAATTGGTCAGAGGGTTGGCCTGCGTTTTACCATTAATCGCCACAATATTCATGCCCTGAACGATATTCTTGACCTTATAGAGGAAGAAGGTATTCCCCGTGTATGCTTCTACCATTTGGTATACTCCGGCAGGGGTAGCGAAATGGTCAAGGAAGACATTACCAGGGAAGAAGCCAGAGCGGCTATGGACCTGATTATGGACAGGACCATTGATTTCCACCGCCGCGGTCTGCAAAAAGAGATTCTTACCGTGGACAACCATTGCGACGCGGTATACATGTACCTGCGGGCTAAAGAAAAATATCCCGAATTAGCTGACCGGGCTTATGAGCTGATGATGACTAACGGAGGCAACCGCACAGGTATTGCTATCGGTGATGTTGACTGGTATGGCAACGTACACCCGGACCAATTCACCCAAAACCATACCTTTGGTAATGTTAAAGAACGTAAATTCGGTGAAATCTGGACCGATATGTCTAACCCGATTCTGGCCGGTCTAAAGGACAGGAAGCCATTATTAAAAGGACGCTGTGCCAAGTGCAAATGGCTGAACGTCTGCAACGGTAACTTCCGGGCTCGGGCAGAAGCCGTAACCGGAGACTTCTGGGAGTCCGATCCCGCTTGTTACCTGACCGACGAAGAAATTGGCATTGCGTAAAGAGGTGAACAGTATGGCATTTCCTATTACCAGAATGCGGCGTTTACGTGTTAACGAGGTTATGCGCCGCATGGTTAGGGAAAATAAACTGACTGTTGATGATCTGATTTATCCACTGTTTGTTACCAACGGCGAAAATGTTATTAACCCGGTGGCATCAATGCCGGGAATTGCTCAGATGTCGGTGGATAATATTCTGAAAGAATGTAAGGAGATAGTGGAATTAGGAATTCCGGCTGTCCTTTTATTCGGCATCCCAGCCTATAAGGATGAAATAGGTTCTTCTGCTTATGATGATGAAGAGGCTGTCCAAAGGGCTATCAGAGCTATTAAAAAGGAATATCCTGATCTGCTGGTTATTCCGGACCTATGTATGTGTGAATACACCAGCCACGGCCACTGCGGTATTCTGGACGAAAAAGGGAATGTCATAAATGATGAGACGTTGAAGGTTCTGGCTAAAATTGCTCTTTCTTACGCCAGGGCCGGGGCAGACATGGTTGCTCCTTCCGATATGATGGACGGGCGCGTGGGAGCTATCCGAGAAGCTTTGGATACCAATGGTTTTGAAAACATTCCCATTATGTCGTATTCAGCCAAGTATGCTTCTGCATATTACGGTCCTTTCCGGGATGTGGCTGAATCTGCTCCCCAGTTCGGTGACCGACGGGGTTACCAGATGGATCCAGCCAATGGGGATGAAGCCATCAGGGAAACCCGGCTGGATGTGGAGGAAGGCGCAGATATTATTATGGTTAAACCGGCTTTGGCTTACATGGATATCATGTACAGACTGAAGCAGGAGTTTAAGATGCCGTTGGCGGCTTATAACGTCAGTGGGGAATATTCTATGATTAAGGCAGCTTCCCAAAATGGGTGGATAGACGAAAAGAGAGTGGTCTTAGAGACTTTGACCGGTATGAAAAGAGCGGGTGCAGACATTATTATCACTTACCACGCCAAAGACGTGGCTAAGTGGTTAAAGGAGGATAAATAAAATGATTGTATCCTGGAATACGACCAACCAGTGCAATATGTATTGTGACCACTGCTACCGCGATGCCGGCGCCAAAGCCACTGAGGAATTAAATACGGAAGAAGGTAAGGCGTTACTTGATGAAATCGCCAAAGCGGGCTTTAAGATAATGATTTTCAGCGGCGGTGAGCCTTTTATGAGAGAAGATATTTTTGATCTGGTGGCTCACGCTAAAAAATTAGGTTTGCATCCTGTTTTCGGCACCAATGGAACCCTGATTACCCCGGATGTGGCCAAGAAGCTTAAAGAGCTGGGTGTCATGGGGGTTGGTATCAGTCTGGACAGTTTGGATAAAGAGAAACATGACAATCTCAGGAAGCTTAAAGGCGCCTGGGATGGGGCGGTACAGGGCATGATTAACTGCCGCGAAGCGGGAGTTCCGTTTCAGGTCCATACCACTTTGATGGACTGGAACTACGACGAAGCTGAGGCCATTACTGATTTTGCCGTAGAGATCGGCGCCAAGGCTCATCATTTCTTCTTCCTTGTACCGACCGGCAGGGCAAAAAACATTGAGGAAGAATCTTTACGGGCTGAGCAGTACGAAAACATCCTGACCAGAATTATGAAAAAACAGCAGGAGGTAGATATTGAACTCAAGCCTACCTGTGCGCCGCAATTTATGAGAATAGCCAAGCAAATGGGTATGGACCTGCGCTTTGGCCGTGGTTGTCTGGCCGGCACATCTTACTGCATTATCAGCCCGAAAGGCAAGGTACAGCCTTGCGCTTATATGGATATGGAGATTGGCAATGTTCGTGAAACGCCTTTCAGTGAAATATGGGCCAACAGTGAAGTGTTTAAAACCCTGAGGACGATGGATTATAAAGGTGGATGCGGCACCTGTGGTTATAAGAAAATCTGCGGCGGCTGCCGGGCGCGGGCAGCATTCTATAACGATGGCGATTACATGGCCGAAGAGCCATGGTGCTTATACCACGGAAGGAAAGGGTATTAGTTATGGACAGCCTGGACAAACAACTGCTAACCCTTATTCAGAGTGACTTTCCCATAACGCCGGAACCTTTCAAGGAACTGGCGCTAACTTTAGGGACCACCGAAGAAGATGTAATTGCGCGCCTGCAGAAGCTTAAAGAAGAGGGAATTATCCGCCGCATCGGAGGTATTTTTGACTCCAAAAAACTGGGGTATTTCAGTACCCTGTGTGCCATCAAAGTTCCTGAAGAACGAATTGACGAAGTTGCTGAACTGATCAACAGTTACCCTGGGGTAACCCATAACTACCTGCGCCAACATGAATATAACATGTGGTTCACTCTAATTGCGTTAAGCAGCCAGGCCGTGGAGGATATCCTGGAAGAGATGCGCCGGCGCACCGGGATTAAGGATTTAATAAACCTGCCGGCCATAAACTTTTTCAAAATCAAGGTAAACTTTAACCTGAATGAGGTGTAATGATGTTTACTGAGTTGGACAAACGGATAATTCGAGAGCTTCAGGAAGATTTACCATTAACATCCAGGCCATACAAGGTTATTGCCGATAAAATAGGTATTACCGAAGAAGAATTGTTAGCTAAGGTTCGGGAATTTGTTGACAAAGGTATTATCCGCAGGTTCGGGGCGGCTTTAAGGCACCGGGAGGTTGGTTTTACGGCCAATGCCATGGTGGTATGGGATGTTCCGGATGAAAAGACCAGGGAAGTAGGCGCTATTATGGCCGGTTTTCCTGAGGTCAGTCATTGTTACCAGCGGCCAAGGTACCCGGGCTGGCCGTATAATATGTTTACTATGGTACATGGCCTGAGTAAAGAGGAATGTGAAGCTACCGCGGCCAGGATTGCCGAAAGGACCGGTATTAAAAAGTATGATTTGTTGTATAGTACAGCTGAATTAAAGAAGGATAGTATGAAGTATTTTATGGAAGAATAAGTATGACAGCAGCCGGTGGCAGTATTGGAATTGTCCGAAGTTCTTTTATTGCTACCGGCTTTAAATACTTATATAATACTTTTACAGGAAAGGATGGTCCGCAGCATGCATAAAGGTTACCAAAAATCATCAGAGCTTTTTGAGGAAGCAAAAAATTACATACCCGGAGGTGTGAACAGCCCTGTGCGCGCCTTTAAATCCGTAGGTATGAATCCTGTTTATATAGAAAGGGCACAGGGATCAAAAATTTATGATGTAGATGGCAATGAGTACATAGATTACGTAGGTTCATGGGGTCCCATGATTTTGGGCCATCAGCACCCGGAAGTAATTGCAGCATTAAAAGCGTACCTGGAAAAAGGCACCAGTTATGGGGCACCTACGGAGCTGGAAACGGAAATGGCTAAACTGATAGTAGAAGCTCTCCCTTCCGTAGAAATGGTCCGTATGGTTAACTCCGGAACGGAAGCGACCATGAGCGCTCTCCGCTTGGCCCGGGGATTTACGGGACGTAATAAGATTGTTAAATTTGAAGGCGGTTATCACGGACATGCCGATTCCCTGTTGATAAAGGCCGGATCCGGGGCTTTAACCCATGGCGTCCCCACTAGCCCGGGCGTTCCTGAAAACATCGCCGGTAACACCATAACCGCTCAGTTCAACGACCTGGATATGCTGGAAGCAATCTTCAAACTGGAAGGTGACGACATTGCTGCCGTTATCTTAGAACCTGTACCGGGTAATATGGGCGTTGTACCGCCAAAACCAGGCTATCTGGAAGGCGTGCGTGAACTGACGCGAAAATATGGCGCATTGTTTATCTGCGACGAGGTTATGACCGGGTTCCGTGTTGCTTACGGTGGAGCTCAAGTCAAGTACAACATTGACCCGGATATTACCTGTCTTGGCAAGATAATAGGCGGCGGCTTACCCGTTGGCGCCTATGGCGGTAAAAAAGAGATCATGGAAATGATAGCGCCGGCCGGACCTGTTTACCAAGCCGGAACTTTGTCTGGGAATCCTTTGGCTATGACGGCCGGAATTACAACATTGAAGCTGTTGCAGCAACCAGGTGTTTATGAAGAGCTAGAAGAAAAATCCGCCAAACTGGCTGCCGGCCTAAAAAAAGCAGCTGAAGAAGTGGGTGTAAAAGCCTGCTTTAACCGTGTCGGTTCTATGTTATGTACATTCTTTACCGATGTGGAAGTAGTTGATTACAAAACGGCAGCGACCTCCGATACCAAAAAGTTCGCCACCTTCTTCCGTACCATGCTGGAGCAGGGGGTGTATTTAGCTCCTTCTCAATTTGAAGCAGCTTTTGTATCGCTTGCCCATTCCGATGAGGATATTGAGCGGACCATACAGGCCAGTTACAGAGCTTTTGAGGCAGTAAAATAATTACTAGTTATTGTAGAAATTTGAGGATTTAAAAAGGAATTTATTACCTTCCTGCCGAATTAAAATATTCCGTGAGGTGGAGAGCAATGAACAAAAGGGTTTTTATCTCCATAGCGTTAGTGGTGGCATTGTTGCTGGTAATCTATTTTTCTGTTACGGCTAAACGGATTCATCCTCCCAAGGAAGAATGGCTGGTCAAGCACAAAGAGGTGGTTGCCAGGAACCAAAATCCCGATAAGTTTTGTTTGGATTGTCATTATAAAAAATTTGGGCATACAAAAGAGAATTTTTGCAATAAATGCCACAAGGAGTCTGGTGTCAGGCCTGTAAAGTAATAGACTAGCGAGGGAGTAGAGAGGGACTAACTATGGCGGATGCTTACGAACTTTTTCTGGAGAAGCTGCGAAAGAGAAAGGGCCTGGACTTAACAGGTTATAAAAGGCCCCAGATGGAACGGCGTATAAACAGCCTAATGCGCAGTGTGAAATGTGGCAGCTATGATGATTATCTTGATTTAATGGACAAGGAGCCTCAGCACTGGAGAAAATTTATCGACACTCTGACAATTAATGTGTCGGAGTTTTATCGGAACCCGCCCCAGTGGGAGGTTTTGCAGCAAAAAATAATTCCCATGCTGCTGGAAAATTCCCCGAATTTAAAGGTATGGAGCGCCGGCTGTTCTACGGGCGAAGAGCCTTATACATTGGCCATGATATTCGCTTATAATTTTCCGCGTGTTTCGGTCAGCATTTTGGCTACCGATATTGACGAAGAGGTCATGGCCAAGGCCAAAAACGGTATTTATAATGAAAAAGCCGTTGCTAACCTGCCCAGGCTATATATAACCAAGTATTTTAAGCAGGAAGGGTCTAACTACATTATTGCGGACGAAATAAAAAGAAAAGTTCGGTTCCAAAAGCATAATTTGCTCAAAGATGTGTTTGATAAAAACTTTGATCTGATTCTGTGCAGAAATGTGGTTATTTATTTTACGGAAGAAAGTAAATCTGCCCTATATAAAAGGTTTCATGAATCTCTAAAACCCGGAGGGGTACTTTTTACGGGAAGCACCGAGCAAATTTTTCAGGCCCGGGATATAGGGTTTAAGTTGGTTTCCTCGTTCTTTTATCAAAAAGCCTAAAAGAAAGAGCATTAGGCTCTTTCTTTTTTTCTGCACAATAATAGTTTAGTGAACCGATAGAATGATGAAACCATTAAGTTATTTAAAACGGAGTAGTCCGGAAAATGCAGGATTTTTGTCCGATTCAGTCGAATTGGTAAAAGGTTACTGGAAAAAGTATGTTAATTGGTAAAAGCCTTTTACGCTGAGGGGGATGATGTGAATGAAAGAAACAAGTATTTTCGCCCTGGATATTGGCACACGGTCCGTGATAGGCGTTGTAATGGAGCAAACCATGAAAGGGTTGGAGATAATTGCCAGCGAGTCTATGGAACATAAACACCAGGCGATGATAGACGGCCAGATTCATGACATCGAACAAGTTGCCCTCGTTGTTAAGGCAGTTAAAGATAAACTGGAAGCTAAACTGGGATATGAATTGAAACAGGTGGCTGTAGCGGCAGCGGGCCGGGCGCTGAAAACAGTACGTACGCAGGTATCCCAGGAATTAGAAGATTTTGATGAAATAAAGTATGATGATGTGTTGCGCCTAGAATTACAGGGGGTGCAGATGGCGCAAACCGAATTAATTGCCGGGGAATTACAGGAAGAAAACCTGGTCTATAATTGTGTTGGATATAGCGTTGTTAACTACGCATTGGATGGCGCCAAGATCAGAAACCTGGTTGGACAAAAGGGTCGGGAAATCAGCGCTGACATTATAGCAACCTTTTTACCCAGGGTGGTTGTAGATTCTCTGTTTGCCGTGCTACAGCGGGCCGGACTGGAGATGATGAGCCTCACCTTGGAACCTATTGCAGCCAGTACTGTTGTGGTGCCCCCAAGTATGAGGCAGTTAAATATAGCTTTGGTTGATGTTGGTGCGGGAACTTCTGATATTGCCTTAACTTCCGATGGATCTATTATTGGGTATGGAATGGTCCCCATGGCTGGGGATGAAATAACAGATGCTATTTCCCACCTGTATCTGGTAGACTTTTACCAGGCCGAGATAATTAAACGCCAGGTTTTGGAAGTAGCTGAAGTTGAATTTGAAGATGTTTTAGGTAACAGTTGCAAAGTGAAGTCGGTAGAAATACTGGAAGGCATAGAGGAAATTGTTAACGACTTGGCTAAACAGATTTGCGACAAGATTATATCTTTAAACCGGAAACCGCCCCAGGCGGTCATATGCATAGGCGGAGGCTCTCTGACTCCCATGCTGAAAGAAAAAATAGCCGATTATTTGAATTTAACTCCCCAGAGAGTGGCAGTCAGGGGCCGGGATGCTATTAGGGAAGTCCTTGGCGCTCAGAATCTGGCGGGGCCGGAAGCGGTTACCCCTATCGGTATAGCGGTTACTGCTCTGGAAAACAGGGGCCTTGGTTTTGCCAAGGTTACTGTTAACGGTAAAGAAATCAGGCTTTTTGAAGTGAATAAAGGAACTGTTGGGGATGCTCTCCTGGCGGCAGGCATTGATATGAAAAAACTTATGCCTCGGCTTGGTCTGGCCCTTACTGTTACCGTGAACGGGAAATTGGAAATTATTAAAGGCACGCGTGGAAAACCGGCGGTTATTAAATTAAATGGCCAGGAAGTTTCTATTGACACACCTATCCGGCATAACGACGTAATAGAGTTTATACCTGCCGAAGACGGTCAGGACGCTACCGGAAAAATAAAAGATATATTGCCTGATCTTATGCCTCTGAGAATTGGTATAAATGACCGGTTGTTCGAAGTAAAACCCGTTATAACTATGAATAACGAGTTGGCAGACATGGAAACAGATCTGATTGATAATAGCCGCATAACCTATCATATGCCATGTACAGTCGGAGAAGTCTTGGAGCAAGCCGGGTATACCGATGACTTATCTCTTTATGAGATTACGGTAAACGGCGAGAGTGTTGATTTATTACACGAACTTAGTTATGGCGATAATCTGGAGGTTAAAAAACCGGTCCAGGCAGAGCGGGCATTAAACCCGGAAGACATCCCGGAAAGGCAACTTGGGCAGCTAAAAGGACAGTACGAGGGGCACCCGGATAGTTTGGCCGGACCAGGTGTAGACCTGACGGCCGGGGATACAGGGCAGGAAGAAATTAATGCAAACAAGGAAAACAGCGCCGGGCAAGACGGTCAGGAATTGCCTTTGATACAGGAAAGGCTTAATTTTTCCGTAAATGAAGGGGATAAGCCTACGGTAGGCATGCCTCCGGCGCAAACCATTGTTTACGTTAATGATAAACAAATCTTGATTCCGCGAAATAACCTTATTTTAACCGACCTTTTTACAAAGATAGATTTTCCGTTTACGCCGCCCGGACCGGGAGCCAGGCTGCGAATGAAAGTTAACGGATACGCGGCAGAATTTACTACGCCTATAAAAACAGGCGACCGCGTAGAACTTGAATGGTACAGTTAGTGGGGTAGTATAGACGTAATTTTAAGAATTCCAACAAATTATTGAAAAAATTTAAGTTAGACGATATTCGACAATATCTCTGAAGGAAATTTGTTGAAGAATATAGAATAAAAAATGGAGAAAATGGGGGAATGAAACGATTGGGGTTTACCTAATGCGAAGTTTCGCAAGATGGGAGGAAAAAAAGGTGTGGCGAACCAAAAAGGACTTGGTGAAGGAAATTAGACATAAACAGAAAGAAATGTATTTCCTGGCCAAGTCGAAAGGGGTTTCCGACCCAACTGTCTATTTCAAAAGTTGTGAACTGGACAACCTAATTGTCGAATATATGAAAAAGTATGGGTGTTATACCATCGGATCTTTGTTTCCGAATTACGAAGGTTAACACTATTTTTTTGCCCCAAAGCTGATTTTCGCAATTATTTCTAAAAATTATTACGAAAGTTATTAATTTTGCCATGCTGACAGGAAAAATGGTATTCCAGGTAGAATATAGCAGTTAAACCTACAAAAATTCGACGTTTTTTGACGAAGGTGCAGTTATGAGAAGAGTTTTGACTGGAAATCTAACCCCGGAAATGTCTATCGCCAGAACTATTTTTTCCGCGAATGGCTTCCCTTTATTGGCTGCCGGTACCCAATTGAATGATGTATACATTGGGAAGCTTGCAAGTCTCGGTATCAATGCCATATACGTTAAAACGGGTATGGATAACATGATACATGTTTATGACCCTGTTTCTGAACGAACCAGAGCAGAAGCTATTAAAGCCCTCAAAAAGGTATTTCTGGAATTCGCCAAGACAGGCAAGTTGCGGACAGATTTAATTTCCGGGCATGTTAATAACATAGTTGACGAAGCTCTCCGGAACAGGAAAAAAGTTATTAACACTCTTGATGTCAGAAGCATGGAAGATTACCTGTATGGTCATTGTGTTAATGTCTGTATTTTGGCTGTTCTAACTGCTATTAACATGGAATATAATGAACTTCAATTGAGGGATATCGGTTTGGGCGCTATCCTGCATGACCTTGGGCATATGCTGGTGGAGAAAGAAATTTTGCAAAAACAGGGCCCGCTTACTCCGGAAGAAATGGCCAAAATTCGAAAACATTGTGAGTATGGCTTTGAACCTTTACGTGAATTAAGAAACATCAGCCTGCTTTCGGCCCATACCGCCTACCAACATCACGAACGGTTTGACGGGTCCGGTTATCCGAGAGGGCTGCGGGGGCATGATATACACGAGTATGCACGGATTGTAGCCATATGTGACGTATTTGATGCTATGACCATGGACCGGCCTTTTCATAGGGCTTATCATCCTCATGAGGCTATGAAATTGATTACAGAATCGGCAGGAAAATTATTTGACCCGGAAATTGTAGCTATTTTTAAGCGCATTGTTGCCTGTTACCCGGCGGGAGATTTTGTAGAGATGTCTTCCGGAGAGGTTGGCATTATCTGCGACCATATAAAAGAGGCGGAATCATGCAAAACCTTAGCTCTTATACTATTGGATAAACATAAAAGGCCTTTGGTTCATGCACAGGAAATAGTGATTAAAAATTCTGCTGAGGAAATTCATAGGGTTTTAAAAGATAATGACCCGTTAATACAATTATGTTATAAGCTAAACGCTACTGAATCGATAGAATAGGTTGGCAGGGCTAAGGAACATTAGATTTTTATCTTATGCAATTACGAATTTTGAATTTTCGAGGGAAGGATAGTATGAAAAGGCGTTTGGATTAATATGATATTTCAGGGAACTTATAAAAGGGCGGGGTAGCAGTGAAAAAACTTCTCAGGTGGATATTTGTTTTTGTTTTATTGGTAGGGATGAGTGGTTTTTTTGCTTATAGGCTTACGCTCCAAAGTATGGGAGCGGGTTACGTTGAGCCGGAAAACAAGACTGTTGTAAGCAACCGGAACATTAATACAGAGTTTAAAAAAATTATTGAATATAACCCTGTTGCTCCACCGGAACATACTTATTTAAAGAAATTACAGCACGAAATTTTTTATACAACGCCGCAAATTCGGGCGGTGCGGAGTTCTATAAGTATACTCCATCAGGAACTGGATTATAAGTTGCGTCCTGAAGCGGTGTTGGCCATGAAAGCAAACAAAAATGCAGAATATTGGCAGGGGTTTACCGGGTCCCCGACCCAAGTTGGCAATGATACCGCTGCCATGATTGCGCGAATTGAAAACATAATCATGAAGCTAAAATATAAGCCATTGCTGACAGACCTTAAGAAAACCCAGTCATTGCTGATGGAAGGGACGGAGAAACAGGACGTTTTGCTGCTTTGGCAGGCTCATAAGATAATCCATGACTTGGATTATTTTTTAATCAATTACCCTGTAACCATAAAAACAGGGGAAGGGGCATTGGAAAACAGTCCAAATGGGCCCAAACAGTATTGGGGGGCAACTACCACTATCGCAACAAATTAATAAAGTTTGTTTACATAAAAAATGAGACCAGGGTAAAAATACCTGGTCTCAGACTTTTTCCATTTTATTCAATTACCGCCTTAAATTTATTTTCCAGCTTATGTAGCCTTAAGTGCTGGTCCTTGTACATGTCCAGTTCAGTTAATGGCTCATTAAACGGGTCTCCTTTCATTAATTTGCTTTTGAGTACCTTTTTATCATCCTATATATTTATTCTGTCCATATGATGTTCCTGGCTGCCCGTATAGTTTTGCAGGATTTATTGGCTTTTCCGGAGGATTGAATGAAGTTCTTTTCTGGGCAATTAAAATTATACCATAAAAAGTAAAAAAGGGCAAGAACAAGTGTTCGGAAATATATCGCAGTTTTACGCTTAGGAAGGTTTATTTAATCCCAAAAGGCCAATACTAACCAAAACAAATTTTATTAAGTCGAAAGAAGGAATATTTTGCCGAAATAACGAAACTTATAATCTTTGGGTAAAGCCTTTAATTCGGTCCCGTGAGGCTGAAAAGGTGAGTTTTTTCATGCCCAAAAATAGACACCAGAGGGGGATTCATTTGAAAAACTTTGTAGACGTTGACGAAAAGTTACCGCTTCCTAAGGCGCTGCCGCTGAGCCTCCAGCATATGTTCGCTATGTTTGGGGCTTCCGTATTGGTGCCGATCCTGTTTAAAATCGACCCGGCAACAGTACTATTTTTTAATGGTGTCGGCACTCTGCTCTACATTTTCATTACCAAGGGTAAGATACCTGCTTTTTTGGGTTCCAGTTTTGCTTTTATTGCCCCGGTTTATGTTGTTATGGCCGGTTATGACTATCGTACAGCCTTGGGCGGATTTATTGCCGCAGGTATTACCTTTATAACGGTGGCTATAATTGTTAAATTTGCCGGAATAGACTGGCTGAAAAAAGTATTTCCGCCGGCGTCCATGGGCGCTATTGTTGCCATTATCGGACTGGAGCTGGCGCCGGTGGCCGCTGATATGGCCGGTTTCCCGGTAGGACTAAACACCAAAGCGCTGGATCCGAAAATGGTCACTATTTCCATGGTGACTTTGTTGACTGTTATATTGGGTTCAGTTCTTTTCAGAGGATTTTTGAAGGTGATTCCTGTTTTAATAGGCGTTATAGTTGGTTATATTGTCTCAGTTTTAATGGGGGTGGTAAGCCTTGAGGCAGTGTCAACGGCGCCTTTGGTTAAAATTCCCGAAGTATATTTTCCTCCCAAATTTAATTTAACAGCTATTATAACTATTTTACCTGCGGCTTTTGTGGTAATAGCTGAACACATAGGACACTTAGTGGTAACGGAAAAGATTGTGGGACGCGAACTTTCCAGAGACCCCGGTCTGCACCGGTCCATGATGGGGGACGGCATTTCTACCACCCTGTCCGGCATCTTCGGATCTGTTCCTACGACCACTTACGGTGAAAATATCGGTGTTTTGGCTATCACTAAAGTTTACAGTGTATGGGTCATTGGCGGTGCAGCAATTTTTTCTATAGTCCTGGCTTTCTCCGGTACCCTGACAGCTTTAATTCGAAGTATTCCTACTCCTGTTATCGGCGGCATATCGATGCTGTTGTTCGGAGTTATTGCCGCTTCCGGAATTCGGATGCTCATCGAAGAAAAGGTAGACTACAGCAAATCCAGAAACCTTATCTTAACGGCTGTTATTATGATTATAGGCTTAAGCGGAGCTTACATTAACATCGGTGAAGTGAAGTTAAAAGGTATGGCCCTAGCCACAGTCGTAGCAATCGTTCTTAACCTTTTCTTCCTTAGCTTCGAAAAGTTCAATCTGCTGAATGAGTAACACAAAAAAATTTTTATCATTTCCTTGCGTTTCAAAAATATTTGTTATATAATACCCCTATAGGGTAAGGAGAACTTCTTACCTATAAGGAGGTGACGCACGTGATTACTGTAACGGGTAAAGCTCAGGAAGAGTTAAAAAAGGTGCTTGATGAACACGGCGCCGATATAATCAGGGTGTTTATAGATGGCTTTGGCTGAAGCGGCCCGAGTTTCAAAATGGCTTTGGAAAAGTCAGTTAATGAAGATGACCATGTTTACGAGCAGGATGGCTTTAAAATAGTCATCAGCAAAGCCTATGATACGGACTATAACAACCTGGAAATTGGTTGGGTCAAGAGTTACATGGGCGAAGGATTCAGCATTTACGATACCGGTAAATCAGGTTCATGCTGTGATTCGGGTTGCGGTGGATGCTAGAATTAACAAAGCTAAAAAGTGATCAAACCCTCACCCTAAATCCAAGAAGGCTGCAAGGTATTAACCCTTGCGGCCTTCTGATTTTTCTGAATCGGGATAAAGTTGTAATGTGGGCAGGAATCATTTATCCAATTGTTGAAAAAAGAAAAATGATAAAAAACAGTTTTTCGGAGGTGCATGATGTTAAAAAAATTATTAGCCAGTGTAGGCATAGGTTCTGCCAAAGTTGACCTCGAAATCCCCAATCCTCAGGTCGAGCTGGGGGGCATACTGGAAGGCGTGGTAAAAATCAAAGGCGGTAGTGTGGAGCAAGAGATAGAGAAAATATATATTAACCTTGTTCTGAATTCTAAATACGGTTCCGGTGACGAGACTAAACCTGTTTCCAGGACAGTAGGTACCGTTAAGGTTACTGATAAACTGACCCTGGCGCCTGGCCAGGAGAAAACTATCCCGGTTAATTTTGAGATTCCTCTCGATATACCTATATCCAAAGGGCGGACCAGGTATTACCTGAAGACAGGCTTGGATATAGAACAGGCTCTTGACCCAACGGACCTGGATGACGTTAAGATTTTGCCCAATAAGTATATGAAAATGCTTTTTGATGCTGTTTCTACTCTTGGCTTTAGGGAAAAGCATAACTCAGGCGACTACAATGGGCGTTACCAGGAGTTTGAGTACAGGCCGACTTCCTTTATGGCCCGCGAACTGGATGAAATTGAACTTTACCCAACTGCCGGAGAGCAGGAACTGAATGTGGTAATACAAATCGATAAGAGGAACAGGGGCCTTTTTGGCAGCCTGCTTGACGATATGGATTTGGATGAACGTTACGTAAGAATTCGCATCCCGTACAGTCAAATGAACGATGTAACTCAAGTTGCCAATTTCCTGAGAGAAACTATTGAATCAGAGTATAGAAAAATACTATAGATTTTTCAATTTCAAAAAGTCTTCCCCAATTTTTGGGAAAGGCTTTCTGCATTTTGTGGCAGGGTGCATTGATAAAGCAATTGGGGGTTAAGGTATTGCTGATTTCTTTTCTTAAAGAAATGGGAAGGAGTACCACGAGAAAAGTCGAATAAAATAGAGAATATTCAGATTGACGGTGAGTTTTACACTTATCTAATACCACTACTCGTGGGATTTGGGTATAATAGGAAGTAGTTATGGTTTTTATTGAACAGTGGTGCAAGTTATTTTGCTAAACAAGATTGTTAGGAAAGAGGGTTCATGTATGCCTAATTATGGATTTGTCAGGGTTGGCGCTGCAACACCCAAACTAAGAGTTGCCGATCCGGCCTATAACATATCAGAAATATTAAAAATCGTAAAAGAAGCCGACGAAAAAAATGTAGCGGTTTTGGTTTTCCCCGAATTGTCCATTACCGGGTATACCTGCGCTGATTTATTCGGGCAAAAACTTCTGTTGGAGAAAGCCGTGGAGTTTTTAGGCGAACTTTTGCAGCAAACGGAAACGCTGGATGTTTTAACAATTGTAGGCCTGCCTTTAATGGTGGAACATAAGTTGTTTAACTGCGGGGTAGCTGTACACCGGGGACGGATCTTGGGGGCGGTTCCGAAGATTCATTTACCTAATTACAAAGAATTTTATGAAAAGCGCTGGTTTACTTCCGGCCATGTTCTCGGACAAAGTGTTTCGGAGATTAACCTGCTAGGTCAGTATGTGCCCTGTGGAAGGATTATGATAAAAGCAGAAAAACCAAGCTTTTTGTTAGGTATGGAAATCTGTGAGGATTTATGGGCAGTTATCCCGCCCAGTTCTTATCTGGCTTTAAATGGCGCTGATATCATAGCCAACCTTTCTGCCGGCAACGAACTGGTAAGTAAGGCTGATTACAGGCGTCAACTGATACTTCAACAGAGCGCACGGTGCATGTGCGGTTATATTTATGCTTCGGCCGGGGTTTACGAATCTACCACAGACTTGGTTTTTGGCGGACACAATATGATTGCTGAAAACGGCATCTTATTAAAAGAGTCCGAACGTTTCAAAAGGGACAGTTCCTTGATTCTTTCAGAGATTGATGTTGAAAGGCTGGCATCAGAAAGGATGCTTAACAAGACATATGCGGATAACTACGAAATAAATGCTGGCTCTCGAAATTTTGTTATTGTAAAAACAGAATTCCTTAAAGAATATAATATAGAAGATATAGGGCTGGAACGGCCAGTGCCGCCTTATCCTTTTGTGCCGGGCAACCCGGCGACTGTAGAAGAAAGGTGCCGCGAAATTTTCAACATCCAAGTGGCCGGTTTGGCCAAAAGGTTACAACATACCAATATGAAGCACGTTGTTTTGGGGATATCCGGGGGTCTTGATTCCACTCTGGCCCTTTTGGTAACGGCCCAGACCTTTGACACATTGCATTTACCGGCGGAAAACATTATAGCTATAACCATGCCGGGGTTTGGAACAACGGATATCACTTATACCAATGCCCTGGATTTGATGAAGGCCCTGCATGTCACTATCAGGGAAATCGATATTAAACCGGCCTGCCTGCAGCACTTTAAAGACATTGGCCATAATGCGCAGGACCTGGATATTACTTACGAAAATGTGCAGGCCCGAGAACGGACACAGATACTGATGGATATAGCCAATAACATCGGCGGTCTGGTCGTTGGCACCGGGGACTTGTCGGAACTGGCTTTGGGTTGGGCTACTTATAACGGTGACCATATGTCCATGTATTCTGTAAACTGTAGTATACCCAAAACATTGGTAAAATTTCTGGTGCGGTGGGTAGCCGACAACATAGTAAACGAACAGACGGCCGAAGTTCTCCAAAAGGTCCTGAATACGCCTATTAGCCCCGAACTGTTGCCGCCGGATACTTCCGGCACGATAGCACAGAAAACGGAAGACCTTATCGGACCTTATGAGCTGCATGATTTTTTCCTGTACTATACAGTCAGGTTTGGCATGCATCCGAAAAAAGTACTTTTCCTGGCTGATTGTGCCTTTAAAGAGAAATATAGCCGGGAAGAAATAAAGAAATGGTTAAAGGTCTTTTATAATAGGTTTTTCAGCCAGCAATTTAAACGTTCATGTTTACCTGATGGGCCCAAGGTAGGGACTGTCAGCCTGTCACCGAGGGGCGACTGGCGTATGCCGAGTGATGCGGAAGTTCGCCTCTGGCTGGCAGAATTAGACTAATGGTGATACGGCCTCATCCGAACCTTCTGTAGTGCTGGTTACGACATAGTAACGGTCACTGCTATTCAAGGTGCAAAAACAAAAAACAGCCCATGATTTGGGCAACAAAAAAAGGGCTGCAAGCCCTTGTTTTTCTAAATGGTGCGGTCGAAGGGACTTGAACCCCCACAGGCCAATGCCCACTAGAACCTGAATCTAGCGCGTCTGCCAATTCCGCCACGACCGCGTTTGATACATAAACGATAATAGCACAAACGAAACAAAAAGTCAATATTAACGATGTCTGGTAAGTTCAACTTTTATCACTATTTTTTTCATGGACGAGAATTTTTTATGGTTCCTGTGGAAGACTAAGTTGGGAACACCAGTATTACAGGGAGGTGATAGCTTGGTCAGACGGGTTGTGGGCAGAATTAGCAGGGAGATGCAGAAAGAAAGTGTGGACTACAAAGGACCGAAAACTCAAACCGGAGCGAGGCTTCGTTCCAATCGAACGGTGAGGTCCCCCAGGTCATCAGGTATCGGGCCCTATTATAGAGACGAATGAATATAGTTGGGATAGAGCCAGGAGTATCCTGGTTAATATCGATAAAAAACAGGCTGTAGAACGGAGATTGCGGTTGGATGGCGCAACAAACAGTTTTCTCCTCTACGGCTTATTTTTTTGTAGGTATTTATGGAAGATAAAATAATCTTTGCGGTCTGATTGTTAATTTATAATTACCTTGGCCAAAAAGCACATTTAAGTTGAGGGATGCGTATACTAAGGAAGGGCGGGGTCCGGTTAGGAGGTTTTAATATGAGTTTTATAGAGGACTTGACCAGTTGCCTGCAGGAAGAAAACAATGCCGTTATCGATTACCTACACTTGGCTGCCAATGCGCCTGACGAGGTATCCAGAAGAGTTATTCTTCGCATTAGTAGGGAAAAACAACGACATGCCGATTTTCTTGCCTGGCTGTTAGAAGGTTGCGAAAAGAGCTGCGCGAAGGCTCAGGATGAAGATAAACAGGACAAAAATGCTCGTCCGAGGTCTAGGGTACAAAGAACTCTTAAAAAGTAATTTAATCACAAAGTTTAAAGAGCTACCATGACAAAAAAACAGGTCTTAAGACCTGTTTTTGTATTCTTATGGCTGGGGCGGCTGGACTCGAACCAACGCATGCGGGAGTCAAAGTCCCGTGCCTTACCAACTTGGCTACGCCCCAATGTGGAGTTATCAGTAAGCTGTAAGCTGTAAGCTGTAAGCACTGTTAACTACCAACTGTTAACTTTCAACTAATAAATGGTGGAGGGAGAAGGATTCGAACCTTCGAAGGCTGTGCCGGCAGATTTACAGTCTGCTCCCTTTGACCAACTCGGGCATCCCTCCGTGAATAGCAGTTGTTAGTTAACAGTTATTAGTTGGCAGTTATTAGTTAACAGTTATTAGTTAACAGTTATTAGTTGACAGTTATTAGTTGATAGTACTAACTATAAACTATTGACTGTTAACTGTAAACTGTAAACTGTTGACTGTTAACTAAAATACTGGCGGAGCAGACGGGATTCGAACCCGCGACCTCCGGCGTGACAGGCCGGCATCCTAGACCGACTAGACCACTGCTCCGCATTTTTGAGCCACGAAATTCATTATAATCAAATCTCCAGGGTTAGTCAAGCATCAATTATTATTTTTCTATGGCTGTTACCAATATACTGATCGCCGGTTACCGGTCACTGAAAAAAAGAGGTCCAGTGTGTAACACTGGACGGGGAGAGATAGAACTCACCAAAGCGGAGTATCTATAGTTTTAACGTTTCAGCAAAAAATATACATGGTAGAACAAAAAACTTTAAAAATTTTTTTAGGGCGTTTTGCACAAGTAATCTGGGAAAACTTTGCATACTTAAGGGACTGGCCTAATATATTATAGCGATGTACAAACGGGGAGGTTATCCGCAATGAAATTTCGCCAATTATCTTTTATAGTATTGATATGTTTTGCAATTAACCTAATTTTAGGCGGTACCGGCTATGCTGCTCATGAGGGCCAGTCACAAAAAAACGAAGATACGGAAAAAGTGCTCAAACATGTCTTTTTTATTATTTTAGAAGGAGTGTCCAGTAAAGATCTAAGATCGGCTTATACGCCAAACATATCAGGAATTGCCGCCAGCGGAATACAAGGGTCGGCCATTGGGGTTCTGCCGGAAACAACGGAAGCTTTTCTGGTGGCACTGTTAAAAGGACAAATGCCTGAAGTAAATACGGGTAATGCTATCAGGAATGACCAGTTAGCTGTTGGGTCATTGCCGGCTCTTCTGGATAGCAGCGGGAGAAGCTCTGTATTTATAGACGACGGCAGAAAAAGTTTTGATGCGCTTTTCAGAGGTTTAAAGCGGTACCGGGTAAAAGAACAAATAAATATAAAAGAAATTGACCAGGCAGTTGTGGATTTAGCCATAGATAAATTTAGTCAGAAGCACCCCTTTTTTATGGGCTTAATTTTGCCGGGCACAGAACTGACACGAAAAAGCCGTGATTCTACGACTAAGAAAACTATGGTCGCATTAAATAGAGCAGATGAACAAGTAGGTAAGCTCCTGCGGGAACTACGCAGCCAGGGATTATTTGAAAACAGTCTGATAGTCATTACAGGTTCGGCTACATATAATGACGCTGGGCAAGGGGATTGGACTATTGAAAACAATATGCTTCCTTTAATCATGACAGGGCCGGGGCTAAAAACAGGGATACAGGCTCCTCCGGCGAGAATTATTGATGTTGCTCCAACTGTTGCCTTATTGGTAGGAGTATATTTAAATCCGCATCCTGATGGGTTGGTCTTGTGGAATTTCTTACTAGCGGGAGAAGGATTTACGGAAGCCAATTTAATGAAGAAAAGATTGACGGAGCTTAGTTCTGCCCATATAGATTCGATAACTGAGATTTACAGGTTGAACCACGAAAAAGCCAGCATTAATATTGCCAAGGAGAGAATTAATAAAGAAAAGAGAGAGGTTGAAGATAAAATTAACAGAAAGCAGGAAGAAGTGAACAGGTTAAGATTCAAACTAAACGCATTTAAAATGACCGGCATAATGTTTCTTCTGGTTGTTGGAGCTGGTTACATTGTAGAATATTATATATTAAGAAGAAAATTTCTTATGTTTTAAAGGTGAGACTCTTACCAGATACCCCTCCGGGGTTTTTATTTTTCCGAAAGCGGTGGACATAGTGATTCTGTAAGGAAATGTGAACTAAATAACTTACATATTTTTTTACATGCGAGAAGGAATTTAGAATTTTCTGTCGAAATCCTCTTAGTATAACGCAAGAAATTACCTGAATAACGCAAAATTATCCCTTTAAATTTTCTTTACATCGAAGGAAGGAATTGAGTAAATTTTGTAGAAAAGTTAAAAATGTGTGAATATTTAAAAAAGACTAATCAATATATTTTTATGTACAATGTGTCCTATAATTTTCAGCATTGGGGTGAAGACATAATGAAAATAGCAATATCTGGAAAAGGCGGCGTGGGGAAGACAACTGTCGCATCAACTCTAGTCAGGCTTTTTGCCGAAACTCATAATACCGTTTTTGCCGTTGATGCAGATCCCGACGCTTGTTTGGCTGCAGCAGTCGGAATTGACGACGAGCAAATCGAATCTGTAAAGCCTTTGGTTGAACTAAAGGAAGTAATTGATGAAAGGATGGGAACAGGCGCTTTATATCCCATAAACCCAAAAGTGGACGATGTTCTGGATGATTATAGTATTCCATTGGGCAATATCAGGTTTTTGAGAATGGGCGCCATCAAGCAGGGTGGCTCTGCCTGTTACTGTCGGGAAAATAACTTTTTGAGCGCCGTTATGAGTGCGCTGTTACTTGATAAAGATGATGTCGTGGTGATGGACATGGGAGCCGGCATTGAACACCTCACCCGGGGGACGGCCAGAGGGGTTGATGTGATGCTGGTAGTGATTGAACCAAGTAAAAACAGTGTAAATACTGCCAAGACAGTGAAGCAACTGGCAAAAGATTTAGGAATCGAAAAAGTCAGGTTTATTGGAAATAAGATAAGGAACCAAAAAGAAAAGGAATTTGTTCTGAACCAATTCGATGCCGATGAAATACTGGGTTTTATACCTTTTGACGATGACGTTTGGGAAAGTTCCATGGATAAAGGGCCAGCTGCTGAACCCGGGGGGGAACTTCTCCGGAACATGAAAAAAATTAAAGAAAAACTATTACAGGAGGTGGCGAAAGGAAGGGATTAGGAGGACAAAAGGCGAATTACTTTCTTCATAACACTATTTATTTTTTTAATGTGTAGGGGTGAAGGGAAAGCCAAAAAAATTATTAAGGAGGTTAAAGTTAATGCCAAGATTTAGAGATTCAAAACACACCCATTTTCCGTCAGATGCTCCAAGAGTGTTTGAGCCTAAAAACGTAAAACGCTCAAAAGATCCTGCTGTTCTTGAAATGATTGAAAAGACGCAGGAAAAAGGCATTATTACCGCTTTTGATCGGGCTGTTGCCCAACAACCGCAATGCCAATTTGGATACAAAGGTACTTGCTGCCGGTTCTGTATGATGGGCCCCTGCCGGGTAACCGCTGATACAGGTCCGAAGAGCAAAGGTATTTGTGGCGCTGACGCCTGGACAATCGCTGCCCGGAGTACGGGTACAATGTTGTTAACCGGTACCGGTGCCCACTGTGAACATGCCCGCCATATTGCGGAAACTGTTTTGGAAGTGACGGAAGGAAAAGCTGCCGATTATAAGATTACTGATACCAAGAAGCTGCATAAAGTGGCTAAGCGTCAGGGTATTGAAACCGAAGGTAAGTCCGATACGGAAATTGCCAAAGAGCTGGCCGAACAGGCTCTTGATGATTTCCGTCTGCTTACCGGCGAAGGTGGCTGTAAGTTCTTCCTCAACACCGTTACTAAAGGCAGGGTTGAGAAGGCTGAAGCTTGCGGTATTGTACCGAACGGTATCCAGTCTGCTATGGCTGACTTGTTGGCTCAGGCTCATGTCGGACAGGATAACGACCCGGTAAACATTACTTTTAGCGCTCTGCGCTCTGCGTTGGCGGATTATACCGGAATGCATATAGGTACCGATTTCTCCGATATTCTGTTTGGGACTCCCGCCCCGGTTCTTTCTGAAGCTAACCTTGGTGTAATAGATAAAGATAAAGTTAACATCATTCTCCACGGTCATAACCCACTGTTAAGCGAAATGATTGTTGCGGCAGCCCGTGAACTTGAGGGAGAGGCAAAGGAAGCCGGTGCCGCCGGTATTCAGTTAGCCGGTATATGCTGTACCGGAAACGAAGTTCTGATGCGTCAGGGTGTACCTATCGCAACAGGCTTCAGTTCTCAGGAAATGGCTATTGCTACCGGTGCTGTAGATGCTATGGTTGTGGACGTTCAGTGTATCATGCCTGGTTTAACAACCATTGCCAAGTGCTTCCATACTCAAATCATAACTACGCAGTCAATTGCCAAGCTGCCCGGAACAGCCCATGTTCCGTTTAATGTTGAAACGGCTATGGAAGACGCCAAAGAAATAGTTCGGATGGCTATCGCAAACTTCAAGAACCGTGATCAAAGCCAGGTACACATTCCGAATGTTAAATACAAAGCCGCTGCCGGCTTCAGCTTAGAAGCAATTTACGATCTCTTTGCAACTATAAACCCTGAAAGACCCGTGAAGGTTCTTACCGATGCCATTCTGTCCGGACAACTGAAAGGTGTTGCCCTCTTTGCAGGTTGCAATAACCTGAAAGGTGTGCAGGACGAAAACCATACCGGTATTATCCTGGAACTCCTCAAAAACGATGTATTCGTAATTTCCACCGGGTGTGCAGCTCAATCTGCTGCTAGGTTCGGCATAATGGATCCTGATAAACGAGACGAGTTTGTTGGCGAAGGCCTGAAGGCATTCCTGAGCCAGTTTGACAACAAGGCTGGTCTGAAAGGTAAAGTGCCTGCCGTTCTCCACATGGGATCCTGTGTTGACAATACCAGGGCTTCGGACCTCCTGATGGATATGGCTAATGAATTAGGTGTAGACACTCCGAAGGTTCCGTTTGTGGCTTCTGCACCTGAAGCTATGTCCGGAAAAGCAGTTGCTATTGGATGCTGGGCGGTAACTCTGGGCCTGCCGACTCATGTTGGTGTACTGCCGCCGGTAGAAGGCAGCGACCTGTTCTTCAGTATTTGTACCCAGATTGCCAGCGACGTTTACGGCGGTTACTTCATCTTTGAAGTAGACCATAAAGTTGCTGCCGAAAAACTTCTCAGCGCATTAGAGTACAGGACCTGGAAACTTGGCGTCCACAAAGCTACTGCCGAGAAATTCGAAACCAGTCTGTGCCAGAATTACTAATGTAATTTCCCAAATCGAAAGGAGGAACACGAATGTCTGAAGAGTTGAACTTTGATCAAATATATGCGGACGCAGAAAAGGCTATGGAAGGCAAAGAGCCTATTAAAATGTACAGAAGAGCTTACAAGGGCGCTATCACCGCTGTAAGTTACGCTGAAATTCTCCTTACCCAGGCTATTAAAAAGTACGGGAAGGATCAGAAAATCGGTTATCCTAACACTGCTTATTTCGTACCTGTAATCCGCTGCTGGTGGGGAGACGAATGCACCACATTAGGCGACTTGGTTCCTGTCTTAAACAGAGCCAGAAATCAAATTACGGAAGATTTAACCTTTGAACAATACCGTCTGAACGGTATGTCCACCTGGATTGCTGCCGATATTATTGAAGTAGTACAATATATCGGTTATGATGAAAGCAATCCAAGGTTTCCTGCTCCTTGGACCGGATTTATCGGCGACCCGGTTGTACGTCAGTACGGTATTAAGATGGTTGACTGGACTATCCCCGGTGAAGCTGTTATCGTTGGCCGGGCCAAAGACAGCAAGGCTGCTGCCAAGATTGTTGCCGACCTGATGGGTAAAGGTTTAATGATCTTCCTCTGCGATGAAATTATCGAACAACTGCTGGAAGAAAATGTTAAGTTGGGTGTAGATTATATTGCTTACCCGTTGGGTAACTTCACTCAGGTAGTTCATGCAGCAAACTACGCTTTGCGGGCCGGTATGATGTTTGGTGGTATTAAGCCGGGCCTCACCGATGCTCAGAGAGATTACCAGAGACGTCGTATCTTAGCCTTTATTCTGTACCTTGGCGAGCATGACTTTGTTAAGGATGCTGCCTGTGCAGGGGCTATTTATACCGGTTTCCCCGTCATCACTGACCAGGAACTGCCAGAGGACGAGCAAATTCCTGATTGGTTTGTCTCTTGTCCCGATTACGATAAAATCGTGCAAACCGCTCTTGAGGTTCGTGGAGTTAAACTGACCAACATTGAGATAGACATTCCCATTAACCATGGTCCTGCCTTTGAGGGAGAAACAATCCGGAAGGGCGATATGTTCCTTGAAATGGGCGGCGGTCGGACTCCGAGCTTCGAATTAGTGCGTATGGCTGATGATACCATTGAAGATGGCAAAATCGAGCTTATCGGTCCCGATATCGATTCTTTGCCGCCGGAAGGTGGACGCCTGCCCATTGGTATCGTAGTTGATATTTACGGACGTAAGATGCAGCCTGACTTTGAGCCTGTTCTTGAGCGGCGCATCCACTACGGTATCAACTACGGTGAAGGTTTATGGCACGTTGCTCAGCGTGACCTGAACTGGATGCGGGTAAGTAAGGATGCTTATGCAAAAGGCTTCCGCCTGAAGCACCTGGGAGACCTGCTGTACGCCAAGTTTAAGGCAGAGTTTGCTTCGATTGTTGACCGGGTACAGGTTACCATTTATACCGATGAGCAAAAAGTTCTCGAAATGCGTGAAGTGGCCCGTGAATATTACCGGAAGCGTGACGCTCGTCTGAAAGAGCTCACTGACGAGGGTGTTGAGGAATTTTATTCCTGTACGCTTTGCCAGTCCTTTGCCCCGACCCACGTCTGCGTTGTTGCTCCTGAGCGGGTTGGTCTGTGTGGCGCTGTTAGCTGGCTAGATGCTAAGGCTGCTTATGAAATTGACCCGCACGGCGCAAACCAGCCTATTCTTAAAGGCGAATGTGAAGACGAAGTTAAAGGA
Source organism: Thermincola ferriacetica (assembly GCF_001263415.1). Lineage (NCBI taxonomy): Bacteria > Bacillati > Bacillota > Clostridia > Eubacteriales > Thermincolaceae > Thermincola > Thermincola carboxydiphila. Next base: position 123,713 of record NZ_LGTE01000001.1, read on the forward strand.
TCCTGGAAGTCCTTCAACGAATTTATTTATCAACACTCCCAGAGAACTGTAGAGAAGGTTAACTTCTACACCATTATGGAGAATCCGATGACTTCCTGTGGTTGTTTTGAAGTTATCCTGACCATGGTTCCTGAATGTAACGGCTTCATGGCAGTTAACCGTGAACACTCCGGTATGACTCCATGTGGTATGAACTTCTCGACTTTGGCCGGTACCTGCGGCGGTGGCGCTCAGTTGCCTGGCTTCATGGGTATAGGTAAAGCTTACTTTGGTTCCAGGAAGTTTATTAAGGCTGACGGTGGTTTGGCCCGTATCGTATGGATGCCGAAGGCTCTTAAAGAGCAGCTTCGTCCTATCCTCGAAGAGAGGGCTGAAGAGGACGGCCTTGGCAAGGATTTCGTAGATAAGATTGCCGATGAGACTGTCGGAGTAACCGGTGAAGAAATTCTGCCGTTCCTGGAGGAAAAAGGCCATCCGGCTCTTACCATGCCTCCGTTACTCTAAATGAGATGTAAAAATGGGTATGAGGATGCAAAAAAAGTTCTAGATTGATGTGGCCACTTACTGTGGTCACATCAATCAAGTTATAAATTAATTAAATTAATTATAAAAGAAAGGAGATTGGGGAATGGGTTTAACAGGTTTAGAAATTTTCAAACAACTACCCAAGAAGAATTGTAAGGAATGTGGCCAGCCAACTTGTTTAGCATTTGCTATGCAATTGGCTGCCGGTAAGGCAAGCTTGGACGCTTGTCCTTATGTAAGTGATGCTGCTAGGGAAGCATTGGATTCTGCTTCGGCTCCGCCTGTTGCTTTAATTAAAATAGGCGTTGGTGAAAAGGCAATCGAGCTCGGTAATGAAACCGTACTGTTCAGGCATGATAAGAGATTTGAACATCCTACCGCGATCACCATTCGGGTTAGCGACAACGAAGATGTAAAAGCTAAAGTGGAAAAGATCAATAAATTAGTATTTGACCGTGTTGGTCAAATTCATGAAGTTAGTATGGTTGCTATTACCAATGATTCCGGTGACGCAGCCAAGTTTGCGGAAGCCGTAAAAACAGCCCAGGATAATACTGCATATCCTTTAATGCTGGTAACTTCCGATGTTGCTGCCATGGAAAAAGCCCTTGAGGTTGCAGGAGCTAACAAGCCGCTGGTTTACGCTGCTGATGCCAACAACTATGAGGCTATGACCAATCTGGCCAAGAAGTATGAAGCTCCGCTGGTAGTTAAGGGAACCGACCTTAATAACCTGGCCGAAGTTGTTGAAAAAGTTGTTGCTCTTGGCTACAAAAACCTTATGCTGGATTCCGGCGCAACCGAGATTTCCAGAATGGTTGCTGACCAGGTTCAAATCAGAAGGTCTGCGCTGAAACTGTTCCGTCCTTTCGGTTATCCGACTGTTGCATTTGCAACCAATGATGACCCGATGATGGAAGCTATGAATGCAGCTACTTTGATTGCAAAGTATGCCGCTGTTGTAGTGGTTAACAGTGCTGAACCAGAACACATACTGCCTCTCATTACATTACGTTTGAACATATACACCGACCCGCAGAAACCGATTGCTGTGGAGTCCAAGATTTACGAAATCCTCAATCCGGGTCCTGATGCACCTGTACTTATCACAACAAACTTCTCACTCAGTTACTTCTGTGTTGCCGGTGATACTGAAGCTGCAAGAATGCCAGCTTATATTATCCCCGTTGATACTGACGGTATCTCCGTACTTACTGCTTGGGCTGCCGGTAAGTTTACTCCGGAAAGCATCGCTGATACCATTAAGAAACTTGGCATTATGGAAAAAGTTAATCACAACAAGATTATTATCCCTGGTGGCGTAGCGGTATTAAGTGGTAAGACTGCTGAACTGACCGGTTGCGAAGTAATTGTTGGACCTCGTGAGTCTGCCGGACTGCCTTCCTTCTTCAAACAAAGGTGGAATAAGTAGTAAAATAGCTTCTGGTTAAAATGGTCTTGACGCCGAATATTTAAAGAGAAAATTTGGCGCAAGAAATGTAACGGGAGAGATTTTGTTCGGAAACCGAGAGTATAAATTATTAAAAATGGCGAAAGGAGCGGGAGAAATGGCTGTAAATATAGTTAAGGAAAGATGGACCAGTAAGGTAGCAGAACTTACTATTGGTACTGGTCCGAATGCAGTTAAGGTTGGAGGTGAAACTACACTTCCATACCTGCAATTTGAAGGAGAATTACCAAATAAGTCTCTGGTAGCTTTGGAAGTTTTCGATATGGCACCCCAAGATTGGCCTGAATTATTAACATCCGCTTTTGCAGATGTACTTAACGACCCGGTTGCTTGGGCCAAAAAATGTGTGGAATTAGGCGCCGGCGCAGTAGCATTAAGATTGATGAGTGCTCATCCTGACTGGAAAAATGCTTCCGGTGAAGAGGTTGCTAAAACAGCTAAGGCTGTTGCCGATGCTATTGATGTACCTCTGATTGTTATCGGCTGCGGTGTGGAAGAAAAAGACGGCGAAATCCTTCCCGTTGTCGCAGACGCATTATCTGGCAAGGCTTGCCTGATTGGTTGCGTAACTCCTGAAAACTATAAGACCATTACAGCCGCTGCCATTGGTGCGGGACATAGCCTTATAGCTTCCTCTCCGTTGGACATTAACCTTGCCAAGCAGTTAAATATCCTGCTGAATGAAATGGCTATGCCGTTAGACAGGATTGCGATTGACCCGTTGGTTGGCGCTCTTGGATACGGTATTGAATATGCTTACTCCATTATGGAACGTGCCCGTATGGGAGCTCTTACCGGTGACAAGATGCTGGCTATGCCAATTTGCTCCTTCGTAGGTCAGGAAGCTTGGAAGAGCAAGGAAGCAAAAGATCCCGATGTTGCTGAGTGGGGTCCGATCCATGACCGCGCTATTCTGTGGGAAGCTATAACAGCATCTACTTTTGCTGTTGCCGGTAGTTCCATTATGATTATGCGCCATCCCGAGGCAATGAAACTCTTCTATGCTTGGGAAAACGAAATGAGGAAGTCCAACGCTTATTAATATAAAGAAAAAGGAGGCATGAAAATTAATGTTTGAAATTATCGGTGAAAGAATTAACGGTCTTTTCACAGACATTCGTGAGGCCATTGCCAACAAAGACCCGAAACCTATTCAGCAGTGGGCTGTAAAGCAGGCTGAGAAGGGCGCTGCCTGGTTGGACATTAATACCGGGCCTATTTCCAGTAAAGAGGAACAAGCTGAAGTAATGGAATGGTTAGTAAAGACTGCCCAGGAAGCCGTTGACCTTCCCTGTGCTATCGATACTACTAACCCCTTGGCTATGGAAGCAGGGCTCAAGGTTCATAAGGGTAAAGCCATGATTAACTCCACAACGGCAGAACAGGCTAAAATGGAAGTATTTTTTCCCATGGCAGCCAAATATAATGCGGCTCTGGTAGCACTGGCTATGAATGAGAAAGGTGTTCCCAAGAGCGCCGAAGACCGTACAGCGCTTGCTATGGAATTAGTTGCTATGGCTGATGCATACGGGATACCCTTCCAGGATCTGTACATAGATCCCCTTGTATTGCCTGTAAACGTTGCTCAGGAGCACGCTCCGGAAGCTTTGGAGGCTCTCCGCCAGGTTAAGCTTCTCTCCAACCCGGCTCCCAAAACCACTGTTGGCTTGAGCAACATTTCCCAGAAGGCTCCTAACCGTCCGCTGATCAACCGTACTTTCCTGGCTATGGCAATGGTCTGCGGTTTGGATTCCGCTATTATGGATGCTGATGATGATGACCTGGTAGATACCGCAGCTACTGCCAGCATCATTCTGAATCAGTCTATTTACTGCGATTCCTACCTTAAGATTTTTAGACAGAAATAGATAAAACTGTTACAAGATAATTTAGAGAGCTCCCTCTTAAGGGAGCTCTCTAAAATTAAGTTCTCTCTTTAGGAGGGGAGCTTAAATGGGGAACAAAGCAAGAGTGGGTGTTTTTCTCTGTGGCTGTAAGGAGGTTATTACCGATACTGTAAATTTTGGCCGGATAATTGCCGAAATTAAAAAGACTTCCTTCGTTCAGTACATACGGGAAAGCCAGCACCTTTGCGCCTGCCTTGAGGGTGAACTTATGGCTGCGGAAATTAAAAAATACCGATTAAACCGCATCGTTGTAGTTGGTTGTTCAGGTCCCCGGCAGGAGAAATTTTTTACATCTATTTTGGAGAAAGTTGGCCTTAATTTACATTTTTTTACTATGGTTAATCTGAGGGAAGAATGCAGTTTAGTACATCCGAAAAGCGTTCAGGCGACCGCAAAAGCGTTGCGGCAAGTAAAAAGGGGTATTGCCCGGTTAGTTAAAATGGATGAAGTATCTTGTGAAGTAGTTAAGGTTAACCGGACTGTCCTGATTATCGGCGGTGGGATAGCCGGAATAGAAACAGCTCTGGAAGTAGCGGCCAAGGGGTTAAAAGTGATTATTATAGAACGAGAAGAGTTTCCTGGCGGTAACCTAACAAAGATTAATTCAGTATATGGAATAGATTCAAAACCTTCTGAAATTTTGAAAGAAAAATTAGCTTTATTAAAGGCTAATTCTGACATAAATTTGATGACATCTACCAAAGTGATTGATATTGACGGTAATATTGGTAATTTCACTGTTTATCTGGAAAACGAGGGACAGGAATTTTCTGTTAAGGTTGGTTCCATTGTAGTGGCCACCGGGTTACAAACCATTTTCTGTTCCGTTAAGTATGGTTTAGGAATTGCCGATAATTTACTGGGGCTAGCGAAGTTAGAGCATTATTTATTACAGGGAAAAGATTTCACGAAAAAGAAAATATCTTTCGTTATTGGTAAAACGGGCGAAAATTTCAATTTACCTTTTATTGTGGCTCTGAAAAATGCCTTATATCTGAAGACGAGATTCGATGCAGAAATATATGTATTTTACTCTAATATTAAGGTTGCCGGCGATAACTGGGAGGCTTTATATACCGAAGCAAGGGATGCCGGAATCAGATTTTATAAATTTACAGAAAAGCTTAATATAACCGTTGATAACGGAGAAGTGACTATCAGTTATGAGGATCCTTTGCTGGCCGCTAAGATTCCCGGAAATTACAGGATTGTATGTGATCTTGCCATACTGCCTGAAGAAATTGTACCCTCGGACGGAACGGAAGAACTGGCCGGGATGCTGGACATCGAACTGGGGCCCGACTATTTTCTGGGGCCTGATAATGTTCATCTTTTTTCGGAGTATACAAGCAGGGAGGGCATATACCTGGCAGGCAGTTGTCAGAAGCCCAGCCTCCTTCCGGAAATTATGATACAGGCTAAAACAGTGGCTGCAGATATATATAAGAAATTGAGAACGGAAGAGGTTAAAGTTGAATATATGCAACCCTATGTAGATGCTTCAAAATGCGTGGTATGTCTAACCTGTTATCGCTGCTGTCCCCATAAAGCCATTACCATTGCATACGATCGGCAGTTCAATAACTTGTATAGATCTGCGGCACAGGTAAATCCTCTTGCTTGCCGGCGCTGCGGAATATGTGCTGCGGAGTGTCCGGCTAAAGCCATTCATTTACCCGGTTATACTGATTTGCAAATTTTGGCCCAACTGGATGCCCTGGAGGTCTAACTATGAATAACCAGAACAGCTTTGAGCCAAAACTTGTTGTTTTTTGTTGTGAGAATTCGGGTCTTTTGGCGGCGGAGCAGGCAGGTAAAATGCAGTTATGCTATCCTGACAGAGTAGATTTGATAAAATTGCCGTGCGCTGGAAAAATAGATGTTATATATTTTTTGAAGGCCTTGGAAAAAGGGGCTGACGGAGCTATTTTACTGGCGTGTCACCAGGAAAATTGTAGATTCCTTAAAGGCAATTCCCGAGCGGGTCAACGCGTTGTGCAGGTTAAAAAAATGCTTAAGGAAATCGGTATTGAAGAAGAACGGGTTGGCATTTATTATATCGCTGGAAATATGGGCCACGAGTTTGTAGAGATAGTCCGGGGAATGTATGACAGGCTTAGGGAGATGGGGCCAAATCCCGGGAAGGTGATAAAATGATTGTTGCCGAACGAAAACCCATTGAAGAAATTCTGAAAGTCGTTAACAGCCACGGGAAAGTATTGATTTTAGGATGTCGTGGTTGTGTTACAGTATGTTCAGCCGGCGGGGAAAAGGAAGTTAGCATTCTTGGTTCCCAGTTAAATCTGGCCTGTAACAAAGAAAAACGCCGTGTAGAGTTTTTTGAAAAGACTGTAGAGCGGCAGTGCGACTTTGAGTACCTGGCTGGTTTGCGGCATGAGGCGAAAGAAGCGGAGGCAATTCTGTCTATGGCCTGCGGAGTGGGTGTGCAGCTATGTGCCGAGTATTTCAGGAATAAACATGTTTATCCGGCTCTTAATACTAAATTTTTAGGTGCCAATATTGCTTTAGGTAAGTGGGAGGAAAGGTGTCAGGCATGCGGAGATTGCGTGTTGGGACAAACAGGCGGCATTTGCCCGGTTTCTCGTTGTTCGAAAAGCTTGTTTAACGGGCCTTGCGGTGGATCGCAGCATGGCAAGTGCGAAGTGGGGAAGGGCGAAATTGAATGTGGTTGGGCCCTGATTATAGAACGCCTTACCCGCTTGAGGAAACTGGATAACCTGAAGGAAATAATGGGCATGAAAAACTGGCGTTTTAGTCGTGATGGCGGCCCGAGAAAGCTGGTAAGGGAGGAATTATACCTTGAAGGCAGGAAGTAGACTGGAAAAGGTATTAAATGCCGGTCATTTTGCTGTTACCGGTGAAATAAATCCTCCCCAAAATGCCGAAGGCAAAGTCATTGCTCATCACGGCGAAATGCTCAGAGATTATTGTGATGCAATAAACCTTGCTGATAACCAAACTGCCGTGGTACGCCTATCCAGTATCGCTTCAGGCATTGTTTTACAGCAAATGGGCATCGAGCCGAACATTCATATTGTAGCCAGGGACAGGAACCGCATAGCTATCCAGAGTGATGTTCTGGGAGCGGCGGCTTTTGGGATTAAGAATGTTCTCTGCCTGTCCGGAGACCACCAGACCTTGGGTAACCATCCTACTGCTAAAAACGTCTATGATATAGATTCGATTCAGATGTTAAAAATGCTGGACGGCATGAGAAAAGGCTATTTTGCTAACGGTGAAGAAATTAAGGGCCCACGGCCGGAACTTTTCCTGGGCTGTGCAGCTAACCCTTTTGGCGATCCTTTTGAGTACCGTGTATTGCGCTTGGCCAAAAAGATTGAAGCAGGAGCAGATTTTGTACAAACCCAGAGTATTTTTGATATGGAAAGGTTTGAAAGATGGATGGAAATAGTCAGGGCTGCAGGGCTGCATAAAAAGGTTAAAATTCTGGCTGGGGTAACCCCTCTAAGGTCCTGGAAGGCCGCTGATTTTATCAAAAATAAGGTGGCCGGAATGATTGTTGACGACAGACTCATTGAACGGCTTAAGGCTGCGAAGGACCCACAGGAAGAAGGCATCAAGATATGCGTGGAGCAAATAAATTACCTGAAGACCATGGAAGGTATTGCCGGAGTGCACATAATGGCTGTTGCCTGGGAAGAAATTATTCCTGAGATTGTTAAGAGGGCCAACCTCTATCCAAGACCTCAAATAAATTAACCCTATGTTTGGCGGAGGAGAAATACTTTGCATAACAAACGAGTTCTTGTTATTGGCGGCGGTACCGCTGGGATGGCTGCTGCATTAGAAGCTGCCGACCAGGGACTTTTGGTATTTCTGGTAGAAAAAAATAGGGATATGGGCGGCTGGGCCTATACTTACTGTTGTAAAGCCACAGAAAAATGTAATAAGTGCGGGACCTGCTTGGTGCTGCAGTTAAAAGGACATGTTGAAAGACACCCACTGATTACCGTTTTTTGCAATAGCCATGTTATAGGAATGACCGGCAGGGCAGGAGCCTATACGGTGCAAATAGGAACAGAACAGGGGGAAATAAAACTTGACGTGGCTGCCATAATACTGGCTACCGGATTTAAACCTTTTAATGCAGCATTAAAAGGAGAGTTTCACTATGGCAAACACCCTAATGTAGTTACTGCACTGGAATTAGAGCAAACTTTAAGGACAAAAGGCTCAGTGGTACGAGCCTTTGGTGAAGTCAGAAAGATAGGGTTTATCCAGTGTGTCGGCAGCAGGGATTTGGCATTGGGCAATAACTATTGTTCCAGGGTGTGTTGCATGTATGCCGCCAAGCTGGCCAAACTCTTACGGGCGGAACTACCCCAAGCGGAAATATCGATTTTCTTTATGGATTTGCAGACCTTTGGTAAAGGGTTTGATGATTTCATTAAATCTTGCAGGTCAGATGACAAAATCCATTTTATCAGGGGAATTCCGGCCAAGATTTTCAGTTTCCCCTATGACAGGTTAACTGTAAGGTATGCTGATTCAATAACGGGTGAAGCTATTGAAGAAAAATTTGATATCATAATCCTTTCGTCGGCTATCTTGCCGGGTGAAGATACGGCAAAACTGGCCGAAATTTTTGGTCTGGAAACTGATGAACATGGTTTCTTTGCCGTGAACCCGTTAAATCCTGTTGCTACAAATAAAGAAGCGGTTTTTGTTGCCGGAACGTGCGAGTCTCCCAAAGATATACCGGGGAGTATTGAACAGGGAAAGGCAGCTGCCGGCGCTGTAGTTGATTTTCTTTGTTCCACATTATGAACAGCGAAACATTGTTCGCTTTATAGCCCAAATCACCGTCTCGATTGAATGGCCATCCATGGCTCACAGTCGCTCGGCCTTCCATGGCCTCTGCCGGTGATTTGGGCCATTCCGCTTACAAAGGTTTTTGGTACAAAATTTATGAACAGTTCGCCAACACCTTTGCTGAACTATTTTCCACAGGCTGCAGGCAATATATCTCGGCCTGTAATCGCTAATCCACTTTGGGTATGCAGATCTTACTGCCTATTTGGAGATTGCGGGGGTCCACATCAGGATTTGCCGCAAGAAGTTTTTTTAATGGAATATTCAATTTTTTGGCGATCAAGTATAATGTATCTCCGGGGCTAACCTCCCAGTAAATGCCGCTCGGGCAGGGCACAGAATGTTTAAATGGAAATTTGCGAAAACTTAACATGGACATCTTAATCTTCCCTTCTTTTTGTAATATTTTATGTTCCGGAGTGTGGCCAACGTGCATCATTTTGTTTATAATCTTATAATTATTGGGGCAGCCTTTGTTTTATTTTTAATAGGGTCAACCTTTTTACATGAGCTGTCTCACTATGTGGCCGCCAGGTTGGCGGGTTTTAAAATAGTTGGTTATCAGCTTTGGACAATTCCCTTCAAGCGCCGAGGATATGTTGATGTATTTATCAGCAGACATACTAAAAAGCTTATGCTGAAGAAAGGATTTATGCACGGTTCAGGTTTAATGGTACACCTCATCATTTTAATTATAGCTTTATTCGCTGCCTATCATAGCTCTGTAAGCTGGGGAAGAGCTGGATGGTTGACCGGCGCCTTTGTTAACGCTTATCTGTTTCTGCTTAACCTGATTCCCGAGGAATCTGACGGCCGGAAATTAATAGCCCTGTTTAAGGCCAGGGCATAAAACAAGGCATTGGAGGGGAGGTACTTTTCTTTGCAGGGGATTATATTTGATTTTGATGATACACTGGTTGAGACAACCATTTATTTTGACCAGGCCAAGGAAAAATTTGCGGCAAAAATGAAAGAACTGGGTTTTCCTATCCCAGAGGCGTTGGATACTTTAAACAAGTTTGATATTCGGAATGTTCTCAACTGCGGTGGGTTTTTAAAAGAATGTTTTCCTAAAGCATTGGTTGAAACATACGAGTATTACTGTTCTCTTCATAATTTGAAGGCCTGCCGAACAACGGCTGCTTGGCTGGAACAGCTTGGTTGGAAGGTATTTGATGCCCCTGTGGTTCTCATTGATGGAGCAGAGAAAGTGGTAAAGGAACTGGCACGTGATTATCGGCTGTTTTTGGCTACCAAAGGCGAACCGGAAACGCAGGTTAAACGCCTAAAGGCAACAGGGTTGGCGCAATATTTTGAAAAAGTTTATGTGGTTCCGGATAAAACTCCCGTCGAGTATAAGAGAATTGCGGCGGAAAACAGACTTGAACCTGCGCAGTCCTGGGTAGTGGGGAACAGTATGAAAGGTGATATTAACCCAGGCTTAAAGGTGGGGTTTAACTGTATTCATGTTTACCACCGACATACATGGGATTTTGAAGAAGAACCGCCAGTCGGGGACTTCGTATCTGTCCAAAGCCTTGAAGAGATACCAGATATTATAAAGAATGGCGAAAAATAAAACACAACCGTCCTAGTGTTTCTCTGTTAACTGCCGCACAGGGACGGTTTTTACAGGTTCCGCAAAAACATCGGAAGAAATCACTGCTGTTTGTTGTTCGGGATTTAAGCCTTCAATCCATACTGGGGCGCCGTTATACCTTACGTCAATCATTTCCGGTGAATTGACTATTTCTTCTGCGCGTTTATAATCCATAGTACCTCGTCTCCTTTTACATTTTTTATTACAATATTTGTTCTTATATTGCCACAGAGAAATATCTATTATTCATTTGTTCACCGGCTTAAGAATTGAGGATAAACTTTCACGCAGTAATCGCCATTAGCGCCAGCACCTTTTCTTTTTCAGGTAGTAGCCGATGAGAGTTATTGCAATGGCGATAATAATGAAAATATCTGCTTCATGGAACCAAAGGCGAATGCGCTCCCAGTGCTCTCCCATTTTGTACCCCGCATAGACCAGGGCCACGGACCATGGTAAAGAGCCAAGAAATGTATAAAGGAGAAATTTGGTAAAATTCATTTTGCCTATACCGCAGGGTAATGAGATAAAAGTGCGAATAATGGGGAGTAGCCGGGTAAAAAAGGCTGTGGCTTCGCCGTATTTGGCAAACCATGTTTCTGCTTTTTTTAGGTCTTGCGGGGAAATAAAAAAATACTTGCCAAACCTGGTGATAAAAGGACGTCCGCCAACCCGGCCCACCAGATAGGCCAGGGCAGAACCCGCTGTTCCGCCCATAGTTCCTGCTAATACGGTCCCCCAAAAGGATAGTTTTCCGGTGGAAACCAGGTAACCGCCGAAAGGTAATATAATTTCGCTGGGAATAGGTATACAGGCGCTTTCCAGGGCCATACCTATACCAATGCCCCAATAATGCATTTTGACAATGGCCAGAATGACTAATTTAAAAAAATCTGATAAAATTTCAGTCATTTGTGCCTCCTGGTTATATTGAATTTAGTCAACCGGGAATAGTTTGCCGTTAATTTTCGCTTTACGATACAAGACGTGTCTTTTCAGCGACTTCTGTAACTGGTCGAAATCGGGGTTTAAGTTAATCTGGCTGACACACCTTGCCCAGTAGTCTTCAAACGGGGTGAGGGCGCGGGCTAATGCGTAGTAAGCGTGGTGGCCTTTTTCCGTCAGCTTGATGGTTTTTCTGTCCATCAATTCTCCTTGTATAAGTTCTTCTATGATTGATTGCAGAGAAAAACTGTAAACTCCCGAAGCAGTGCGGATAAAATCGTAAAACCCAATATCGTGTTTTTCCAGATTATTGGCAGAGGCCAGGTACAGCAAAGTATGAATAGATTTAAAGGATGGGAAGTTAAATTGTGTAACCAACCGCATAATCAGGATGTGTTGAACTGTAAAATGTGCCATCTTACCCTCCGGATACGCTGTGCGGTAATAAAATCATTCTTTATTACTTAGATTAATATTAGCCCATATCCTCTTGAATTACAAAAAATGATTGACATTTAATATAATAGTTGCTAACATAAATTTAAAACAGCTAAATATTTTAGTCTCTTATCAAGAGAGGTGGAGGGACTGGCCCAATGAAACCCGGCAACAACGTCTGAAGAGACGGAATGTGCCAATTCCTGCAGAAGTTCGGCTTCTGGCAGATAAGAGGATGTATAACTGAAGTTATAACCTCTTTTTGACCAGAAAAGAGGTTTTTTATGTTTAGGGAATTTTGCTTTGAGGGAAAGTTTCCTTGAGGTTTTGATAGAAACTTTTGTTATTTTTCGCTAAATTAGGAGGGAAGGAAATGGGTATTAAGCGGACCTATGACGAGATTAATGAAAAAATAAAAGCCGGTAAGGTGGTAGTTGTTACAGCAGAGGAAGTTATTTCTATGGTTGAAGAGCAGGGCGTGCAGAAAGTAGCTGAGGAAGTGGATGTAGTTACTACAGGGACCTTTGGGCCCATGTGTTCTTCCGGAGCCTTTTTTAATTTTGGTCACCCGAAACCCAGGATTAAGATGCAGAAAGTTTGGATGAATGGAGTTCCTGCCTATACAGGTATTGCTGCAGTCGATGCATACCTGGGGGTAAACGAACTTCCAGAATATGATCCCCTGAACAGCAATCACCCGGGCGAATTTCGGTATGGCGGCGGACATGTTATTGAGGACCTGCTTCTGGGTAAGAAAATTAAATTTGAAGCTATCGGCTACGGTACTGATTGTTATCCCAGAAAAAAGATTGAGACTTATATAACCCTTGACGATATAAATGAAGCGACTCTTTTTAATCCGCGCAATGCTTACCAGAACTACAATTGTGCCGTAAACCTTTCTGATAGGACCATTTATACATATATGGGAGTTTTAAAGCCTAACCTGGGTAATGCCCATTACTGCAGCGCCGGTCAGCTTAGCCCTTTGTTAAATGACCCATACTACCGGACCATCGGTATTGGAACAAGAATTTTCCTTGGGGGCGGTATTGGCTATGTGGCCTGGCACGGTACTCAGCATAATCCCTGTGTGCCCCGTGGCGAAAATGGCGTGCCTTTGGGTGGAGCGGGGACCATCGCTGTCATTGGCGACCTGAAGCAAATGGATGCCCGCTGGCTAAGAGGTACGAGTTTCCTCGGTTATGGCTCTACTCTTACGGTGGGATTGGGTATTCCTATCCCCATACTTGATGAGGATATGCTGCGTTTTACGGCGGTGAAGGATGAGGACATTTTCTGTCCGATAGTGGACTATAGCGAAGCCTACCCACAGGGAACGGGAGAAATTCTCGGCCGGGTAAGTTACGCTCAGTTGAAGTCAGGCAAGATAGAAATCAACGGGAAAGAAGTCCCCACAGCGCCCCTTTCCAGTTATCCGAAAGCCCGGGAAATAGCTAATATTTTAAAAGACTGGATCAAACAGGGTAAATTTACTTTGACGGAGCCCGTGCAAAGCCTGCCGGGAGCAGATTCCGGCATCCAGTCCAAACCTTTGAAAGAAGTGTAGGCGTAGGCGCGGCGTTCGAATGTGAATTAGAAAGGAGTGCGGAAAATTGACAAAGAGGATAGTCCTGAGGTTTCCTTCTCAGATTGTAGATAAACCTTTATTGTACCATCTGGTCAAGGATTTCGGTTTGATGGTTAATGTGCTGAAAGCAAATGTTAACCCCCGTAAGGAAGGGTTTATGGTTATGGAACTATCGGGTGAAACATCCAGCTACGACCAGGGAATTGATTTTTTGAAAAAGCAGGGTGTTACCGTAGAAAAATTGGCGGAAGATATTGTCCGCGATGTTGACAGATGTACTCATTGTGGTCACTGCACCAGTTTATGCCCTGTGGGCGCCCTTTATATAATCAGGCCCTCCATGGAAGTGGCTTTTGATGAAGAAAAGTGCATAGTATGCGGTTTGTGTCTCAAGGCGTGCCCGGTGAAAGCTATCGAACTTAATTTTAACGGCAGGTAACAGGAAGGTAAATTATGTATGTAGACCGTACTTACCGTGAAACGTTTTCCGCCAAGGACCTGGTCCCATTCCGGGTCGTCATTAAGGATAGCGACATGATGATTTTGGTGGATAAGGAAAGTTATGTTCCCGAGTTGCCTAAAAAAGCCGAACAAATAACCAGGTTTTACCGCACCCAATTAGAAGATTACATTATGCGCGACCCCATTTTCAAAACAACTCTCGAACCGCATTTAGCTTATGAAGATGCGCCGCCCATAGCCTTGGAAATGGTAAAGGCGGGCAACTCCTGCGGAGTGGGCCCAATGGCAGCCGTGGCAGGAGCCATGGCCGAGCGGGTGGGCAGAGCCTTACTGAAGAAGGTAAAAGAAGTAATAGTTGAAAACGGTGGCGACTTGTTTTTATGTATTAAAAAGCCCAGAATCGTCGGAATATTTGCAGGTCAGTCGCCTTTTTCCGATAAGTTGGCCTTGAAAGTTTACCCTGGGGAAAGTCCCCTGGGCTTGTGTACTTCTTCGGGAACCGTTGGCCCATCCCTGAGTTTTGGTAAAGCTGATGCCGTGGTAATTGCTGCCCCTTCGGCGGCTTTGGCAGACGCTGCGGCCACTGCTGTCGGCAACCTGATCCAAACGAAAGACGATGTGGTAAAAGGCGTTGAAGCCGCCAAACGAATTAAAGGAGTAACCGGGGTTCTGGTGATAAAAGACGACCGGTTATCGGCCTGGGGAGATATAGAAATAGTGCCCAGGGCCTAACAAAGGGGCTGTCTCGACAGCCCCTTTTTGTGAGCGTGTTATTCGGAGTATACGGTTTTGTTTCTGTTTTTATCCTGATGACGTTCGATGGCCAGTTCAATTAGCCGGTCTAACAGCTTATCATAGGGTAGACCGGTGGCAGCCCATAATTTGGGGTACATGCTGATTTCTGTAAAACCGGGCAGGGTGTTAATCTCGTTGATTAAAATTTCCCCGGTATCCTTTTTTATAAAGAAGTCAACGCGGGAAAGCCCGGCTCCATCGATCGCCTTAAAGGCCTTGACGGCCAATTTTCTTACTTCGTTCATAGTTTTATCATCCAAAGGGGCCGGAATTTTCAATTCCGAAGTCCCGCTGATATATTTGGCCTCGTAGTCATAAAAGTCATTACAGGGGACAATTTCTCCGGCAATGGAGGCTTCCGGTTCGTCGTTGCCGAGAACGGCTACTTCAATTTCCCGGCCATTGATATTTTCTTCCACTACAACCTTGCGGTCGTAAAGACACGCCAGGTGCATGGCTTTTACAAGCTCATCCCTGTTGGCTGCTTTGGAAATACCTACACTGGAACCCAAATTTGCCGGTTTTACAAATACGGGATAACCGAGAGCGGTTTCTATTTTGTTGCATATAGGGTCTTGGTCTTTTTCCCATTCCTTGCGGAGAAATGTCAGGTATTTTCCCTGGGGAAGGTTATGTTGGGCAAACATGGCTTTCATCATGGCTTTGTCCATGCCTACCGAGGATGCGGCAACTCCACAGCCCACATAGGGGATATTGGCTAATTCCAAGAGTCCTTGCAGTGTGCCGTCTTCGCCGAAGGTACCGTGTAAAACCGGTAAAACCACATCCACAGATTCGCGGGTAAAGAAAATTTGGCCCGGCTCTTTTTCCTGTAAGTTAACCAGGTTATCCCCCGTGGGGTCGGCCAGGATGGCTGCTTCGCATTTGATGTTGCTGTCAAATGTATTAAGTGAGGATAGAATGTACCATTTTCCTTCCCGGGATATTTTTATGGGAATTATCTCATACTTTTCCTTGTTTAAAGCCTGCAAAACAGAATTGGCCGAGGCAAGGGATACTTCATGCTCGCCCGATTTACCGCCGAAAATTACTGCTACTCTGTTTTTTTTCATCGGATGACCTCCTTAATTTAATCCGCCGGTGAGCCACTGGTGTCTACAAGATATGATTTATTCAACAAGAGTCGGTTTATTCCTCTGTGGTTTCCTAAAATCACAAACTTTTCATCCAATATTAATTATATGATACAAAGGCTTTTGGCGGGAGGCGGAATGACATAATATATCTTTTTCCTTTGAAAGACAGGGTTTTTTATGCTAAAATAATTTCGGCTAATTCAGAAAGAGGAGGATTGGATATGGCCGGTCATTCTAAATGGGCTAACATTAAACATAGAAAAGCCAAGCAGGATGCTCAGAAAGGCAAAATTTTTACCAAGCTGGGTAAAGAATTAATTGTTGCTGTAAAGCAGGGCGGGGGTGACCCCGAAGCCAATCCCAGGTTGAAAGCGGTAATTCAGAAGTGCCGGGAAGCTAACATGCCCATGGACAATATTAACCGGACCATTGCCAAGGCTACCGGGGAATTGGCCGGTGTAAATTACGAGGAAATTGTCTATGAAGGCTATGGTCCCGGCGGTGTGGCCGTTCTGCTTAATGTCACTACCGATAACCGGAACAGGACAGCAGGAGAAATTCGCCACCTTTTCTCTAAACACGGGGGTAACTTGGGTGAATCGGGTTGTGTGGCCTGGATGTTTGAAAACAAGGGTTTAATTACCCTGAATAAAGAAGAAGTGACTATGGACGGAGACGATTTAATGCTGCTCGTGTTGGATGCCGGAGCGGAAGATATGAAAGAAGAGGACGATATGATAGAGATTATCACTGCTCCGGAAGACCTGCACAAGGTTAAAGAAGTCCTGACAGCCCAGGGGTTGAAACCTGAGGTAGCCGAGTTAACCATGCTGCCAAAGAGTACGGTGGCCGTACAAGGCGACGAAGCCGTAAAGATGATGAAATTGATGGATTTATTGGAAGACCATGATGATGTACAGGCAGTCTATGCCAACTTCGAGATTTCTGACGAGCAAATGGAAATGATCGGGTAGTTTGATTACTTCCTCATGAATAATTTCCCTCCTTTCTGGCAATACTTATTAGTCAACAAGAGTATTGAAAGGAGGGGTAAGATGAGGCAAGGGAGTTGGCAAAAGAAACTGGCTGTTGCGCTGGGGATTCTGTTTGTTTTAAGTTTTACAGCCTGTTATGCCTTTTTTGACGGATGGCTGCCGGGCATATATACTTCGGAGTCTGCAGCCAAAAAACCGGTGGAAAGGAAACCGCGTATCAAGGCCGATACCAGGATAGCCAAAGCGCTGGTTTTTGCGTGCAATGATAAAGTTTATACTACCATACCCACAACCAGCAAATATATAGGCATGGATTTTGAGGCCCTGGCGAAGGAGTTTCCCCCCGAAGAGGGTTGGGAAATAGATGATTCTGTGCCAAACGAACTTATTATTACCCGGCACGAAAACAAGGTCTGTCCTTATCATAGAGAATTCAGGCATTTAGGGATAGATGAAGGTTTCCTGGCCATTTATGAGGGCCCCCTTGGTTACAACGATAAGGTTTTGCAACGGGAAAACGTAGCCGTTTACCTGCTGCCTCCTGAAATCCAGGAAGACTTGAACATGGCAATGAATTATAACCAACAGGACCCCGATACCCAGGCCAGGTTAAAAAGCCAGTTGGAATTTGAAGATGAGAATAAATTGAGCGCCGTGCTGGAGAACTTTGATGAATATAAAGAAGAATAATAAATAGGGTTTGCGTTGCAAACCTTCCTTTAAACCCCCGAGCGAAGCGACGGGGTTTTGATTCTGTTAATATGAACTTTGTTATTGACAGTATATCGGGCAGAGTTTAAAATATGAATAGATACCCCAACGGGGTATAAAGATTGGGGAGGGAGATTCTGATGGACAACAGAAGAGCTGTAATTGATGCGGAGAAATGCGATAGATCGCCGTGGTGCCCGGTAAAAAGGGTGTGCCCGGCCAATGCCGTCGAACGGGAGGATGATAACGACCCGTATTTTGTGAATGCTTATTGCCAGGGTTGCGGTAAATGTGTCCAGTACTGCCCGAGACGTGCTGTTTCCATGGTTTAGTTAACAAATAGTTCCGCTCCAATATTTCTAAGCCAGTCTATTGGAGGGGTAGGTGGGCTCACCGCTACCCCACCCACCCCTCCATAAAAAACGGCGGATTGAACCGGAGCCCCGCTCCGGAAACGTTTACTTTCCCCGAATATTTTAGGTCGATAGCCTCAGAGGGTAAATGAGCTGTAATATACCCTCTTTTTTCTTTGCGGTAATATAAACCACTAATTATCTAGGCTACCAATATTATACTCGGTTTCCTTTTCTGTTGGGGGGAGGATAATGTTAGGAAGGTGTCGAAATAGGTTTTTAGGGAGGTTATGCATGTGTTGATATTAGGCGTGGACCCTGGAACAGCTATTACGGGCTATGGACTGGTCAGGGTTCAGGGTAACAAACTGGATGCCGTTTCTTACGGTTGTATCCGTACAGATGCAGGGTTGCCTTTACATCAAAGACTACAGAAAATTAATTCGGAAATATCCAGGTTAATAAGGGAGTTCAAGCCAACTCATTTTGCCATAGAAGAACTTTTTTTCAACAAAAACACACGTACGGCCCTTTCCGTGGGGCAGGCAAGAGGTGTGGCTTTATTGGCTGCCGCCAACGCCGGCCTGGAAATTGCAGAATACACGCCGCTGCAGGTGAAACAGGCAGTGGTTGGCTACGGGCGGGCTGATAAAAACCAGGTGCAGTACATGGTCAAAACAATTCTTTGTTTGCCGGAAATACCGAAACCTGATGATACTGCCGACGCTTTGGCTGTAGCAATTTGTCACAGCCATTTTTATAAGATGGAAGATATTTTCCTGATAAGGGGAAAATAAGATGAAGGGGAAAATATGATGATATCTTTTTTAAGAGGAGAACTGAATTATATTGGCGAAGACTACATAATCATTGATGTGCACGGGGTTGGATACAAGGTTTATGTTCCGGCGTCGTTTATCGGTAAACTCCCTGCCTGCGGCCAGCCGGTAACAGTATTTACCCATTTATATGTCCGGGAAGATGTTATGCAGCTATACGGTTTTCCGGATAGAGAAGAATTGGAGCTTTTTGAAGTTCTCCTCCAGGTTTCCGGAATAGGACCAAAGGTAGCTGTTTCCGTTCTTTCTGCTGTACCCGCCTCTTCTTTTAAGCAGGCTATTGTAAATGAACAGGTAGGAGTACTTACGCAGGTCCCGGGGATAGGTAAGAAAACAGCCCAGCGGATGATATTGGAATTAAAAGATAAATTAGGTAAATTGCCGGGAAGAGGTCAGGCCCCGCCTGTTTCTGCTAATTTTGCTCCCAACACCGAGGAGGCAGTTCAGGCCCTGATAGCTTTGGGCTATGCCCCCAATGAGGCCAGAAAGGCTGTCAACAAAGTAGTTAACACTCATCCTGAGCTGGGAGTGGAAGAGTCCATAAAGAAAGCCTTGCTGGAATTGGCCAGGTTCTAAATAAGGGGGAAAAGCATGGAAGAAAGAATCGTTTCCACCAAACCGAGAGAGGAAGATATGGAAGGGGATTACAGTCTAAGGCCCCGCAGAATTTCGGAATACATTGGCCAGCAAAAGGTCAAGGAAAATCTCCGGGTCTTTGTGGAGGCTGCCAAACAAAGGTCGGAATCGTTGGACCATGTGTTGCTTTTCGGGCCTCCCGGGCTGGGAAAAACAACTCTTGCGCATATTATTGCCAACGAAATGGGTGTCAATATAAGGATTACATCGGGACCGGCCATTGAAAGGCCCGGCGACCTGGCTGCCATTTTGACCAATTTAAGCCAGGGTGATATTTTATTTATAGATGAGATTCACCGTTTAAACCGAAGTGTGGAGGAAGTTCTTTACCCGGCTATGGAAGACTATGCCCTGGATATTATTATTGGTAAGGGCCCCAGCGCCCGGTCCTTACGCATTGACCTGCCCAAGTTTACCCTCATCGGGGCTACCACCAGGGCCGGTATGCTGACGTCACCTTTAAGAGATAGGTTCGGGGTTATTTTAAGGCTGGAATTTTATACTGCTGAGGAATTGATGGAAATAGTGCGGCGTGCGGCTGCCATATTGCAGGTAACCATTGATGACGAAGGCGCTTACGAAATAGCCCGCCGTTCCAGGGGTACCCCCAGGGTGGCCAACCGTTTGCTGAAACGGGTGCGGGATTTTGCCCAGGTAAAAGCCAACGGGCATGTTTCCAAGGAAGTTGCCGACATGGCGCTAAATTCGCTGGACGTTGATTTTTTGGGGCTCGACAGCATTGACCGTAGGTTGCTGACGACTATTATTGATAAATTTGGGGGCGGTCCTGTCGGCCTTGATACTTTAGCGGCTTCTATCGGTGAAGAAGCCGATACTATAGAAGATGTGGTGGAACCCTTTTTATTGCAGTTGGGATTCCTCAACCGGACCCCCAGGGGGCGACAGGCCACGCCATTAGCCTATAAGCATTTAGGCAGGACCTGTGCAGAGGAAGTGGCCAAGCAGACAGAATTATGGAGTTAGTAGTTTTAGATTGTATTGGTATATAATTTTAAGGAAAAAATAAGCTTTGGTGGTGTTGCATGAATATACTGTTACATATATGCTGCGGGCCCTGTTCCATATATCCGGTTAAAAAATTACGGGAGGAACAGCACCGGGTTAGGGGGTATTTTTATAATCCGAATATCCACCCTTATACGGAGTGGAAAAAACGGTTGGATACCCTTAAAGAGTATGCAGAAAAAATAGATTTGCCGTTAATAGTTGATGAAAATTATGAATTAGAAGACTTTTTACAACAAGTTGTATACCGGGAAAAAAACCGCTGCCGTATATGTTATTACATGCGGCTTTTGCGGGCGGCTAAAATAGCGAAAAAAGGCAAGTTTGATGCTTTTACCACTACTTTGCTGGTAAGTCCTTTTCAAAAACACGAAATGATCAAGGAGATTGGTGAAGAGGTTGCGGAGAAAACCGGTATACCTTTTTATTATCAGGACTTTCGGCCCGGGTTTAAGGAAGCCACGGCCGCGTCCAAAGAAATGCAGATGTACCGGCAGCAATATTGTGGATGTATTTTCAGTGAAAAGGAACGCTATTGCCGATAGGAGGTTTTTTTATGGAATTTGGAAATATGGGCCGCCTAATGATGCTGATTGGCGCATTTTTGCTTCTTTTTGGCGCTTTGATTACCTTTGGCAGCAGGTTTATTCCTTTTGGCAGACTACCCGGGGATATTTTTTATCAAAAAGGGAACTTTTCCTTCTATTTTCCCATCGTTACCAGTATAGTACTAAGTATCCTGTTAACATTGATTCTAAACTTGTTAGCAAGAAAATAAAATTTATTTTTTCAAACCCTTAAAAAAGAAATTACATTGCCGAAGACTATAATATCGGGGAGGTGTAAACCACCATGGGGTTTCTCTTCCGAAATTCTTCTGACAAGGGGGAAAGTTCCGATTATAAAACACTGGTCCGGGAAGCCAAAAACGGTAACCACTTTGCTCGGGAACGGTTAATCAAAAGGTACTCCCCATTTGTATTGAAGATAACCTCGAAAGTATGCGGCAGATTTGTGCATATGGGAGAGGATGACGAAGTAAGTATAGGTCTAATGGCTTTCAATGAAGCTATTGACTGTTATGATGATAATAAAAACATGTCTTTTCTCAGTTTTGCCGAGACGGTCATCAAACGAAGGCTGGTAGATTATTTCCGAAAGGAACAGCAAAACAAAAACGCGGTTCCTTTATCGAGTTTTGAAACTGAGGATGAAGACGAATCGGAGGGTACTCTTTACCACATAGAGGCAAAACGATCCCAGGAAGTTTATCAACAGGCATCTTTGGCTGCAGAAAGAAAAGAAGAAATATTTATTTATAACCAGAAACTGCAGGAATTTGGGTTAACCTTTGCGGAACTGGTAAAGATTTCACCGAAACACGAAGATGCCCGGGTGCGGGCTATAGAGGTGGCGCACCTGATTTCCAGGGATGAAGAAATAAAGGAATACCTGCTTAGAAAAAAAGAGCTGCCTTTGAAAACTATTGAACAAAGGGTCGATATAAGCAGAAAGACACTGGAAAGACAGCGTAAATACATAATTGCCGTGGCATTGATTTTAATCAATGATTTTGCGCATTTGAAACAGTATGTGGAAAAGGCTGTGTAGAAAGGAGGGGACATGATGAACAGAATGACGGGAGTTGTTTTGGAACAGGAAGGTACACATGTGATTGTATTGACTTCGACGGGTGAATTTAAGCGTATAAGGTGTCGGGGAAGGCTGCCGGAAATAGGCGAAGAAATATTCTTAAAAACCAATACGTATAGACCCTTTGTAACAAAATTTTCCTGGATTGCAGCTGCCGCCGCCATTCTGGTCTTGGCCCTGATGTCTCCTTTCGCTGCTATGGTAAATCAACCACCAGAAAAAGCTGTTGCCTGGATAACCGTTGATATAAATCCCAGCCTGGAGCTTACCATAAGCAACAGAGAACGTATAATCAGCGCCATTGGTCTTAACAATGACGGGCGGAAACTGCTGAAACGGGTTGACATTATAGGTATGAAACCTGAAGAAGCTCTCATTGCATTGACCGATGAGGCCACCAATATGGGTTATATCAAGCAGGCAAAGGAGAATAACGTGGTCATTTCGGTGGCCAGTGCCGATAAGGGTTTTAACAGCCAGGAACTTGAACAAAAACTGGTGGCAGCCACCCAGGACGTGCTGTCAGAGAAGCGAATGGCAGCAGTTGTACAGACTGTGAAGGTAACGCCGGAATTTCGTGAAAAAGCCAAAAAGAAAGAAATCTCTACTGGAAAATATGCGGTACTGATAGAAGCTGTTAATTCCGGTATATTGATCAGCGAAGATGAAATAAAAGACAACAGTATAACCGACGCTATCAAAAAGGCTGGTGGCAAACCGGAAGAAATATTGCAAAAAGCCCATGAAGAGAAAATAGAGCAATTGCCGGAAAAAGAAAAGAAATACTTGATGATTGCCGGCCGGATCGACAGAAACAGGAGCAGCAAGGAGGAGCAGGGTAAAGATAAACCTGCTGCAGCAGAAGACGGTAAAAATACCTCCGGAAATAATGAAGACCAGACACTTACGAAAGATAATCCTGCCCGGGAAAATGACACTGAAAAACCGGGTAACGAACAGGGGAACAGTGGCGCCAAACCGGCGGAACAAAATGAAAAGCCTGCTGCCGGCGGGCCGGGAACCCAGAAACCCGCTGATACCGGTAATTCGACGAATAATGATTCTCAACGGGAGACCAACACGACCATCATTATCGACAACAATACAAGAAACCGTGATAACAGCATGAATTAGGCCTAAGGAGCTGCTTAAATAGGGCAGCTCTTCGTTATTTATGTTTTTTCTAGGATTTTGCTAAAACAGGGAGGAAGGGCGTTGCTTTTTGTCGAACTCCTATTGGCAACAATTTTCCAAGAGGAGGACTGAAATGCTGCCGATGTCCAAGGCTCTAAAGTATGCCATCAAAAAAGGAACAATTGCTCTGGCCCTGATGTTATGTGCTTCATTCCTATCAGGAAATACCGGTTCTGCGGAAGCTGCGATACCGAAAACAATCAGGATAGGTGTTATTGCCAGTACAGGCAAAGCTGCTTATAAAAACGCCGGGATCGTTAAATTTACGGTGCAGGGAAATTACCAGGTCATAGATGCAGGCGCTTTGCCTCCATTGAATGTCTTGGGTGATATGGAAGAAGGCTCTTCGTGGCAGGTAGCTTACCTGACTACCGGAATTCAGGTTATCCGGGACGGACAGCCGTTAATCATTACGCCCGGGCCGATAGTCATACAGGAAAAATCCCATTCCGGCAGCAACCTGGTTGTTTTGCAGAGTTATACGCCTAACGGCAGTAGTGAAACAGCCATAAATAAAAGATACCGCGGGAACATGGAGTTTAAGCTCGGTTCCGGCTATTTAACTGGTATTAACGACTTGCCTTTGGAAGAATATTTATATGGTGTTGTACCTAGAGAAATGAGCAATAACTGGCCGATTGAAGCGCTGAAGGCGCAGGCCCTGGCGGCCAGAACTTATGCTGTTGTCAATTACAATAAAAGAATTGCTCTTGGTTTCAACCTGCTGGATACCCCCGATGATCAGGTTTACGGCGGCTATGACAGCGAGGGGGCGCAGGCTACTCAGGCTGTGCAGGAGACGCAGGGGGAAATTATCACTTACCGGGGGGAACCAATTTCTGCTGTTTACCATTCTAATAGCGGTGGACATACGGAAGATAACGAAAATGTCTGGTCCGGACCGGCGCTGCCTTACCTGAGAGGGAAACCGGACCCATATAGTCTGAAAGGCAAGTTTGGCAGTTGGACCTATGAAACTGTTGCTACGGGAACCGATGCTTTGGGCAGGCTTGGAGTGCAGGATAAGTTGCGGCAGATTGACCCCAATTTCGGTACGTTGGCAGACATTGAACTCATTAAGTACCCTTCCGGCCGGGTGAAAAAGATAGTAATTACTGATTCAATGGGTTATACTATTGAAAAAACGGGTAGTGAGTTTGGCAAGCTATTTAACCCAAGTTTTTATACTTATTTAAATGAGCAAAGTTTTATGTCCAACTTTTTCAGTGTGGAATTCCTGCAGCAAAATTCCTTGACAGTTGTGGATGCAGCGGGGAATACCAGGTCTGTAACAGGCCAGTCAGGCCTGATGGCAGTAAGCGGGGATGGGACAGTCAGTTCCCTGGACGGCGGTTCCGCAGGCGTTTATGGGACTGATGGAACCAACACTGTTAAGTTAACCGTCTTTCCTGAGCAGATTGTTTTCAAGGGCCACGGCTGGGGGCATGGAGTGGGTATGTCCCAGTGGGGCGCTTACCAGATGGCGAAAGAAGGAAAGACATATAGGGATATAATCACCTTTTATTATACCGGAGTGGAAATAAGCAAATAAATTATGCATAACAGAAAGGAATATTATGAAAGTCGCTGATTTCGATTTTGAACTGCCGGAAGAGCTTATCGCCCAGGAACCGGTTGAGCCAAGAGACCACTCACGGTTGCTGGTTGTGAACAGGGATAACGGGAATATCGAACATAAAAGGTTTTATAATTGTATCGATTATATAGAGCCGGGAGACGTGCTGGTGGTCAATAATACCAGGGTTCTTCCGGCCCGGTTGTTTGGGGAGAAAAAAGGCAGCGGTGCGAAAATCGAATTTGTCCTGCTAAAAAGGATTGACCGGGACAAGTGGGAGGTGCTGGTCAAGCCGGGTAAGCGGGTCAAGCCCGGTACCGTAATCTTCTTCGGCGGTGGATTACTGGAAGCCTTTGTTCTGCAAACTACGGAATCAGGGGGACGGTTAGTGGAATTTAGATACGAAGGTATTTTTGAAGAACTGCTGGACAGGTTTGGTCAGATGCCGTTGCCGCCTTATATTAAAAAGCAGCTCGATGATCGGGAACGTTATCAGACGGTCTATGCCAGGGCAAGCGGTTCCGCTGCCGCCCCTACGGCCGGACTCCATTTTACTGAGGAACTGTTAAAAAAAATGCATGAAAAGGGCGTAGTTATTGCCGAAGTTATGCTGCACGTGGGTCTGGGTACCTTTCGGCCTGTGAAGGTAGATAACGTGGAAGACCACCGGATGCATGCCGAGTATTATGAAATAAATGAAGAAACAGCTAACCTGATTAACAGACAGCGGGACCGGGGTCATAAAATTATCGCTGTCGGGACGACCAGTTGCCGGGCGCTGGAAACTGCTGCGGATTCTTCGGGTAATTTAAAACCTGGCTGCGGCTGGACAGATATATTTATTTATCCGGGGTACCGGTTTAAAGCCGTCGACAGGTTAATCACCAATTTTCACCTGCCCAGGTCAACACTGATTATGCTGGTCAGCGCTTTTGCGGGCAAGGATTTGATTATGAGGGCATATCAGGAGGCCATAGCCGAAAAATACAGGTTTTTCAGTTTTGGCGATGCCATGATGATTTTATGAAGAAGGAGAAATCTTCCATGACGAAAAAACGTTTTTGGCCTTTCGCGGCAATAACCTTGGTTATGATTTTCTGGGGGCTGTCCTTTTTAAGCATTAAGGTATCAGTTGCGGCCCTGGGTCCGATGAGCCTGGCCCTAAGCAGGTTTGCAATTGCTTCTTTGTTGTTGTTTACCTTTCTTAAAATCAGGGAACCCGGGACCAGATTGGAACGCAAGGATACTTTATTGATGGCAGTTTCCGGAATTATAGGTATCACCGTTTATTTCTTTTTTGAAAACAACGGAGTCAAGCTGACTGCCGCTTCTACTGCTTCGATTATAATCGGTACCATACCGCTGTTAACAATTCTGGCTGATTTTATTTTTTGCGGTAATCGGGTCACCTGGTCCAAAGGATTTGGCGTGGCCATGTCCGTTATCGGGGTATACCTGATAGTTAAAGAAAGTGGAGATTTAAGTTTTGCTTCCCGGCATTTTATCGGCAACCTGATGATGTTTGGCGCCGCTTTTTCCTGGGTATTTTATAGTTTGCTCACACGGCCGTTGGGCCAGCGTTATTCCCGTCTGGCTGTTACTACATACCAGACTTTATTCGGTACGGCTGCTATTGTGCCTTTTGCCTTGTTTGAAACTAATGAATGGGACGCCCTCAACTGGGTTGTGGTTGGCAACGTTCTTTTTCTAGGGTTTTTCTGCTCGGCACTGGGTTACTATTTTTACGTTTATGCCATGGGGGAACTGGGGGTAGATATTTCTTCCCTTTTTATTAACCTTATACCGGTTGTTACGGTAGTCAGTAGTTATTTTATTTTGGGAGAAAAAATAACCTCCACCCAGATGATTGGTGGAGGGATTATTGTTTTAGCCGTGTATTTTGCCGATTTGAGTAATTGGCTGAAAAAAGATGACCGGAGGAAACAAACAGGACAGAAAACTAATCCCATCGAAAACGTAAAAGCATAAGGTTATGTTTTAAGATTGTTTTCAGCCGCTTCTTCCGGAATCCTTTCGTTACTTTTTTCATGACCGCCCAGTTCTGCAGCTAACATTCCCGCCAGGATAAAAACTGCCCCGATTCCTTGTCGGAGGGTGAAAGATTCACCACCGATGAAATAAGCAAAAATAGCGGCAAAAACGGGTTCCATAGTAAAGATAATGGCGGTATGGGTAGGAGAGGTATACTTTTGGGTCCAGGTCTGTACAAAGAAGGCCAGGGCGGTAGCAAAAACTGCCGTGATCAAAATAGCGCGCCATACCTGTGCATTAAAAGCTTCCGCCGTTGGAGCTGTCTCTTTGATCAGAGCTGCAACAAAACTTGCTAATGCCACGGTACCGATTTGTACTGTGGCCAAAATAAAGGCATCGTGGTCCGGGGAATATTTTCCTACCAACAAAATATGCAGCGCATAAGAAAAGGCACAAAACAGCACCAGCAGATCACCGTAGTTAAAAGTAAGGGTGGCATTAATGGTCAGAAGCCCCAGTCCTACTGTTGCGCTGATAATGCCCAGGGCTGAAATTATGCCAGGGGGTTTCTTCTGAATAAAAGTAACAGTGACGGGGACAATGACAACGGATAAGCCGGTAATGAAACCCGCATTGGAAGCGGTGGTATACTGTAGGCCAAAGGTCTGGAAGGAGTATCCGGCAAAAAGCGCCAGGCCAATCAGGATACCTTTCCATAAAGTGGACCGAGTAGTTTGGACGATACGTTTATTGGTGATGAGCAACATTAATAAGGTGGCTATACCAAAGCGGATAGCCAGAAAATAAAAAGGCTCCACACGAGTGATGGCTTCTTTAACGGATACAAAAGTTGCCCCCCATACGGCGGTAACAAATACAAGGGCTAAATCTGCCAAAAGTTGGTTTTTTCTGCTGTTCATGTCTGCCTCCTTAGAAAAGTACGTATCCATTGTTGCATATTAGCTGCCATGTGTCAACAATCAGAGACAACAAGCTGGAAACTACTTCGGTGAAAATTTATGCTACGAAATTTCGAGAAAAAATAACACCGCAAGCAGGATTTTTGAGCTTTAGAACGAATTAGAATTAGCAATTTATTGTTGCAAGAAAATGAATTTTTTAAACAATGAAGGAGGCCTAATATGAAAAAGTACCTGAAAATTTTTGTCTTGAGTATCCTTGCGCTGAGTTTGCTTTTTGCTGTAGGATGCGGTACAAAAGCAACTACGGAAGAGGGCAAGGGGGAAGATGTAAAAACCTATAAAGTTGGTACCGATGCTGCTTACGCACCCTTTGAATCTGTTGACCCCAGCGGCAAAATTGTTGGTTTTGATATCGACGTATTAAGCGCTATAGCAGAAGCTGAAGGATTTAAAGTTGAATTTATCAATACCAAATGGGACGGTATTTTGGCCAACTTAGCCACGAATAAAATGGACATTATTGTTTCCGCAGTTACAATCGATGATGAACGTAAAAAAGAGGTTGATTTCAGTGACCCCTATTTTGAGTCAACCAATTACATTTTGGTTCCCAAAGATTCACCTATAAAATCTATGGTTGACCTAAAAGGGAAAAAAGTTGCCGTACAGCAGGGTACTACAGGTGATATGGCTATCACCAAGTTCCTTGGCAAGAATTACGATGGTATTAAGCGTTTCGGTGGCAATCCGGAAGCGTTTCTTGAGCTGAAGAATGGCCGGGTTGATGCTGCAGTTGCCGATTCAGGGGTTGTCGTAGAGTATGTAAAAGCCAATCCTGATCAAAACTTGAAGATTGTAAAAGACGAGAAGTTCCCGAAAGAATATTATGGTATCGCTGTTAAGAAAGGCAACACTGAACTTTTAGAGAAGATAAACAGTGGTTTAAAGAAGATTAAGGAAAACGGCGAATACGATAGGATTTATAAAAAATGGGGCTTTCAGTAGAATTAACACCTTTAGTTAATTATGATGGCGTGGTGCTTAGCCGGCATCACGCTGTTTTTGTGAAGATTGAAAGGAGAGCTTAGGGGAATGTTCACAATCGGAGCAATAAGATACGACATTATTATAGAATATTTGCCTATGTTGCTAAAGGTAGGAGTATTGACCACCCTTGAGCTGACCATTATTTCTGTTACGGTGGGCACAATCCTGGGATTGTTTATCAGCCTCCTGAGATTATCTAAATTTCGTCCTTTTTCTATTTTCGGATCTGTATATGTTGACTTTTTTCGGGGCACACCTTTGCTGGTACAGATCTTCATGATTCATTTTGCCATTTTGCCATTGATAATTCCCGGTCAATACCCAAACATTATTTCCGGTTTGGTAGCGTTAAGTCTCAACAGCGCTGCCTATGTTGCCGAGATTTTTCGGGCGGGTATTCAGTCTATTGACCGCGGGCAGATGGAAGCTGCCAGGTCATTAGGGATGACCCACGGTCAAGCAATGCGCTATGTAATTATTCCCCAGGCATTTAAGAGGGTTATTCCTGCCTTGGGTAACGAGTTTATAGCCATGTTAAAAGACTCATCGCTGGTTTCCGCAATTTCTGTACAGGAATTAGCTATGACAGGTACTATAATTGCCAATCGGACTTACCGGCCTTTCGAACCATGGATTGTTGTAGCTATTTTGTACCTGATTATGACATTGGCCCTTTCACAAATTGTAGCTTACCTGGAAAGGAGGTTTGGCAAGAGTGATACACGTTCGTAACCTCCACAAAAGTTTTGGTAAACTGGAAGTTTTAAAAGGGGTTAACTGCCATATCAGACCTAATGAGGTGGTAGTAGTCATTGGCCCCAGCGGGTCAGGCAAAAGCACCTTTTTAAGATGTCTTAACCTGCTGGAAGTGCCAACCAGCGGTGAAATAATTGTAGATGGCCATAATTTAACCGACCCGCATCTAAACATCAATAAAGTAAGGGAAGAAGTAGGGATGGTGTTTCAGCATTTCAACCTTTTTCCCCATATGACGGCGCTGCAAAATGTGGCTTTGGCCCTTGAAAAGGTACGGAAAATGTCTAAAGAACAGGCCGAGGCCATGGCTTTGGAAATGCTTGAGCGGGTAGGGTTGAAAGATAAGGCGTCCAATTATCCGGCCCAGTTATCAGGCGGCCAGCAGCAGAGGGTGGCCATCGCCAGGGCTTTAGCTATGAAGCCTAAAGTTATGCTTTTTGACGAACCGACTTCCGCTCTTGACCCGGAAATGGTCGGGGAAGTTTTGGCGGTAATGAAGGAATTAGCCCACCAGATGACAATGGTAGTAGTATCCCATGAGATGGGTTTTGCCCGGGAGGTAGGGGATAGGGTAATTTTCATGGATGAAGGGAAAATGCTGGAAGAGGGTACACCTCAACAGATATTTAACAATCCCCAGCACGAAAGAACAAAAGCATTCCTCAGTAAGATTTTATAATGACGAAAGACGAACGGGGCTGTCCCAATAAGAGGACAGCCCCGTTATTCTAACCTAAAACTTCAGCCAGGTCATGGAATGCTTTTTCCAGTGTTTTGGTGTTTAGGCTGGCATCAACCATTAAAGGCTTAAACATTAAAAGGACTTCTTCGGCAAATTTAAATTTCTCTTCTGGATAGAATTTAGTGTCAACAGGAATGGCGCCCAAATTGAGGAAGAAGGATTTCCTGTTGTCCATATCCTTACCGCAGGTTTTTCTTACCTCCAGTAAAACACCTTCTATATCGGGGTGTTCTTTTTCCAGTATTGATGTAACTTTATGATACAGGAAGCTACCGATACCCCTGTTGCGGAATTCCGGGGTAATGCCTATATTTTCAACATAACCGAGATTTGCATCAGCCAGGTAATAGAAGGTGGCAATCCCCACTACTTTGTCTTCGGCCAGCGCAGTTAACAGATAAAACTTATGGGGAGCGATCTTATTGGGATTGAGCAGCTTTTCCACAATCAGCCGCTGCATGGCATAAGGGTATTCAAAGACGTTGCGCAGTAGGCGCAGGCCTTCTTGGGTAGCATAATCATGCGGTTTTTTGCCCCGAATGAACTTGATATTGTCCACACCTAATTCGACGATGTTACCGTAATTATCTTTTATAATGATTTCTTTGTGCTTAATCATAGCCAGGTCGCCGGTGTCCACAAAAGCAGCGTTGGCTTCATCTGTATCGATATGAAATTCTGTTTCGCCCGTTTCGGTGATTCTTACCAGTACATCATGATAGCAGACGACTTTGGTGCCTTTAATTAACACACTGACTTTTTCCCTATCAGAGATTTCCAGCAAATCAGCTTTGCTTTTGGCCATGTGAATATGAGCGCGGGGAACAATGACGCCTTTTTCGATTATTACCGGTCCCCTGGGTCCCATAAGAACTACGCCGGGCGTGCCTTCCAAGTCTCCTGAATCTCTAATGACCGGCTCAACGCCAATTCTTACTGCATCTGTACGGCTTAGCTCTACCTGAGTCTCTTCCCGGGCCGGTCCAACAATACGCACCCGTTCCAATACGCCTTTTGAACCGATAACATTGACCGTTTCCTTGGCTGCAAAGTTTCCACGTTGGGCTAAGTCTTTGGCTACTGTAAGTTCATAGCCCGGTCCAAACAGTTTTTCTATATCCTGTTTGGATAAATGGACGTGGTGATTTGATACGCCAATGGGGACTAACCACTTATTTTCCTTTTTGAAATCTACTTTTCTAGGGTCAACTTGAAAGCTCAGCATTTTGTCCTGCCTCCCCCAATAAAGCAAATAAAATGTCTAAATTCCTGTACACATAAAAATTATAGCAGGCAAGGGGCTGGTAGGACAATGAGCTAATCTTTTCTGTTTCGGCATTTTTTGACACTTTTCGCTATATTTCACTTGATTTCACAGGTTTTCGTTTGTTCACAAATTCACAAATTGGCCGGAATTGTCTTAATTTATGGATTATTTTCTAAAATATTTCCTGGTTTCCTTAATTTTTAATAGTTAAAACGTACGATTTATTCGTTAACCGGCAGGAATCGACAATTGATATGGTTAAGTAAAATAAATATTATGGACAAAAGAAGTGGTATCTGTGGGAGCAAATACTAAAGTGGGCACAAAACTGGTCCGCAGCACCAGTCTGGTGTTGTTTTTCATGATGGGCATAGGCATTATATGGAATATATATAGCCAAACGAAACAAGCTCGTATAGAGCTGCTGGAACAGGGCCGTGTTTTGGCTGCTCAGGTTTTGGCTGTACGCAGAGTAATGGCTGAAAATCAACATAAAATCAATTACGACGCCCAGGGTCACTTTGAGTTTAAGCATCTGAACCCTGCGTCCGTTATCCAGCAGGTTGACAGGGTTTTTAATGCTTCCACGCGATACCGGATTCGCCAGGTGAGTCTGCACCCCAGGCTCTTGGAAAATAAACCCGATAGTTATGAAAGAGAACAGCTTTTGTTATTTGCGCGAAATAGGGACGCTAAGGAATCATGGGGAGAAACAGTTATTAACGGACAACGTTATTTCCGTTATATGGTGCCTCTGTACGTGGACTCGTCGTGCTTGCAGTGCCACGGTGAACCCCAGGGCGAATTGGATATCAGCGGCCATCCCAAAGAGGGGTATAAGGTCGGTGACCTGGCCGGTGCTCTTACCATCAGTATACCAATGGAATTGATGAAAGCAAATCTCAATAAGTCGATTCTGGAAAGTGTATTCCTTACTGTACTGATAGTCTTTTTCACTGCCTGCGTGATTACGTTCCTTACCAGGCGCTTTATCACGATACCTATCAGTAAGCTGACCGGTTTTGCTCAGGAGCTTGGTCGGGGTAACCTTACTGCGCAACCGGAATACTACAAAAGTTATGGTGAAATCAAGGAGCTAACAGAGCGGTTCACTGACATGGCCCATAAACTGCATGATATTTACGAACAGTTAGAAAGCAAAGTTGCTGAACGGACAGCGGAACTGGCGGCCGCTAACAAGGAATTGGCGGAAATAAGCCAGTATAAAACGGAATTTTTGGCAAATATGAGTCATGAACTGCGCACCCCACTGACAGCTATTTTAGCCTTTACGGAAGAATTGCTGACGAAAAGCATGGGAGAATTAAATGCGGAGCAAGAGGAGTATTTAAAAGATATAAGGGACAGCGGGCGGCAACTGCTGAATCTGATTAATGACTTACTTGACCTGTCGAAAATAGAATCAGGGAAAATGGCCCTTAATTTAACGGAGGTAAATGTAGGGAAAGCAGTCCGTGGGGTGGAAAAACTTTTACGGCCCCTGGCTCAGCAAAAGAATATAGAGATGCAGTCTGCCATAACGGGTACCAATATGATAATTGCTGATGAAGAAAAGGTCCGCCAGGTTATCCGCAATTTACTCGGTAATGCTATTAAGTTTACTCCCGCCGGCGGCCGCATTGAATTATATGTAAGAGATACTGACCGACCTGATGAAGGAGTCCTGTTGACCGTGAAAGATTCAGGCCCCGGAATTCCGGCAAAAGACCGCGCGCGTATTTTCGATTCCTTTTACCAGGGACACCGGGGACGGAACAAAGAATATGGCGGTACCGGTTTGGGCCTGGCGTTGGTGAAAAGAATTGTGGAAATGCATTTAGGGGAAATTACCCTGGAGTCGACAGAAGGCCAGGGTTCCGCTTTTACGGTATATCTTCCGGCTTATCCGCCGTATGATGATAACCTTGAATAAAGAGGTGGAGTGAATGGAAAGAAAGAAAATCCTCATTGCCGACGACGAACCGAAAATCTTAAAATTCCTGGCCGGTTTTTTACAACGGGAAGGTTTTGCAGTGGCCACCGCCGCTAACGGTTTTGATGCCCTGGCGGAATTTAACCGCTGGCAGCCGGATTTGCTGGTGCTTGACGTCATGATGCCAAAAATGGACGGTTATGAAGTATGTCGGAAAATACGTGAGCAGAGTAATGTCCCTATTATTTTTCTTACTGCCAAAAACGAGACCTTCGATAAAATTATGGGTTTAACATTAGGCAGTGACGATTACCTGACCAAACCTTTTGACAGCGCCGAGTTATTGCTCAGGATAAGGGCTATTTTGCGACGGGTGGCTGATAATAGCAGTGTTGAAAATAAAGATGTTATCAAAGTACCCGGTCTAGTGATAAACAGGGCAACCAGGACGGTGGAATTTGAGGGCAAGGAGATTGAACTGACACCAAAAGAGTTTGACCTGTTATGGTTGTTGGCCAGCCACCCGAATCAGGTCTTTACCCGCGACCAGTTGATATACCAGATATGGGATACGGAATACTGCGAAGACACCGGTATCGTCACCACACTGGTGAAAAGGTTGAGGGAAAAGATTGAACTTGATACAGCCAATCCCCGGTATATTAAAACAATCAGGGGAGTAGGGTACAAATTTGGCGTCAAACCTTGTTGATATTAGAAGGGCTGCCTAAAAGGCAGTCCTTTTGTTTTTGTCACAAAAATGTCATCCTAGCGTCATTTCAAAATCATTTTATCCCAATAGAATGAAGATAAAAGGGCGTAAGAATTTAGAAGAAAGGAGGGTCTGGTATGGAAAAAAGGGTTTCAAAAATAATTATTACAGTCGGTTTAATTGTGGGTATGATGAGTTTTCTTTTTGTTGTTACCGATGCGGCTATAAGTTATTCCGACAACCCGGAGTTTTGTATTAACTGCCATTCTATGGATGAAGCTTATATGACATACCAGCATTCAACCCACAAACAGTTTAAGTGCACTGATTGCCATGCTCCTCACTCTTACTTGGCAAAAGTTGCATTTAAGACCAAATCAGGATTGCGAGACCTTTATGTCACTACTTTGGGGGAGATTCCGCCGGTAATTAAAGCTACCGACAAAAGTAAGGAAATTATTAAAGAGAACTGTATCAGGTGCCATCTGTCCACGGTAGAAAACACAGAAATGGGCGAAGGGCGGTTTTGTAGCGACTGCCACCGACAGTTACCCCATAAAAAAGTTGAAAAAAATATTTAAAAATATAACTCTATAGAAGGTTGGAACGAACAGGAGAAGTTGCAGATTTTTAGTTACTAATTCAGGGAGGAAGGTGTTCAAAATGAAAAACAGCCGGTCAATAGGCCTGCTAATTATAGTTTTTTTGGCCTTATCAGTATTTGTTATCGGTTGTTCAGGTAATACCAAAGCAACCTCTGCCAAATCGAGCATTGGTGAAAACGAATTTGATCCTGCTGTCTGGGGTAAATATTATCCGCTGCAGTATGAAAGTTACCTGAAAAACAACGAAGGCGCCAAAACAGAGTTTGGCGGTTCGGTGAAAGAGTCCAAATTCATTGCCGAGCCGGAAATAGTAGAGCTTTTTAAAGGGTATGGATTTAGCAAGGAATATAATGAAGACCGCGGGCATACCTACGCTTTAAAGGACCTTTTAAACAGCAAACGGGTTGGCCCCAAGACGCCCGGGTCCTGTTTGTCATGTAAAACCCCAACTGCTCCTGTACTTATGCAGCAGATGGGAGCGGCTTATTATACCACCCCGGTAATAGAATTGGCTAAAAAAGCAAAGCATGCTATTGCCTGCGCTGACTGCCATGACCCTAAAACCATGCAACTCAGGGTAACCAGGCCCGCCTTCATCCAAGCCATGAAGGCCAGGGGAATAGATGTGAACAAGGCTTCGAAAAAGGAAATGCGCAGCTATGTTTGCGGGCAGTGCCATGTAGAATACTACTTCCAGACGGATACCAAGGAAGTTATATACCCGTGGGCAAACGGTATTGAACCGGCCCAAATTGAGGAATATTACGATAAAATAAACTTTTCTGATTGGGAACACCCCGATTCCAAGGCCAAAATGAGAAAAGTCCAGCATCCTGAGTTTGAAACATGGAGTACCGGTGTGCACGGCTCGGCCGGGGTAAGCTGTTCTGACTGCCACATGCCATACATGGTCAAGGACGGCAAAAAATACTCGTCTCATTGGTGGACCAGCCCCCTGAAAACTATTGATATATCATGTCAGGTATGCCACCAGCAGGATGCCAAATGGCTTAAAGAACGTGTGCATAATACCCAAATCAGAACTTTCAATATGCAGACCAGAGCAGCCAAGACCCTGGTACAGGCTCATGAGGCCATAAAAACGGCTTTTGCTAACCCGAAAGCAGATTTAAACAAACTGAAAAAAGCCCAGACAATGGTAGTTAAAGCGCAATGGTATTGGGATTGGGTAGCTGCTGAAAACAGCCGCGGTTTCCACAATCCAGTCCAGGCCCTTGATTCTCTTGGCCAGGCCATAGATTATGCCTACCAGGCCATTGAACTGGCCCGCAGTGCATATTAAAAACCGGTGGCTGGCAGGTATTCGGTCATAGAGATCAATCTCCGCAGTATTGCTTTACGCCGCCAGCCATGTACCCATGGCCCAGCCGAAAAACGTCTCAGAATTACTCCTTCGTATTCATGCCTGTAGTCATTGGCGCAATCATCCTGGTAGCTATAGCGCTACTGATTCATAACACGGGCGGGCAGAGAAGGTACCCGATGCGCAGAGGTGTTTCCGCAAGGGTTCCTGTTGCAGCAGAAGTAGGTATAGAAGGCCAGAGTAGATTTAACTTAAAGGAAAAGGATTTATAAAAAATGACATAAAGAGGAAACGGGCCGACAGAAGAAAATGTCGGCCAATTTTTTCGACGCCTGTAGCCCAAAGCAGTTTTATTTGCCCTGAAGGAAAAATTTTGATATAATGATGCAAGTGAATCATTTTAAATTGTCAAAGTTGAATATTTATAATACGGAAGAGGAGCAGTGCAGGTTGGCAGTAAAGTTTGAACTAATTAAAGAATGCAAACAGACGAAAGCGCGGTTAGGTAGACTGCATACGCCTCACGGAATTATCAACACACCTGTTTTTATGCCTGTGGGTACTCAGGCCACCGTAAAAACTATGACTCCCGAAGAATTAAAAGATATAGGGGCCGAGATTATCCTCAGCAATACATATCATCTTTACTTACGGCCGGGATCGAAACTAATCAGGGAAGCCGGAGGACTGCACAAGTTTATGAACTGGGACCGGCCTATCCTTACTGATAGCGGGGGGTTTCAGGTATTCAGCCTGGGTCCGTTGCGTAAAATTACGGAAGACGGCGTCGAATTCCGGTCCCACCTTGACGGATCCAAACATTTTATGACGCCGGAACTGGCCACAGAAGTGCAGATGGATTTAGGTTCTACCATCGCCATGGCTTTTGATGAATGCGCCCCTTATCCATGCACCTTTGAATATGCCAGGGAAGCATTGGAACGGACTACCCGTTGGGCTGAAAGGTGTAAGAAAGCCCACAACAGAATGGACCAGGCTCTTTTCGGTATTGTTCAGGGTGGGATGTACCGGGAGCTTAGGGAACAAAGTGCCCGGGAATTAGTTGAGCTGGATTTTCCGGGCTACGCTATTGGCGGGTTAAGCGTGGGGGAACCGAAACCTCTGATGTATGAAGTGCTGGACTATACCACACCTTTGCTGCCTGCCGATAAGCCCCGTTACCTGATGGGTGTCGGCTCGCCGGATTGCATAATCGAGGGAGTCATCAGGGGCGTTGACATGTTTGACTGTGTACTGCCGACCAGGATTGCCCGCAACGGCACAGCAATGACCAGCGGGGGCAAAGTCGTGATACGAAATGCGGTCTATGCCAGGGATTTTACACCCCTGGACCATGAATGTGATTGTTATACGTGCCGGAATTATAGCAGGGCCTACATAAGGCATCTTTTTAAAGCCGAAGAAATACTTGCTTTGAGATTAGTGACCATCCATAATTTATATTTTCTGCTCAGGCTCATGGAACACCTGCGCAAAGCCATTGCTGAAGACTGTGTGCCGGAGTTCAGAAAAAGGTTTTTTGAAAAATATGGGTACGATGGAGAAGAAATATAAAATCTTTAGAGGTTTTTTCCGCTTTTAAGCAGAATAAAGAGTTGAGACGAAAAACTAGGGAGGCGTGTAAATGAAAGATTTTGGACCAATACTTTATCTTATAGCCCTGTTAGCTATTTTTTATTTTATGATTATCAGACCCCAGCAACAGAGACAGAAAAAACACCAGCAGTTAATCAACAGCCTGCAGGAAAATACGGAGGTAACTACAATAGGCGGTATTCTGGGTACAATTGTTAAAGTAAAGGACAAGACCGTGATTTTAAAAATTGCTGATAACGTAAAAATAGAAATTCTAAAAACAGCCATTGCCTACCGCAATGACAAGGAAGAAAAGAAATAAAACAGTTGGCGTCGGGTCATGCCCGGGCCAACTGTTTTCGAATGTAAGGAGTATGCAAAGTATAGAATAAGATATATTCATTTGAAAAGGAGGACCGGGTTTGATTACACTTGCAGACGTAAAAAAGGATCCAGTGGTGGATACTTTTATCCGCAAGGGAAATGAATATTTAGGTGTCATGGGCTTTACGGAACATGGTTACAGGCATATTAATCTGATATCCAGCATTGCCCGGCATGTGCTGGAAAAACTAAATTATTCAAAGCGGGAAGCTGAATTAGCCGCGATAGCAGGTTACATGCATGATCTGGGGAATGTTATCAGCCGGTATGACCACGGGCAGTCAGGCGCCACCATAGCTTTTTATGTTTTAACCAGGATGGGCATGCCTCCCGATGAAGTAGCCACGATAATTTCTGCCATTGGCAACCACGAGGAAGAATATGGCCATCCCGTCAACAGCGTTGCGGCAGCCCTGATTCTGGCTGATAAGTCCGACGTGCATCGTTCCAGGGTAAGGAACCAGGACTTTGCCACTTTTGATATCCACGACCGGGTAAACTATGCGGTAGAGCATTCTTTTTTAAGGGTAAACACTGAAAAGCGGACAATTACCATGGAACTGACCATTGACATAGATATTGTACCTATCATGGAATATTTTGAAATATTTTTAAGCCGGATGATATTGTGCCGCAGGGCAGCGGATTTTCTGAATGCGAGTTTCGAGTTGGAGATTAACGGGGCCCGTTTGTTATAGATTCATTGACACATCTAATGAGCAGTTATATAATAGACCCTAGGGGTTTTCTGCCTCTGGGGTCTTTATATATGGTTTCCGTAATTTGTAAAAGGAGCCAAAGCGAGGGAGGTTAAACAATGCGAACCAAAAGTCTCATATCCCTGTTGTTAACGATTGCACTCATAGCTGTTTCAGGGTACCTATTAATTCATTTTAAAGTTTTCCAAAAGCACATTAATCTCGGACTTGACCTGCAAGGTGGTCTTCATGTGGTAATGGAGGCTGTTGACACTCCGGAGGCTCCGGTTACTGATGACTCCCTTGACAGGGTGAAGGCTGTCATTGAACGACGGGTTAATGAAACAGGGGTCAAAGAACCCATCATACAAAGAGAAGGAAAAAGAAGACTTATTGTGGAATTGGCCGGTATTAAAAACCCAGATGCGGCTATTGATTTAATCGGTAAAACAGCGGTTTTGCAGTTTAAAACATCCGACGGTAAGGTGGTAGTATCCGGCAGTGATCTGAAGGATGCTCAGGCGGCAAAAAACCCTACTACGGGAGAAATTTATGTAGCATTGGAATTTAACAAGGAAGGTACCAAAAAATTTGCCGACGTAACATCTGAACTGGTACAAAAATACAGTGAGAGCGACCCAAGGAGAAGAATCGGCATTTACCTTGACCAGCAACAACTGCAAAATCCTGTGGTCAGGGAGCCCATTCCTAATGGACGAGCCCAGATAAACGGCTATAACACACTGGAAGAAGCAGCCAAAATGGCAGTTCTCCTTCGCTCGGGTGCGCTTCCTGTGAAGATGGAAAAAGTTTATACCCAAACCGTTGGTCCTACCCTGGGCGCCGATTCCTTGGCTAAGTCCACTAAGGCCGGTATTGTTGGTATTATCGCC
The DNA here is from genome assembly GCF_001263415.1 of Thermincola ferriacetica. Lineage (NCBI taxonomy): Bacteria > Bacillati > Bacillota > Clostridia > Eubacteriales > Thermincolaceae > Thermincola > Thermincola carboxydiphila. The sequence continues at coordinate 163,253 of NZ_LGTE01000001.1, forward strand.
ATTTTAATCTTTATGATTGCCTATTACCGGATACCGGGTCTGATTGCTAATGTGGCTCTTGCCGCTTATGCCTTGATAGTGTTAGGTCTTTTTGCTGCGTTGCAGGCTACCCTGACGCTGCCCGGCATTGCCGGATTCCTCTTGTCAATAGGGATGGCCGTAGATGCTAACATCATTATATTTGAACGGGTTAAAGAAGAGCTGCGGGAAGGCAACTCCCTGCGCCGGTCTATTGAATCCGGGTTTTCCAGGGCCTTCTGGACCGTATTCGATTCCAACGTAACTACGCTGATTGCCGCGGCTATCCTGTATTATTTCGGTACAGGCGCTATTCGCGGGTTTGCCATAACGTTAAGCATCGGTATTTTGGCGAGTATGTTTACGGCAATTACCCTGACCCGGTTCATGCTAAGAAACCTGGCCGATTCGAAACTCATAACCAACAAGAAATTATACGGTGCGTAGGGGGTGGCTCGGATGACACTGGATATTATCGGAAAAAGGAAAATCTGGTTCGCGATTTCATTAATTATTATATTGGCCGGTATTGCTTCAATGATCATCAAGACCTTTACTCTTGGAGCGCCCCTTAACCTGGGAATAGACTTTACCGGTGGCAACATTATTACTGTTTCCTTTACTAAAAACGTTTCTGTCTCCGATGTGAGACAGGCACTGGACAAACTAGACCTGGGTAACAGTGTTATTCAAAAGACGGCAACAGGGGAATTTATCATCAGGACTAAACCCTTGACCGACAAGGAATATAAACAGGTTCTGGATGCCTTCAAAAACGATGTGGCGCCTTATCAGGAAGGTAAACTGAGCCGCAATGAAGTGAAGCCTGTCATAGGAAAAGAACTGACTTTAAATGCTATTTGGGCTTTAGCTATTGCTTCGGTATTAATGGTGATTTACATCACTTTTCGGTTTGAATTTAAATTTGGTATTGCGGCTATTATAGCTTTGTTACATGACGTTTTTGTAACTATGGGTATCTTCTCCATCTTCTGGTGGGAAGTAGACAGCGCTTTTGTTGCCGCTATTCTGACCATCATTGGTTATTCCATCAATGATACCATCGTTATTTTTGACCGGATCAGGGAAAACCTGCACCGTAAGAAAAAGGACGAGAACTTTGAGGAACTGGTCAACAAAAGTATCATGCAGACCATGGCCAGGTCTATCAATACCGTTCTCACCGTTATTATCGTCCTGGTTGCTCTGTTGATTTTCGGAGGTTCTACAATCCGTTACTTCACGCTGGCTATGCTCATTGGTGTCATTAGTGGGGCCTATTCCTCAATATTTAACGCCAGCCCGTTATGGGTGGAATTTAAGTATTGGGAACAACGCCGGCGTAAATTGGCCAAGACCTAAAGCAAATCTAATAATGGCCCGACCGCACTGACCGTTAACCGGTCACGAGCGGCTGGGCTTTTTGTTTAACAAAAAAGGAATAACTAACCGGAAGTCGAAATCATTATAATGGAGTGTTTTTCCAAGAGAATAGCCTTTACGCTTCGCGCCGGCGAAGCATTTTTCTTAAGTCGATAGGTGAAATTGGGGAGGAAAAATGGAGCATTATAAAACGATCTGGTCTTTTCACAATAACAACACTTTTATCCAGGAACTTTTGGCCCGCCGGTTAGGTATTTCTAAAATAACGGCCCAAATTTTAGCTAACAGGGGCATCTGTTCTGTTGAGGAAGCCCGGACTTTCCTTTTCGGTTCTCTGGAAGACCTGTACGACCCCTTGCAGATGCACGGCATGGAGGAGGCAGTACAGCGAATAAAGCAGGCTATCAAAGAAAATCAGCGTATTTTGGTGTATGGTGACTACGATGTGGACGGCATAACCAGTACGGTATTACTGCTTGACACTCTTGAATTTCTGGGCGCTGCTTGTGACTTTTACATACCGCACCGGCTGACAGAAGGCTACGGGTTAAATATAAATAGCCTGAAAACGATTAAGGAACAAGGTTTCAATTTAGTTATTACTGTTGATTGTGGAATATCTTCCGCTGATGAAGTGTCCTGGGCCCGGGACAACGGATTGGAGATTATTATTACTGACCACCATGAGCCGCCGGAACATATCCCGCAGGCTTATGCCGTGATCAACCCCAAACAGGCCTGGTGTACATACCCTTTTAAAGAATTGGCCGGCGTGGGCGTGGCCTTTAAACTTGCCCAGGCGCTTTTACGGGCCCATGAAAAAGAATACTTGGCCCCCAAATTGCTGGACCTTGTAGCTTTAGGCACGGTAGCTGATATGGTTCCGCTAGTCGGGGAAAACAGGATTACTACTAAGCAGGGTCTGCAATTAATTAATGCCGGCCATCGGGAAGGACTGGCAGCCCTGATTGAGGTGGCCGGTCTGGCGGACCAAAGCATTGATTCTGAGCAGATTTCCTTTGCTCTTGCGCCCAGGCTAAATGCCGTGGGCAGAATTGACCATGCAGCTAAAGGTGTAAGGTTACTGCGGGAAAAAAACAGGGAAAAGGCTGTCAGTATCGCCAAAGCGCTGGACAGGGCCAACAAGGAAAGACAGGCCATTGAAAATCTTATTTTTACGGAGGCTGTGGAAATTATCGAAAGTAATAGTCTTTTAGACAACAAAGCGTTTGTTTTGGCTCGGCCTGACTGGCACCTGGGAATAGTCGGGATTGTTGCTTCCAAATTGGTTAACAGGTACTGTCGGCCGGTGATTTTGTTGTCTGTGAACGGCGAGGTTGCTAAAGGTTCAGCCAGAAGCATACCGGGCTTCAACTTGTTTGCGGCCCTGCAGTCGTGCGAGGCGTTTTTAAAGAAATATGGAGGCCACAGCCAAGCTGCCGGTTTAACTTTGAACGTTGATGATATTTCTGCTTTTACCGCTGCTTTCAATGAAATTGTAGATCAACAGATTACTGCAGAGCATATGGCCGAAACGCTCCCAATTGATGGAGAAATCTCTTTCAAGGATGTGACCTTTGATTTATATAACCAACTGGTGGCGTTGGAACCTTTCGGGTTTGGCAACCCGACGCCGCTCTTTGCTTGCCGTCAGGCGGATATTATTGATTGTCGGAAGGTCGGTAGCGATGGTAAGCACCTGAAAATGAAAATAATGAACGAAAAGCTGCTGATGGAAGCTATTGGTTTTAATTTATCGGCATGCAAAAATTCAATAAATTTCGCAGACAAAATAGATATAGTTTTTGAACTGAAGAAAAATGACTGGAACGGCAGGTCCAACCTGCAGTTAAACGTCAGGGCCATAAAACAGGCAGGTTCTCCCGACAATCCTTTTAGAGCCAGCTCCCCATCCGCAGAACAGGAGACGCCGAAAAGCTTTCTTGACGAGCTGTTTGACCATGCGGCAGAGTACCTTGTTGACGACTACTACCGCAATATTGGTGAAAAGGAAGAGTTTTATACTAAAGTTGTCGGTGTTAGTTTTGATAATAGGCAGGAAATTGTGGCCAGGCTGAGAGAAGGAGAAAAATTGTTCCTGGTCCGGGAACACAATAACCCGCATGACCCAAATGCAGTGCGGGTTGAAAACAGGAGCGGGGAACAGGTAGGATATCTCAATGCCCGTTTAGCCAAACATTTTGCGCCGTTGCTGGATAAAGGGGAACAATACCTGACCCTGGTTTCCAATGTAACCGGCGGACAGGATAAAAACTACGGGCTGAATATTATTATTCAAAAGGTTCAGGATAAATCTTTTGCTGAGAAACGGGCTATTCTTGCAGACATCAGGAAACGCCTAAAATCCTTGGACGAAAAAAAATTGTTGGAAGCTGTCCGGGGAGCACTCCTGGGGCCTTACCCCTATCGGGAGTCGCAGCTTGCGGCTTTGCAGAGCCTTTTGGAAGGTAACAATACCTTGGCTATTTTTGGAACGGGCAGAGGTAAATCCGCTGTCTTTCAATCCATGGCTGTGTATAAAGCTATTAAAGAAGATGCTCTGACTATCATAGTTTATCCTCTGCGCGCTCTGGTTAATGACCAATATGAAGCCATGTTAAACAAACTTTCAGCGCTGGGCATGCGCATTTATAAGGGCAACGGCACCCTCAGCGCCGGCGAAAGGGCGATGCTTTTTGCCGTATTGGAGGCCGGTGATATAGATATTTTGTTAACTACGCCTGAGTTTTTGTCTTTCCACATGGAAAAAATCTTGGCCATGCCCAAAAAAATAGGACTGTTTGTGGTGGACGAAAGCCATCATATCAGCATGTCTTCGTTGTCCCACCGGCCTGCATACAAACGTATTTCCCATATAGCGGAAGGCCTGGGCCGGCCTCTTACTCTTGCCGTTACCGCAACAGCCAACGATGAAGTTGCGCAGGAAATAATTGCTGTGCTGGCAATTAACCAAGTGGTCATCGACCCATATGTGAGGAAAAACTTACAGTTAATAGATAAACGAGGGATTGAGGATAAAAGCGCTTATATTAAACAGGTGCTGGCCACCGGCGGAAAAACGATTATCTATGTTAACAGCCGTCTGAAAGCTGTTGAACTGGCCCTGATGCTAAGGGAAGCTAATCCTCATCTAGCCGATAAAATTGCCTATTACCATGCCGGACTGAAGAATGAGCACCGGCATACAATTGAAAAAATGTTTAAGGAAGGCGAGCTTCTGGCTATTGTGGCAACTTCTGCCTTTGGTGAAGGAATTGACATCCCTGATGTACGGCATGTAGTATTGTACCACCTGAATTTCAATTTTACCGAGTTTAACCAGCAGAGCGGCCGGGCCGGTCGCGACGGGGGTACAAGCCATATTCACCTCCTTTGTGGGCCAAAGGATATCAGGATTAACGAATTTATCCTGGAATTGGCGGCGCCGGGGCGGGATTTTCTGGCTGCGCTTTATACAGCGCTGCAGCAGTTGAAAAATGATTGGGGAGAAATCAGGTTAACCAACAAAGAAATTGCTCACAAAATGGAAAAGGCGGGGATGCGCCTGGCCAAGGACAGTTCTGTATCCTGCGGTCTGGGCATACTGGAAGAATTAGGACTTATACGCCGGGAATCGGTCGGAAGAGAAAGGCAAATATTTGTCAACCCGCCGCCGGGAAATAAAATAAACCTGGAGAACTCGTTGCGATTTCTTGAGGGACAGGAAGAGAAAGCGGCTTTTCAGGAATTTCAGCAGGCGTTTTTTGACGCTTCATCAGAAGAACTGCTCAATCAGGTAAACCGGGCGATTTTTCCGAGTAAATATGCAACAAATTCCGGAATTGAAGGGCAGATGCTCAATAGCACATTGGGATAAATTTATGTTATAATAAATAATTAGGTAATCACGGCGAAAAGTGAACTCTCAGACGGAGATGATGGCTTTATGGGCCTGGATAAACTTTTGGCAAAAATAAAACAGTACAACCCTCAAGTTGATGAAAAATTTATTGAAGAAACATACAGGTTTGCGGAAAAGGCCCACGAAGGTCAGACCAGGATTTCGGGGGAACCTTACATTATACATCCGCTCAGTGTTGCGCACATTCTGGCTGATTTAGAACTGGATGTTGTTACCATCGCGGCCGGATTATTGCACGATGTCGTTGAAGACACGGATAGTCCTCTAGAAACCATTGAGGAGAAATTCGGAGTTGAAATTGCCCTGCTTGTTGACGGCGTTACCAAGTTAAGCCGTATTTCATATAAAAACAAGATGGAACAACAGGTTGAAAACCTGCGCAAAATGTTTTTGGCCATGGCTAAAGACATTCGGGTTATATTGATAAAATTGGCTGACCGCCTTCATAATATGCGCACACTCAAACATCTGGCGGAACCCAAGCAAAAGGAAATATCCGAAGAGACCCTTGAGATATTTGCGCCATTGGCCCACCGGCTCGGTATTTTCAAAATAAAGTGGGAACTTGAAGACCTGGCCCTCAGGTACCTGGAGCCTAAGAAATATTACGAACTGGTTGACGGTATTGCCCAAAAACGGGCAGAGCGGGAAGAATATATCGCCCGGGTGACCCAAATATTGGCGGAAAAGCTTGAAAACGTCGGGATAAAAGCCGATATCCAGGGCAGGCCGAAACATTTTTACAGTATTTATAAAAAAATGCTGGAGCAACAGAAGGAACTGGCAGAAATTTATGATTTACTGGCGGTACGGGTTATTGTCGATACAGTAAAAGACTGCTATGGCGCTCTCGGTATCATTCATACCCTTTGGAAGCCCATACCGGGGCGTTTCAAGGATTACATTGCCATGCCCAAGTCAAATATGTACCAGTCACTGCATACAACGGTTATCGGTCCGAACGGCGAACCTTTTGAAATTCAGATCCGGACCTGGGAAATGCACCGCACCGCCGAATACGGTATCGCGGCTCACTGGAGGTATAAAGAAGGTGGTGGCCGTGGCGATGAAGAATTCGAGAATAAGCTGGCCTGGTTGCGGCAATTGTTGGAATGGCAGAATGATATGCGTGACGCCAGGGAATTTATGGAGACTCTTAAGATAGACCTGTTTTCCGACGCAGTATTTGTATTCACTCCCAAAGGCGATGTTGTAGAACTGCCTGCCGGCGCAATACCTATAGACTTTGCTTACCGTATTCACACACAGGTAGGTCACCGCTGTATCGGCGCCAAAGTAAACGGCAAGATAGTGCCTCTTGATTATAAGCTGGCCAATGGCGATATAGTGGAAATATTGACGCAGAAGCAGGCAGCCGGGCCCAGCAGGGACTGGCTGAATATAGTAAAAACTTCGGAAGCCAGGAGTAAAATTCGGGCCTGGTTTAAAAAAGAAAAAAGAGAGGAAAATATCATCAAGGGGCGGGATGCCCTTGAAAAGGAAGTTAAAAAAGCAGGTTACGATGTAGCAGAATTTTTAAAGCCTGAAAGACTATCAGAGCTTCCGCGGAAATTTAATCTCGTCACCCTTGATGATTTATACGCCTCCCTGGGTAATGGGGTTTTTACTCCCCAGCAGGTTATAGCCAAACTGAAGGATGAACAGCAGAAGCAGGGTAAGAACGTCAAGATAGAGGAATTATTAAAGAAAGAGCATTCCAAAAAGAAGAAAGCGTCAAGCCAGGGGATTAAGGTAGAAGGGCAGCAGGATGTTATGATCCGCCTGGCCCGGTGCTGCAATCCTGTACCCGGCGACCCCATCATTGGCTATATTACCAGGGGACGGGGAGTTTCAGTGCACAGGAAAGACTGTCGAAACCTTGTCAACCACAGCCTGAGTGAAGGCGAACGGATGATTCAGGTTAGTTGGGACGATACAGACAGGGGTTCTTATCATGTGCATTTGGAAATATCAGCTATGGACCGGGCCGGTCTGCTTACAGATGTTATGCTCATTTTGTCTGAAATGAGAATAAGCGCTGATTGGGTGAATGCCCGGGGGACTAAAAACAAACAGGCTACCATTGATCTGGTGCTGGAAATCGGCAGCCTCGAGCAATTGGAAAACATTATGAGCAAAATTCGCCGCGTGAAAGATGTTTACGATGTTTGGCGGGTCACTCCAAAGGTTTAACCCGTGACCGGTAACCGGTAACCCGGTAACGGCTACTGTCACTATATGGTGGAAATCCAGCTATAAAGCATACTTTTTTAAACCACAGAGTCCACAGAGATTAAGTTTCAAAAGTTAAGTTTCCGGCTTCTCCGGTCATTGAATTTCAAATGCTTTCTTTGTTATTTTCCTGTTTACTCTTTTCTCAATGTTTCCTCAGTGTTCTTCGTGCCCTCTGTGGTGATTTTTTTAAAACTACAAAGTACGCCGAGGAAAAAGAAGATTTTAGTGTAATAAATTCTCTGTGGTAAACGATTTCCGCCCGTAGCTTCGGAGCAACGATTGTTTCACTACTAAAGTGGTAATCAAAAAATACATTGAAATCAACAGCCACGGGTTACCGGGGTTACCGGTAATAAAGAAGCAGGAGGAGAACTGTGAGAGCAGTAGTTCAAAGGGTTACGCATGGAAAAGTAACGGTTAATTCGGAAGTTGTCGGCGCAATAGGCCAAGGTTTAGTAGTATTATTGGGTGTCGGTAATGGCGATACTGTAGAAGATGCCCGGTATATGGCTGACAAAATTGTTAACTTACGCATTTTTGAAGATGCCGGCGGCAAGATGAACCTGTCCCTGCTGGATATTGCGGGAGAGGTCCTGGCCGTTTCACAATTTACTTTATACGGAGACTGCAGAAAGGGCAGAAGGCCGGGGTTTGCGGAGGCCGCTCCACCAGCGGAAGCAGAAAAACTTTATTTAAAATTTGTAGATTTCGTTCAGGGTTATGGGGTTAAGGTAGAGCAGGGAAGGTTTAGAACCCATATGGTAGTTGATATCCAAAATGACGGTCCGGTAACCCTGCTGCTGGACAGTAAAAAGAATTTTTAAAAACATTGACCGGGCCGATTGGCCGGAGACCACTGATTAAGGAGGACACATATGAATATCAAAAGTATGGCCGTGGGGCCTATGGGGGCAAATTGTTATATCGTCAACTGCGAGGAGACAAAAGAGGCGGCTGTCATTGATCCCGGCGGAGATGCTGCGAAAATTATATCTTACCTCAACAATCAGGGTTTACAGTTAAAATATATCATTAACACTCATGGGCATATAGACCATATCGCTGCCAATGAGGAGTTAAAGGAAAAGACAGGCGCTGAACTGCTGATACATACGCAGGATGCGGCTATGCTGGAAAACCCCAATTTGAATCTTTCGGCTTTTATGGGTGTGCCTGTTAGACAGCAGCCGGCAGACCGTTTGTTGAATGATGGTGACGAAATCGAGATAGGTAATGTAAAACTAAAGGTTATCCATACTCCTGGGCACACCAGGGGAGGTATCTGTCTCCTGGCCGGAGACGTAGTCTTTACCGGCGATACGCTTTTTGCCGGTTCCATTGGGAGAACCGATTTTCCCGGCGGTTCCTTTGACGAAATTATCAGGTCCATTAAGACCAAATTAATGACCCTACCCGACGATACGGAAGTGTACCCCGGGCATATGGGGAAATCCAGTATCGGGCAGGAGAAAAAGTATAATCCATTTCTTGCCTAATGCCCTTTTTGCATATTTTACGCAGAAAAATTATCAATAAACTTAATTTTCCTGCGTTAAATCCCCCTAAAATTGAACAGAATAGTCAATAGACCTAGCAGTTAAACAATTTTACACGGCAATGATAATAGGGGGAAATAAGATGCAGAAAAAAAATTTGGTCCTGATTATTGGGGTTCTGGCTTTTGGATTTATTTTGGGGTTAAATGTTCGCTGGTTTGACCAAAAGGAGTTTATTAATGAAAACCGTTTTTCCCTGCCAAATTCGGTACAACGGAAACCTGAACCGGTTTCACCTACCCAAAGGGTGCCCGAGGGTTGGGGGTTTGTAAAATCCCGGGACGGTAAAACACCGGAAATAACTGTTCGCCAAAAACAGTTGATTAAAAAATACGGTGCCCTTTTTGTCGGCAATACCGGCAAAAAACAGGTTACTCTGACTTTCGACATGGGTTACGAAAAAGAAGGATTAACTCCTGCTATGCTGGATACTCTGAAAAAACATAATGTTAAAGCCAGTTTCTTTGTTACTGCTCACTGGCTGAGATCAAATCGGGAGTTGGCTAAAAGAATGGTGGCCGAAGGCCATTTATTAGGCAATCATACCTGTTCCCACAAAAGCCTACCTACCCTCAGTGAAGAAAAAATAAAAGCCGAGATTCGCGGCTGGGAGAATGTGGCCAAAGAAGTAACAGGTAGCCTGCCAAAATATAAATACATGCGACCGCCGATGGGGGAATACAGTGAAAAAAGTCTCAGGGTAACTCAGGAACTAGGGTATACCACTGCTTTCTGGAGTATCGCTATGCGCGACTGGATGCCGATGGGAGGCGCCCATAAAGCTGTTGAGGGAGTGGTAAACTATCTGCACAATGGAGCAGTAGTTCTCCTCCATGGCAACTCCGAAGAGGTTGTCCAGGGGCTGGAACAAATTATTTTACAGACCAGGGCTAAGGGTTTTAAAATTGTTCCTATTTATGAAATAGATAAATAATGGTCTGTCTATGCTAGTCCCCCTATCTATAGTATAATAATTTAAAATAATTAGGTTTGCTTTATTACAGGGGAGAGGCTTATGTTGAGAAAAACATTGATTCTTACAATATTTTTCTGCTTCGTGTTTTTAATCGGATGTGGAAGCAGCCAGACTGCCAAAGATGTTGAGCAGGTTATCAACGATGCTTTTAAGGCCCGGGCGGAAGCTGTTTTTAAATATCAGGATAAACAGCCTTTAACAAAATATTTCAGTCCGGAAGCGCTGCAGCAGAGTAAAGGGTTGTTGGATTGGTCGCCAAAGGGACAGTGGGATAATGTCAAGGATTTAAAGTATTCCTATTCCATAAGAATAGAAAACTTAAAGATCAGCGGTAAACAGGCCAGGGCGGAAGTATACGAAACTGCGGTGGTGTCATGGGATTATATAGATCCGGGCAGAGTAAAAGGCACCGATTTTGCGAAAGAAGATGCTTGGGCCAACCGGCGCCATGACATAGTGGTAAACCAGGAACCCGACGGTCGTTGGGTTATTGTGCAAGATTTAATACGATAATGCTATAGGGCGCCTAAAAAGCGCCCTGTTTTGCTTAGGAGTTAAAATAACAGTTTTTTGGACAAACGGATTTTCATGGGTATGCATTAATGGTATAATGAAGTATCGAAAAATAAAAAAACACTGCAATAATTTGCAGTGTATGTTTTTTATGGCAGGGGAGACAGGACTCGAACCCGCAACCAACGGTTTTGGAGACCGCTACTCTACCAATTGAGCTACTCCCCTGTATCTTGTTGCATTAAATAGTATAACCAAAAAGATGGCATTCGTCAATAGAAAAACACTGACAAATCTTGGGGAGAAAACTGATGGCTGTTGATTTACACATTCATACCAGCGCTTCTGACGGAAATATCAGCCCTGCGGAGGTTGTTGACCTGGCGGTACAAGCAGGTCTAAAAACAATTGCTTTTGCCGACCATGAAAATACGGCCGGATATACTGCAGTGAAGGATATGGCAGAGGGTAAAGGACTGGAAATTATACCTGCCCTTGAGCTGCAGACCTGGCATAAAAACAAAGAAATCCATATTTTGGGATATTTTATTGATGTAAACGATATTAATTTTCAAAAACGCTTAACCGAACTGCGAAAGGATAAAAACCGGTGTGCCATGGCCATGGTGGAAAAAATTCGCCGTTGTGGTTTTGACATAGAATGGGATGAAGTAGAAAGACTTAGTTGTTTTGGCGGGCCTATATCAAAAGGGCATATCATGCAGGTTTTAAAATTAAAGGGCTACATTAAAACCAGGGAAGATGCCGCTAGGATATTGGGATTATATTTTAACCAGGAAGGAAAAGCCTACAGTTGTTATAATTTCCCTTCTGCCGAGGCGGTAGATTTAATTAAATCAGCAAGGGGAATTCCTATCCTGGCTCATCCGGGGTTAATAGGAGACGATAATCTGGTATTGGATCTCATTAAAATGGGCATATCGGGTCTGGAAGTGTATTATAATTATTTTGGGCCCAACAAGAATAACTATATAGCCAAATATGAGAAAATGGCTTTAGACCATGGTCTGCTGATGACAGGCGGAAGCGATTACCATGGTACCATTACTCCGGTGGTTTTGGGCGAGACAGAAATACCCGATGCGGTAGTAGCATCATTAAAAGAAAGTAAGAAGCTTTTTTAAGTGTTTGTTAAAAAAGGTATATTTTGGTTGAAAAAGGTATATAGAATACAAAAAAGTACGAGAATTTTGTTTCTGTTGCAGGAATTTATATCATTATGTAGAAATCTTTTAAGTGCATCGTCTATTTTAGCCCGCCTTCACCTTAAATTATTAAGGTGTTTGCCTTAAGCCCGTCTTAAGGCATATTTTTTTTGCTGAATAGAAGTTATTGAAGTAAGTTACATTAAAAAAGTCGAAATTGGTAAAATCTGAAGGAAATAGGACTGTGTGGGGAGAATACCTTTTTCAAAGAGGTGGCGTTTTTGAATCCGATAAAAAAGATTGTTTTTGCCCTGAGTACTATTCTTTTAATTATTATTACAGGTACCATCGGGTTTATGTACCTTGAAGGGTACAATATACTTGATGCTATTGCTGTCACGATAGCAACCCTGACCACCAGTACGGTGGGTTTCGGTAATTTGGTACCACATACCGTTTCCGGTAAAATCTTGACATTGATGATTATAACACTGGGAGTTAGTTTAGTTGCTTATGTTTTTGGCAGTGTGGTAGGTATTATACTGGAAGGACAATTAAAAAACATAGTGGGGCGAACAAAAATGCTAAAAAAGATTAGTTCTCTGGAAAACCATATAATCGTTTGCGGGGCCGGGCGGGTAGGATAGCACGTTATCAGTCGGTTGGTTAAGGAAGATGTCCCCTTTGTGGTAATTGACAAGAACCCGGAAATTATTGCCAAGTTAACGGCAGAGGGCATTTTGGCTATAGAAGGAGATGCTGCGGAAGACGAGGTATTGGAAAAAGTCGGGATCAAAAAAGCCAGGGGATTAATCACGGCTCTGCCCGGTGATGCAGACAATGTTTTTGTGTCATTGACCAGTAAAGAATTAAATCCGCACATTAAGGTTGTAGCCAGGGCGAATCATGTGGAATCTCAAAACAAGCTAATCAGAGCCGGGGCCGATAAAGTTATATCGCCGTCGGTTATAGGCGGCCGGAGAATGGCAATTTCCATGTTAAAACCGGTGAGCGTGGATTTTGTAGAAACCTTAATTCACCAGGGATTTGAGATAGAGATAGAAGAAATCGTACTTGGCAATAACTCACCTCTTGCGGGCAAATGCCTGAAGGAATCGGGTATTAAACAAAAGACCGGCGCTATGGTGGTTGCCATCAAGCGCGGTGAAGACATTATCAACAATCCATCAGCCGACGATGTTATCATGGGGGGAGACTTATTAATAGTTTTGGGTACCAGAAGTCAGTTGGCGGAATTGGAAGCAATGGCTTCGCCGCGCTGAGAAGATTATCTTATTTAACAACAACATGGACAAAAAACATCGACAAAAAACTTTTTCAAACGAGTGGTTGAAAATGAAACTGGTTTGCTTTGGCGACAGCATTACATACGGATTTCCTTATGGCCCAGACGCTTCCTGGGTTAAATACACGGGTGAACATATCGGTCTGGAAACTGTCAATGCCGGCGAAAATGGCGATACTTCGTTTGATCTGTTGCGCCGGGTGCAAAAAGATGTCATAATGGAAAACCCCAGCTATACCTTTATAATGATAGGAACTAATGACGCCGACCTGGGCTTGGACGTTACCGCATATGCACAAAATGTTGCTAAAATCGTAGAAATGCTTGAGGGAGCAAGCATTACCACGCTGATTGGCCTACCCATTCCTTCTGCTGATTCATATCTGGAAAAAAGACTGGCGCCCTACAGGAGTTTTCTTACTGGTTTCGCCTTGCAGAAAGGGTTGAGTTACCTGGATTTTAGCCCTGTTATGCTTGATAAAAATAATAGGTGCCGGACCGAGTATTACCTGGATGAGGTTCATCCCAGCGCAGACGGTTACCGTGCCATGGGAAAATTGGCCGTTGATTTTCTGAAAAAGGCCTTACGGTCGAGTAATGGAGAAATTACACCCTAAAAGAAGGATTTTTTACGTTTGTTGCTGAAATATATATAAAAAATACGATGCTGGATGGTGTTGTTGGGATGAAAAAATTAAATAACTATACGGAAACTGTGGTGGAACAGGTACTTAAAGAAATCCTGGCCGACAGGGATGATATCTGCAAGTGCGAAACTTGCCAGTTAGATATTATGGCCAAGGCTTTGAACAATCTGCCGCCGCAGTATTATGTTACCGACAGGGGCGAAGTCTTTTCCAAACTGCTGGCCTCTTACCTGGATACAAGAACAAAAGTGGTTACAGAAATTACGAAAGCCATCATGCAGGTTTCCCGACAACCACACCATGCTGCAAACGAAGTTGCTGACAAGTAAGAACAGAAATAGGATAGGCCTACATAAAATAATATAAGAGAGCGATTTTATTTGAGGGAGGGGTCAGGGTGGAAGTAAGGTGTATGATGTGCGGTAAAAAAGAAAGCATCGGCAAAGATCATGTTGAATATAATAAGTTATCCAAAAATCCGAAAGCTGTATATATCTGTACCCTCTGCATGGCTCGTACCTATCATGAAGCCAAAGAAGGCCAAAAACCCAACAAGCCAATGTAAGCCTTTGCGAATTCTTCTGTATGGTAAATTGACGAAATATTCAAAAATAACAGTTCGTCTAAAAGGGGGGAGAAGGTTGTTTACCAGTACACTTAGCGGATTGGTTTTTGGTGTCATTGTTACTTTTTTCTCACTTTTGGCTGTTTTGTTAATAGGGAGAGCGAATACAAAAAAGCTTAATTTTTAATTTTAAATATCCAACGCTTCGCTATAGAGCGAAGCTTTTTTTTGTGCATGTGATTTAAGAAATTAAAAATGGCAAAAACAATAAGTTGCAGCTTTTTACTCTTTTGGAATAATTAATACCTGACCTACATGCAGGGTATTTGGGTTGATTATTTTATTTTCCCGCATGATTTTATAAAAACTAAAGCCGGTACCATAGTACTTTTCGCTGATGGACCACAGGGAATCGCCTTTTTGTACAACATATGTGGCGCCGCCCTCCGGGGTAAAGGGTTTACCTGCAATGGAATCAGGCGGAACGGCAGACTCAGAAGGTATTTCGTGAGTAGACGATGAAGTGGTCCCTGGTTTTTCAGAAGATGCCTCGGAAGCTTTTTTATGGGTTAGTGTGGAGCTGTTGTCTGCTACCGGCAAAGATTTCCGGGACCCTGATTGACCTGCTTTCCTGGTTTCATCTGTGTTACTGGCGGTTATCCGGGGCCTTTCATCCTGAACAACATTATCTTCTCTTACTGGCTTTGTTAAGTCCCGGTACATGACGCTGAGCAAGCAGATGGTAAAAATAGCGGTAAAGGCTAAAATCTTTTTCAGGGCAAGTGGAATCCTACCCGGCCTGTCCTGTGGGATTGGTTTGTTTTCAATTGTATATGCAAGGTCATCGACGGCATTAATATGATTGTCAAAGGTTTCAGCGACGGGGCATTTAAGAAAGCCGGCGTTTTCATACCGGAAAGCATTGATGCTTTGCTGTGGCGTAGAAATTAGGAAGACCTGGTTAGGATCGGTAAAGAAACGCCGATGAATTTCTTTTTCTTTATCAGAAGGTGTTTCCTTTGTTGAGAATAGGTACCAACCTATTATTTTTTTGGCGGGGAAATCGGTGCTTTTTTGTTGGTACATATCTTTCCATAAGTTGGCCGAGAATTTCACTTCCTCAACAAAATCATGGGTTATTTTTGCTGCGATAAAATCTTCAGCACAAACTGTAACATACGCATCCTGCACAGAAATGTTACCGATTAAAATTCCTCCCTGAACAATCGTTTTGTCTTTAGGGGGAGTTTGGAGAAAAGTCTTCACCTTGGGGGACAACTCTATTCGTATATCCATCGGTTCCACCTCATTGTCAATAAAGTGAAAAAGTTTTCCAATCTTAAATAACTTGTTCGAGGAAGTGCTTTTTTTTCCTGCTAAATAGATGCAAAGAGCAATATTTAATTAATAAGCAAACAGTGAATATGATTAATATGCTTTGTTATAAAGAAGGATAAAAAGACAATTTGTAGAAATATAAAACAGATGAAATTGTCAGGGGGGCAGTGATTATGTTAACGGTTACCCGGTTTCTTGTTGAGGAAAACGGACAAAGTTTGACCGAATATGCCCTGGTATTAAGCCTTATAGTTGTTACAGTTGCAGCAGTTTTATTGTCTTTCGGTTTTCGCATTTCCAATCTGTTCAGTAATGCTTCCGCCCAAATTAACCAGTAAAACCTTTATGAGCCGGATTCCTTTGGAACCCGGCTTATTTTTAATGTTAATGAAAGCAGATTTTATTTGGGGGCAGCTTAAATGTCAATTCAGTATGTTATTGACAGGCCATGCAGGTTAAAAGAGGAAATCCCTTTGAAAGAAATCTTTAAATTAAGAAAAATTAAATCAATTTTAGATGTAGTTGACCAGAGTACCTTTATGCCTGTAAGTGAAACAAAACGTTTTATTGTTGACCATTTAGAGGATGGAGTAATCAAAACAGAATCCATTACCGTTGCCGCCATGCGCGAGTACATACTTCCCCTGCTTAAGTACAAAAATTTCTGCAACAAGTGCCCAGTCAATATTTTCCAGCGCGAATGCGGATGCTGTGGGGAAATTCAATTTCCTGTTGAAAAAGAAGTGGAGTATGTTTTATACCATACAGTTCGGTTGGTTATCGAAAACCACTGGGAGGACGCCGCCGGTTATTTTATCAAAGAATTAGCTTGCAAAGTTATTAATACCCAGCAGATAAAACAAATGCGTAAATGTTATACGGAACCGGTAGGCAGCGGGCAGAGATACCCTGTCTATTTCGAGCTATCCGAAGGAATAGAATATTCCTGGGGCGGTAAATGGATTTTTTGCAAAAATAATTTATCGACCGATGATATATTTCAATATGCCTTTTTTTCGGGAACATTGGGAGACCGGTCTCTGGTTATGCTGGCTTCTTTTTTCTCTTTATTTTACGATGTGGCCAAAATGGAACTGGATGATTTACGCCTGAAAGATAAAATAATGGCCAACCGCTTCTATAATGCTGTTTATGAGTTCCAGGATTATGCTGCTGCTTTGACCAAGGCTGCCAAAAACAACTACACCTTTACAGTGGTTTGTGAATACTCGCCAAATGGGGAACAACAATTTTGACCGCTGCGGAACAACGATTGTTTCACCACTACGGTGCTATAACGAAAAAGAACGAGGGATAACCTCGTTCTTTTTTTGTGCAAATCCTGTTTTGCTAAATAAGCTGTGATCAAATTAAAGCTGGTTGGTAGTGGGCGCCGGAGCAGATGGAGGATTGCCATAGTAAACACATCCGGCTCCGCCGCAGCCGTAGCCTCCACAGCCGAAACCTCCACCGAAACCTCTAACACCTCTGCCTCTGCCCATGCCAAGGCCAGGTACATAACCGCTTTCAATACGGGCGTTATGGTTTTGTTCCATCCACTGAATGCGGGCGTCAGCGTCTTCCTTGGTGATTTTGCCCATATCTACGTATTTTTGCAGCAACTCTTTCCTCAATTCCAGCATCTTATCCAGGATCGGTTTAACCTGCTCGACCTGCTCTTTGGTCAGGGCTCCCGGGTAAGTGGAGGTGGTGGGAGCAGGCGTGGTGTCGGCAAATGCCACCGGAACTATCATAGCTACTAAGAGTACGGCTGCAACAGCGATAAGCATTTTTCTGGCTGTCATTTTTGTCACCACCTTTCATGGGCTCAAGTTTTATTTCTGATTTGAGTATAACTCTTTAATTTGACAAATCTAGGACACAAATGTGAACTTATTGTGAACAAATGAAGTTTTTTTATTTTTCCCGGTTGAATCTGATATAATTTAATCAGACAAACTTTTGGAGGTGTAGGTATGAGCAAAATACTCGTTGCTGATGACGACCCGAACGTCATTGAGCTGTTAAAGATATACCTGCAAAAGGAAGGATACGAGGTATTTTTTGCTGAGAATGGCAGGGAGGCCGTGGATAAAGCCAACAGCACAAAACCTGATCTGATTGTATTAGATTTGATGATGCCGGAAATAGATGGGCTGGAAGTATGCCGGCAAATAAGGATGCATTCCAGAGTACCAATTATTATGCTGACGGCCAAGGACGAAGATATGGATAAAATCCTTGGCCTGGAAATGGGAGCCGATGATTATATAACGAAGCCCTTTAACCCAAGGGAAGTGGTAGCAAGAATCAAGGCTGTTTTGCGCAGGGTAAGCGATATTTCCACAGATTCCGGAAAACAGCAGGTACTGAAATATAACGGCCTGGAAATAAACATTATGGATTTTACCGTCAAACTCCAAGGCCGGGAGATTCCTTTTACCCCTAAGGAACTTGAGTTACTATGGTTGCTGGCCAGTAATCCCGGCCGGGTGTATACAAGGGAGCAACTGTTGGAAAAAGTGTGGGGCTATGACTATTTTGGTGACAGCAGGACAGTAGATACTCACATAAAAAGAATCAGAAAAAAAATTGGTTCCGCTGAAGAAAGCACATCTTTTGATATTAAGACCGTTTGGGGCGTGGGGTATAAATTTGAGGTGAGTTAAAGTGAGCAAGACTTTATTTAAAAAACTGATGGTTACTCACCTGGTGGTAATATTAATAAGTATTGCCGTATTGGGCGTTTTTTTGTCGCAGTTGATGAAAAACTATTTCCTGAATACGAAGGAGGACGAACTGACTACCAAGGGACAGGAAATCAGCAGTATTACCGCCCAATACCTGAAAGGAGAACTGAATGAGGATACAACCAGGTATATAATCAACAGCCTGGAACGATTTGTTGACGCCCGTGTATGGGTGGTTGACAAGAACGGACTTATCCGCATGGTTTCCCGGGGAAGCCAGTGTGGTCGGGGCCGGATGATGATGCGGCAGGGTTTTCAACTTCCACCCGAGGAAACAAACCGGGTACTTAACGGTGAAACGGTAAAACAGGTAGGGGAGTCCCCACATTTCACCGAGCCCATGGTATCTGTAGCTGTGCCTATTGTTGACCGTGCGGCCGGCAGGCATGAGGTTATCGGGGCTGTTTTTTTACATGCCCCGGTAACGGGAGTTACAGTCACTTTGCAAAAGGTCTATACTTTTCTTATTATCGCGACACTGGTAGCCGTTATATTGGCCGGGTTACTGGCCGTTTATTTGTCCAAGGCCATTTCCAATCCTTTACATCAAATAACGGCTGCTGCCCTGGCCATGGCCAAGGGCGATTACCAGACGCGCGTCAAAGTGCAGTCCAGTGATGAAGTGGGGGAACTGGCTGCATCTTTCAACTACATGGGTGACAAGCTTTCCGAAACCATAGATGCCCTACACCAGGAAAAAAGCAAAATAGAATCCCTCATCATGTCATTGGGGGAAGGTGTTATTGCCACAGACAGGACGGGAACTGTGGTACGTGTCAACACCATGGCCAGAAAACTGATGCAGTTTGCCGAGGACCCCATTGGCCGGAATATAAAGGAATGTTGTTCCGGTGGGGTCGCCGAAATTATTCAAAAGGTATTGGAAGAGGGAATCGGTAAATCGGCCACCTTAAAAAAAGAGAATATTACTGTCCTGGCCCTGGCTTCTCCTATCAAGGACAGTCGGGAAAATATTTCCGGCACCGTTTGCGTTCTGCAGGATATCAGTGAAGCCGAGAAACTTGAACAGATGCGTAAGGACTTTGTCAGTGATGTTTCCCATGAATTAAGAACTCCGTTAACTGCCATCCGGGGCTACAACGAAGCGTTGTCGGACGGTACTGTTGAAGATCCGGAAATCCGCCAAAAGTATCATAATATAATAAGGGAAGAGACCCAGCGGCTGGAGAGGTTAATTCACGATTTACTGGATTTAAGCCGCCTGCAATCGGGGAAAATATCCCTTGAACTGGAACCTCTTGATGTAGGAGCAGTTATTAGGAGCACTGTTGAAAAACTGGAGCCGCAGATTAATATCAAAGGCATTGCCGTAGAGCTGGATATTCCGCAGAATATCCCCTATATCATGGGTAATGAGGACCGGCTTGTTCAATTATTGATAATCCTTCTGGATAATGCTGTGCGTTATACCGACGCCGGTGGAAAGATTTTCGTTTCCGTAGGCGATGTGGGCCTCAAAGGTGTAGAAATAGCCATCACCGATACAGGCAAGGGGATACCCAAGGAAGATATCCCTTTCATCTGGGAGCGGTTCTATAAAGTGGATAAATCACGTACGCGGACAGGGGCCGGCACGGGCTTGGGCTTAGCCATAGCCAGGCAGATTGTGGAACTGCATCACGGGACTATCGAGGTAGAAAGTGAATTGGGCAGGGGGACCACGTTTAAAATAGTGTTTCCCCTGGCTGAATCATGATTTGTATTAATACAGCGCCAGTCAAATTAAAAAGCAATCAGAATGGCAGGAGGGCGTATTATTCCGGAGCAGGACTAAAATTGTCCTCCGGCCCGCGGTCCAAATAGTGGGAGCGGTTGCCGGAGGAGATTTCGTCCTTGGGCGGAAGTAATATACCCTCTTTTTTTTTAATTTGCTATATTACATAGCTTTCTTCATTGTTTTTGCGTTTTTCATATACTCGGTCATCTTCGGCGCCAGTTTGGGAGCTACCTGCGGCAGCATAGCCGGCATTATTTTCTCCATTACCTTAGGCAGCATAGTCGGGAGCTTTTCTTCCATCTGAACCGGCATATGCGGAATATACTGTTTCATCAATTCAAGCACTTTTGGCATAAGTTTTGGCATCATTTGCGGCAGTAGCATGGGCATCAGGGTAGGAATCATTTTTTCCATCATGGCCAGGGCCGGGCCTTGTACGGGGCCGGGCAGGGATTCCATACCCTTCATCATCGGTTGCATGGAAGAAGGCATTGCCGCCATGATTTCCGGCATCATATCGGCCATCATATCCACTATGCCATCGACGGTCATTATTTCCAGGGCTTTTTCGAAAACGCTCCACATGTACAGGGTGTATTCTGAACTGTCCTGGTATTCGTATCCCAAAGCCTCCAGGATGAAGTCGGTGAAATCAAGAATCGGCATGTCTTTGCCGGCATGTTTTGCGGAAGCACGCAGTTGTACTTCACAGCACGGACAGGTAGCTATCATGGCATCAGCTTTTACATCAACAGCTTCCTGTACCCGCATATCGCCAAGCTTATCTGCTACTGGCGGCGCGGCAATCCTGGTCAACACACTGCCGCAGCACAAAGCATCTTCACGGTGATGCTCCATTTCAACGAATTCAACGCCGGGAATTGATTTCAACACATTCCGTGGAGCGTCATAGATGCCGCTATGGCGTCCGATATGACAGGAATCGTGCCAGGTCAGCCGTTTATTGACCGGCTTTTTAAATTTCAGTTTACCCTCTTTAATCAGTTCTTCCGTTTTTTCAGAGATGTGTTTTAGTTTAAATTCATAAGGGTAACCGAGCTTTTTCGCCCAAATGGGATACTGGTGGGCAAAGGCCATATAACAGCCGGGGCAGGAAATAACAATTTCTTTGACCCCGCGTTTGAGCAACCCTTCAATGTTATTTCTGAAGATAAACTCAAAGGTGTCCAGTTTACCAGCCACCAGCATTGGCGTTCCGCAGCAGCCCTCGTCTTTGCCCAGAGTGGTAAATTCCACGCCGGCTTCTTTAAGGATTCTGGCAGCGCCTACCGCCGTATTTGTGGTAACCAGGGAGGCGGTGCAACCGGCCCAGTAAGCTATTTCAGCCTTATCCTTAATTTCGATATCTTTCGGTATCCACGCATCCCTTTCATTTCTCCGGCCGGCCCAGATGTTCAGGTCACTTTCCACGCTGGCAGCCATCATTTCAAAACCGTTATAGGTGGAGAAGCCCATGTCGTTAACCAGCATAGGCCTGAAGGCATCCCAAAGTTCCATAATGGGCAGGTTAACCTGACAAACAGGGTTGCAGCGTTTACAGGTAGTACACATAAGGAACATATCCACTGTTTTTTGGTCCAACTGCAGGTTTCCTTTCAGATATTCTCTCAGGATATACCACTTGCCCCGTGGTGTTGAGCTTTCCCAGCCAAAGCCCATGTTCAAGGTACAGGTATCCACACAGTACCCACACTGGGCGCAGGCAAAGGAAGCGCGCGCCATAACTTCGGCTAAACGTTTTTTTACTTTGGGTTTATCGCTTAAAAACTTTTCCGCAATGTTCAATAACGGTTCGGTGGCCCTGGCTGCTTTCATGGCAGTCCTCAGAAGAACGGGGTTGCCTGTGGAGGAAAGAACCTTACCGGGGTTAAAGATATTATCAGGGTCAACGGCTTTTTTATATGCTGACATTTTTTCGAATACATCTTTACCCAGGGCTTCTTCCGCTTCATCGGTAAAGTATAAACCGGTGGAGTAAGTGCGACCTCCGTGAGCCTTGGCAATCTCCATCATAACAAGAGATTTCGCAAAACCGATGTTGTAAGCGGCGGTCCTTTCATCACCGGTCAGGAAGGCTAACAGGGTAACGCTGTCTTTTTTTACCAGACTACCTTCGATGGAAATGCCTTCAAGTTTTTTACCCGCTTCCTCCACCACATCGGCGATGGTATCTAAAGGAATGATAGCCTCACTCGGTATCAGGGACGGGCCCAGGTTTTTCACGCGCATGGTATAGAAGCGCTCAGACCATTCATGTTGGGCTACCTTATCCGGCAGTATTTCTCCGCCTGAACTGTTAAGAATGGAAACAAGCTTGTCAGCTACCATGCTTTCTCGGGAACCAGGGTAGACGACCATAAGCAGGTGTTTGCCGTGTGGTGGGTGAGTAATTTCCCTGTTGTTTTCTGCATGAACGCCTTCAATGTTATATTGGGAGGCAGTTTCCACCGCATCGACTTTATTCTTAATGAAATCGGCTGTGGTAAAGCTGATATGCCACACAGGGAGGGAAGCCGCCGTAATTTCTTTAATGGTTGCCACTAACCGGCGGAAATCATCGAAGGCGGCGAGAATAAGTTTTTCTTCCGACAAGTCACGGACAGGGAGAGTAACTTCGACGATAAATCCGGTGATGCCCTCGGCCTGGTTAATTAGCGCAATTTCCTCGCCTTTAAATGTTTTTACCTCGCCGGAAGGGATGACCACTTTGGCTTCGACAATGTTATCACCGATAAATCCGTACTCGAAGCTGCCTATACCGGAGCCGCCCTGCGCGAGCCAGCCACCAACAGTGGCGCCGGGGGCGCTGGAAGGATAGAGCCTGAGGGAAAGGCCTTCTTTTTGCAGCTCTTGCTCAAGTTTTTCCCAGATTACGCCAGGTTGCACAGTAACGGTTTTCTTTTCCTTATTTATACCAAGAACCTTATTCATCCTGGTGAAGGCCACAACAATACCGCCCTTAATCGGGATAACTCCGCCGTAGCCGCTGGTAGCAGCGCCGCGGGGAACTAAAGGAATCTTCTTTTCCCGGGCGTAGCGAACCAACTCCACAATTTCTTCAGTTGAAACAGGTTGTACAACGGCATCGGCAGTTTTCAGGACCATCTTTTCGACTGCTGCGGGTAGGTTAGCCACGTCGTGGGAATAGAGCGTCCTTTCTACAAGATCGAAAGATACTCTTCCGGGAAAAATTTTTTCCAGCCTGCTTTTCATGAGAAAGACCTCCTTAAGTATGATCAAATATAACAATAAAAATTTATATACCATTACCCCCTTGGGGTATTTCTATTATAATGCAAATACAAAAAATATGCAACACTTTTAGAAAGGAAGATTTTATTCCCTTGACTTGATAAATAAAGTAAAAAAGAAATAAATACCAAAAATATTACTGTTAAGAAAAATTTGGTCTTGTTTTTAAGGAGAAGAGGAATAAGATGAAAAATGTCGAAAATAAGTCACTAATCAGTATAACAGTAGATTTGCTTTGGAGGGGTTTGATTGAAACAGACCAAGTTATTCAGCGCTATTGTTTTTCTTCTGGAGCTAGGTACTATGCTCTATTTTATTCCACTGTTGATTTACCTGGCTGAGTTCAGTTTCGGTATTCCGGCGATAGGTTTTCTGGTTGGTGTTTTAGCCATCGTTCACTATTATATTTACAGGTGGTATCATAACAGGGGTTCTTTGGTTTATTTCGGCTTATCCATCACCGGCGGCGCCCTTGCCGCAGCTCTGACCATGTTTTTTGACTTGTTTAAGAAGGTGTTTTTCCCGGCAATTTACCTCTCCGAGTACAGCCATATATTTTTGCCAAAGATCACTGTGACCGATGTTTCAGCAGTGTATTACTACTTCGTCTTTTTGACTGGCATTGTTTATGTGGCGGTTTTACGGATTATCCTTACGAAAATATGCGGGCTTTTGGGCGTGGAAAATTGCCCGATTAAAAAAATATGTGGTTCTGACCGCCAGGGCATTTAATACGCAAAGTTTAAGGAGAAATTTACGGAATTCGCAAATAAAGCGACAAATATCTGTCCCGGTTTGAATAACTTTCACCTTTCTACAAAAAATATTGGTTGGAAGGTGAATTGGATGGAGGATCGATTAATAGCAGGGGGAGTTGCCGGACTCGCCGGGTCTCTGGTAATGGTCGGGCTGGATTACCTGGTGAATTTGATCCCAGGTGTATCGACAAATCTGTTACTTGCTGCTTCTGCCATAGTTTCAACAGATGTTGAACTGGGCACTGTAACGGGAAATGTAACAGGGTTTATCATACATTTGATTTGTGGCTCCATCCTGGGAGTGATATTTATTTTTTTGTTGGAAATCACGAAATACCGTTTTGTCTTGCTGAAGGGATTTTTATTTGGTATTGGTGCATGGTTTATAGTATGTGGTATGATTGCCAGGTTGTTAAACCTACCCATCAAGGACAAGTTTATTGATAATCTTTTTATGCTGCTTATCCATATATCTTTTGGCCTGACCACTGCCTTTGTTATAAAAAATTACGTTAAATACAGTGTGCGGGAAACTGAATAAGTTTTCAAAAAATTTTTTAAATATCTTGCAGGACTTGATTATTTGTTGTAGAATTAAATACGTAAAGGGTAAAGTTCTTAGCACATGTTGCATTGATATGATTGCCAGGAAGGCAATTTTGCATGGGTGAAGAACAGACATTGTTGATACTGAACAGGAGGCCATGAAGGTCATTACCGGATGAACCGGTTAGATACTTTCGTGGCTTTTTTATTTATTAATCAACGGAGGTGTAGTTATTATGCATATTCCAGACGGGTTTCTGGATACCAAAACATGGCTAAGCGCTTATGCTATAAGCGGTGGCAGTCTTCTCTACTCGGCAAAAAAAGTCAAGGAAACTTTAAATGAACGGATGGTACCGAAAATGGGTGTTATGGCAGCGTTTATCTTTGCTGCCCAGATGGTCAATTTTCCTGTTGCGGGTGGAACATCAGGCCATTTAATCGGGGCGGCGCTGGCGGCTATTACTCTGGGACCTTGGGCAGCTACCCTGATAATGAGCGCAGTTCTGATTGTGCAATGTTTCTTTTTCCTGGACGGCGGAGTGACGGCACTGGGTGCCAATATTCTGCTGATGGGTATTGTAGCGCCCTGGGTGGCATATGGCCTTTACAGAATTATTGCCGGCGGCGCGCCGACAAAAACAAGGTTTTTAATTGCTTCTTTTGTGGCTTCGTGGGCTTCGACATTTGTTGCTTCTCTGGTGTGTACTGTCCTGCTGGCTCTTTCAGGAACCATACCCATGCAGGTCGGCTTGCCGGCGATGGCCGGGTGGCATGCGCTGATAGGTATAGGAGAAGGTATAATAACTACCGTTGTTTTGGGATACCTGACTCAGGTTAAAGCTGAGATAGTAAGCCAGACTGAAAGTGTGTGAGGTGAAAAGTTATGTCTAAGAAAATAATTATTGCCTTGTTGTTTGCTCTGGCGGTTGCTGCTTTTCTTTCACCTTTTGCTTCTTCCCATCCCGACGGTCTGGAAAGAGTGGCGCAAGACAAAGGTTTTTTGCATAAAGCTGAGGGGAAAGAAGTTATTCAGTCGCCGATGCCCGATTACACAGTGCCCTGGATAAGAAATGAAAAGATTTCCGGCAGCGCTGCCGGCGTTATCGGTACAATTTTGACTTTTGGCTTAATGTATGGGGTAGCTAAACTGGCAACCACAAGGAAGTTAAAAAATTCGAAAATAGAATAAAACAAGGGTAGGGAGGCCCTGGATGAAAATTGCTGTTATTGACGGACAAGGCGGGGGAATAGGCAGGGTATTAGTGGAAAAAATTCGCAAGGCCTTTGGCGATAAGGTTGAAATATGGGCTTTCGGTACCAATTCGGCTGCGACGGCGCTGATGTTGAAGGCAGGCGCCGACGAAGGCGCTACAGGTGAAAATGCCATCGTTAACAGCATGGGCAAAGTAGATATTATAGTCGGTACTGTGGCCATACTGGCGGCCAATTCAATGTTGGGTGAACTTACCCCGGCAATGGCAGCCGCTGTGGCCGACAGCAGTGCGGCTAAAGTATTGCTTCCTATTAACAGAGGGCGCATTACAATTGTCGGCGCAAAAACCGAACCCCTGCCCCATATGGCAGATTGTTTGGTCAAACAACTGCAGTCAATCATTGAAAAGGAGGTATGACCAATGTGTGAAGCCAATGCATATATAAGAACCAGGGATAATGAAGAATTGCTCTTATCTTCTGTAGACAAAGTGATACCCAATGGGGATGAGCTGCTGCTGGAAAATATTTTCGGTCAACGGAAGATAATTAAGGGAAAGATTGTGGAAATGGCTCTGGTTGATCACAAAATAATTATTGAGAAAACCGAACAGTAAGATGGCAAGATAATTGCTGTGAAAAAATTTGTGAAAAAATTATAGAAATGTGGAAGGATGGCCATGAAGGTTGTCTTGCGGAAAAGAAGCCGCACAGGCACTTTATGGTCATTTTGTTTTTGTCATAGATTTTCCGGTTTCCTTGGCAGGACCGGAATTAACCTCCTTAATAATATATTGTTTTTTTATACCTCCTTTCGATTGGCAGGGAGGATGCTGGCACTTCTCCCTGCCGGGGATCTTTTTTACCCAAGTTTTCCTAAAAACTATTTAAGCTGGAAATTATGTATAAAACCTCCAACGACTTTATTTGCTTGACAAGGAGGCATTTATGTCCTTCCTGTCGCTCCCCTTCTTTTTGAGATAAGTTTATTGAAAATTGAAAAAACTCAGCGGAGGTGATAGTACGTTATAAGGTATTTAGTCAATCCGGAATTAATAAAAGGTTAAGGAAAGGAGAAACCGGTAATGAAGATTATGAAAAGATCGTTGTCTTTGATTTTAGTGTTTGTTGTTTTGGTGGTAATTGCAGCCGGTTGCGGCAGCCAGGGAGGAAAAGAGGCATCTAAAACATCTGTTTCCGGTAAAACCTTAATATATGGCGCCGAATCGGAATTTGAAAAAATTAATCCCGTTTTGGATGACAGCCCGGTCGATACCATGATTTTCAGTGGTTTGACCAAGTTTGACGAAAACAACAGGCCTGTGCCGGATTTGGCTACCAGTTGGGATATTTCTTCCGATAATTTGACTTACACCTTTCACTTGAGGAAGGATGTCAAATGGCATGACGGCCAGCCTTTTACCGCAAACGATGTCAAGTTTACCATTGACAGTATCCTGAACCCAAAGAACAATTCTCTTATTAAAGAGCAGTTTGAAGAAATCAAGAGTGTGGACGTGATAGACAATTATACTGTGAAAATTTCGCTGAAAAAACCGTTTCCGCCTATCCTGGACAACCTTACGCGGGGGATAGTGCCAATCCACATTCTGTCCGGAAAGGATTTAAACAGTGTTGATTTTAATTCCGGTCCCATAGGAACCGGCCCCTTTAAGTTTGCGGAGTGGAAAAAAGGGGAGAGTTTTACACTACAGGCCAATACCGGTTATTATGGGGGAAAACCCAAGCTTGACAAAATTGTCATTAAATTTATTCCCGATATGAATGTGCGGGCGATACAGCTAGAGACCGGCGAAATTGATGTGGCTTTGCTAGAACCCCAGCAGTTAGCCCGGGTTGAAAAAAGCGAAAAAAACAAAGTTTATCTGATCCCCACGGCTGACTACAGGGCAATGATGTACAACTTCCGCAAACCCCTCTGGCAAGATGTAAAAGTTCGCCAAGCCATCAATTACGCTGTGAACAGGGACAATATCCTGCAAGGAGTATTGCTGGGTCACGGTAAGGTGGCATATGGACCTCTGCAGTTAAATTGGGCCAATAACGAGAATGTGGAAAAATACGGGTATAACCCGGAGAAAGCCAAAGCATTACTGGCTGAAGCCGGCTGGAAACCGGGACCGGACGGGATTTTGACAAAAAACGGGCAGAAATTTTCTTTCCGTTTGACTACTTTTAATAATGACCCCATCAGGGTTGCTATTGTCAATGCTTTAAGCACTGAATTGAAAAAGATTGGGGTCGAGGCCATTCCTGATCCCAGGGCCAGGGGGACCTTTAAGTGGCCGGAAGTGGATGCATTCCTGCTAGGTTGGGGAAGTCCCTTTGACCCTGATGACCATACATATAAGCTGTTCCACAGCAGCCAGATTGAAAACGGCTGGAACCTGGGCGCTTACAGGGATGCGGAAATTGACAGGTTGCTGGAAGAAGCCAGGACTACCCTGGACGAAAACAAGCGAAAAGAATTGTACGGCAAGTTCCAAAAGCGTTTGGCTGAAAACCCGCCCTATAACTTTTTGGTCTATCTGGATGCCGTGTGGGTAGTGAATAAAAATGTTACGGGCATAAAACCTAAAACCCTGGGCCATCATGGGGCCGGGTTCCTTTGGAACATCCAGGAGTGGGACAAAAATAACGGGCAACTATAAGCGCAAGCTTAATTATTAAGCGCTGGGAGGAGATAAAGGTGAAAATAAGAAGAGTGTTGGCCGCACTTATGGTATTAATGCTCGTGATGTTGACTGTTGCGGCTGCCGGATGCGCGGGTAAAAGTGAAAAAGCCGTTACCGGTAAACAGTCGGAAAACAAAGAAAAAGTGTTAGTTTACGGCGCGGAGTTTGAATATGACAAGGTCAATCCGGTACTGGCGACCACTAATGTTGATAACCTGATTTTTACCGGTCTGACCAAATTTAACGAAAAAAATGAAGTGATACCGGATTTAGCTGAGTCATGGAGTATTTCTTCCGATGGTCTTACATATACATTCAAATTGCGTAAAGATGTGAAGTGGCATGACGGACAACCTTTCAATGCCGGTGATGTCAAGTTTACCCTGGACACGATCCTGGACCCCAGAACAAATACTCCTGTGAAGTCTGAATTTGAACAGGTTAAAGAAGTCAAGGTCATAGATGATTATACTGTGGAACTGAAATTGGCCAAACCCTTCCCGCCGCTGCTGGACAAACTTAGTATAGGGATAGTACCAAAGCACCTGCTGGAAGGGAAGGATATTAACTCTGCCGATTTTAACAATAATCCTGTTGGCACAGGTCCCTTTAAATTTAAGGAATGGCAGAGGGGTAAAGCCTTTACGGTGGTAGCCAATGACAGTTTCTACAACGGCAGGCCCAAGTTGGATAAAGTAATCTTCAAGTTTTTGCCTGATCCCAACGTGCGGGCGCTGCAATTGGAAACCGGCGAAATCGACCTGGCCTACCTGGAACCGGACCAGCTTGAAAGAATGCAAAAGGTAGATAGAATTAAAGTTTATCAGGTACCAACCGCCGATTACCGGGTAATGATGTACAACATGAAAAGTCCGTTGTGGCAGGATGTCAGGGTGCGTAAGGCCGTAAATTATGCTATTGACCGCCAGGCCGTGCTTGATGGTATCCTGAAGGGCAAGGGACAGGTCGCGTATGGCCCTCTGCAATTAAGCTGGGCAAATAATCCTAATGTGACAAAGTATGATTACGACCTGAATAAGGCTAAAGTCCTGCTGGCCGAAGCGGGTTGGAAACCGGGGCCGGACGGCATCCTGGTGAAGAACGGTAAAAAGTTTGAGTTTAAAATTACCTGTCCGGTAACAGATCCGGTGAGGGTGAGCATTGCCAATGCCCTGGTTACCGAACTAAAGAAAATCGGTATCGCCGCCACTCCGGAACCGCTGGACTGGAGTGTTATTAAAATCCCAGAGTGTGAAGCATTTATCCTGGGCTGGGGCAGTCCGTTCGACCCCGATGACCATACCTATAAACTATTCCACTCCAGCCAGATTGCCAATGGCGGTAATAACCACATGTCTTACCGCAATCCCAAGGTTGATAAACTTCTTGAAGAAGCGAGGACGACAGTAGATAAAAATAAGCGTAAAGAACTGTACGGGCAGTTCCAGCAGGAACTGGCCAACGACCCACCTTACAACTTTATTGTATATCTGGATGCTCTGTATGGGGTTAATAAAAACATTACCGGAATCAAGACCCGTACCCTGGGCCATCATGGTGCCGGGTTCCTCTGGAACATCGAGGAGTGGGACAAACAATAATGGGACGGTATATCGTTTCCAGATTAACCGAGAGTATTATCGTGCTGTTTATCATCAGTATAGTGGCCTTTGGCCTGGTTCACCTGGCTCCCGGTGACCCGGCCATGGCCCTGTACGGGGACCAGGTGCAAAAGATGCGGCCGGCGGACTGGGAGCGGATCAGGGAAAACCTGGGTTTAAACCGGCCGTTGCCTGTCCAGTATTATAAATGGATTTTCAATGTGCTTAAAGGTGACATGGGCCGTTCTTTTATGACCGGCCGGGATGTTAAGACCATGCTATTGGAGCGGTTTCCGGGGACATTGCTGTTAAGCGCCACGGCGACGGTGATTATTATCGGCCTGACCCTGGTTGTCGGGATATATGCCGGTATGCGCCAGTATTCATTTTTTGATTATGCGAGTACAACAGTATCTTTTATCTTGATGTCGGTTCCGGGTTTCTGGTTTGCCATGATGCTGATACTGGTGTTCAGTGTCGGATTAAAATGGCTTCCTTCGTCAGGGATGACCTCTATCGGAACCAAATTCAGTATTCCCGATGTTTTGAAGCATTTAATCCTTCCGGCGGTGGTATTATCCTTTACCCATCTGGGCTACTATATCAGACTTTTAAGGGGCAGTGTGGCCGTTGCCAAAGAACAGGATTTTGTTACGGTGCTTAAGGCAAGAGGAATCAAAAACAGCGTAATTGTTGCCAGGCATATACTTCGCAATGCCATGATTCCCTTCGTTACCTACCTTGGTGTATCCATTTCCATCATGCTGGCCGGCTCTGTTGTAACAGAAGCAATTTTTGCCTGGCCGGGCCTGGGGATGTTGTCTGTGGAAGCCGCCAATAACAGGGATTACCCGGTTTTAATGGGTACAATCCTGTTCAGCGGCGCCCTGGTTGTAGGAGGCAGCCTTGTGGTCGACCTGTTCTGTGCCTGGCTGGACCCCCGGATTGCCCTGAAAACCAGGCCGGAAAGCAGGTGATGCGGTTTGTCAAAATATAAGACTGTAACAGTTATATCCTTTATGGTATTGATGGTAATGGCGATTATGGTAATCGGAGCCCCTTTATTTACCGCCAAGGATCCTACCGCGGTTGAACTGACAAAAACATTGAAACCGCCCGGACAGGGCAACTGGCTGGGGACCGATGAAATGGGCCGGGATATCTGGACCCGCCTGTTATACGGGGGGAGGGTGTCCCTGCTGGTGGGGGTGGCTTCTGTCGCTGTTTCCACTGTTCTCGGGGTTACGTACGGCGCCGTAAGCGGTTATGTTGGAGAATGGATTGACCGGGTGTTAATGAGGATTATTGATGCCCTGTTATGTTTACCCAGCATGTTGATTATGCTGGTAATCCAGTCTATGACCAAGCCATCCCTGACAAATGTGGTACTGGTAATCGGTTTTACCACCTGGATGCAGATGTCGAGATTGGTCAGGACAGAAGTATTGTCCCTGAAAGAAAGGGAATTTGTCCTGGCTGCCAAAGCCGCCGGTACCCCGGTTTGGAAAATTATCCTCCGCCACTTGGTACCCCATTGTTCGCCAACCATTATAGTTATGGCCACAGTGGGAGTGGGACATGCTATTCTTTCCGAAGCATCGCTCAGTTTCCTGGGCCTTGGTATCCCGCCCCATCAGCCTTCCTGGGGGAATATGCTTATCGGGGGGCAAAACCAGATCCTGGCCGGGGCCTGGTGGATTCCGGTTTTTCCAGGAGCGATGATAATATGCACGGTACTGGCTATCACCTTTGCCAGTGACGGGCTGCAGCACATGCTGTTGCCGATGAATGTAAAGGAAGGTGTCAATAAATGGCCAAAAATGTTAAAGAAGGCGGCTTGATAAAGGAAAGTCAAAATATCACGCCGATTTTAGAGGTAAATGGCCTGAGCACAAGTTTTTTAACGGCGATCGGAGAAATAAAAGCTGTCAGAGATGTTAGTTTTTCTCTCTATAAGGGAGAGGTTTTGGCTGTTGTCGGTGAAAGCGGCTGCGGCAAGAGCGTTACGGCCAGGTCTGTTTTACGGTTAATCGAACCCCCGGGATACATCAAAAGCGGGCAGGTTTTATTGAACGGGGTGAATTTGCTTAACCTGTCGGAAAATGAAATGCGCAGGATAAGGGGCGCTGAAATCAGCATGGTTTTTCAAGACCCTATGACTTCCTTTGACCCGGTATATACTGTAGGACAGCAGTTTACCGAAGCGCTGCTGGCACATAAGAGAATTTCCCGTTATGAAGCAAAACAGAAGGCTTTGCATATGTTATCCGCGGTAAGTCTGCGTGAGCCGGAACGGGTGTTTAAGTCATACCCCTTCCAGTTAAGTGGTGGCATGCGTCAACGGGTGATGATTGCCATTGCCTTGGCCATGGATCCCCAGGTTCTTATCGCCGATGAACCGACAACAGCGCTGGATGTTACAGTACAGTCCGGTATTTTGACTGAATTGCGGCGGTTAAACAAAGAAACCGGGTGTGCCATTATATTGATTACCCATGACCTAGGGGTTGTTGCCGAGTTGGCTGACCGGGTAGCGGTCATGTATGCCGGCCGGATTGTGGAGACTGGCAGTGTATATGACATTTTTGACCATGCCCAACACCCGTATACCAGGGCTTTACTGGCTTCAATCAACCCAGCGAAGGAGGACGGCTGGCTCATAACAATTCCCAGCCAGCCGCCCGACATGGCCGGTTTACCGCCGGGCTGTTCTTTTGCCGGGCGCTGCCCGGAAGCATCCGGCCTGTGTGTGCATAGTGAACCTAAACTATATCCGGAGACTTCGGAACACAGGGTTTCCTGTTGGCATACGCAAAGTGAAGAGAGGAAGATAGCCGGTGCTTGAATTACGTGACGTATACAAATACTATTCAGTGGGCAGAGGCTGGGTTTTTGGGCGGGAAAAGGTCAAAGCCGTGGACGGGGTTTCCCTCGCTGTAGCAAGTGGTGAAACACTGGGACTGGTGGGAGAAAGCGGCTGCGGCAAAAGTACCCTGGGTAGGGTGGCGCTATTGCTGGAACGGCCGGATTCAGGCCGGGTTTTCTTCGACGGCAGGGAACTGACCCGGTTATCTGGCAGGCAACTGCGCATGCACAGAAAAAATATGCAAATAGTATTGCAGGATTCTTTGTCATCATTTAATACCAGGTTTACCGTGGAAGAGATAGTCAGCGAACCTTTGCTTAATTATGAAAAATTAAACAAAGAAACTGCTCGGGAGAGAGTAAAAGAAGTTTTGCGAGCTGTCGAACTGGATGAAACTTTCCTGGACCGTTACCCCGGTGAATTAAGCGGCGGACAGCGGCAGCGGGTCGGCATCGCCAGGGCGCTGGTCCTAAATCCGCGCCTGATTATACTTGATGAGCCATTATCTTCTCTGGACGTGTCAGTACAGGCGCAAATTCTGAACCTGCTGAAGAAGCTGAAACTTAGTTATGGGCTGGCGTATCTTTTTATTTCTCATGACTTGAGGGCGGTGGAGTTTTTATCAGACCGGATAGCGGTAATGTACAGGGGCCGGGTGGTTGAGATTCTGCCCAAAAGAAGCATCAATATGCCAGTGCATCCGTATTCAAGGTTGTTGCTATCATCCGTTCCTGTTAAACATCCCCGTTTTAGAACCAACCAAAACATTTATGAGACGAACAAAGGTGAAGATGAAAACTCCCGGTTTCCGACTGACTGGCAGGATCCGGGTTGCACTTTCAGGTTTCGTTGTCCGCATGTTATTGAAAAGTGCAGTGATGAAAAACCTGAGTTGTTGCATATTAACGGGGAACAACAAGTTGCTTGTTTTAATATTTCCGTGGGAAGGAGGGTGGGCAATGGAGCTGACTGAGGCCAAGCGTTACATTGCCGAACAGTGGAATCACTGGTCCGTTTCTTATGATGAACAGTATGCCCATGGGGTAAAGAGCCATGCTGAAGTTGAGGCGTGGAAAAAGGTGCTGGCCACGGCGATAGGCACCACGCCGTGCCGGATTCTCGATGTGGGAACAGGCACCGGGTTTCTGGCCTTGCTTTTGGCCGAAATGGGGCATAACTGCACCGGTCTGGATATTTCGGCTAAAATGCTCGAACAGGCGAAAAAGAAAGGGTCAAACTTGAAAAACCGGCCGGTATTTGATTTCGGTGATGCCGAGGCGCTGCCTTTGCCTGATAACTGTATGGATGTAGTGGCAAATCGGCATTTACTGTGGACTTTGCCCGACCCCCAAAAAGCGCTTACAGAATGGTTAAGGGTGCTCAAACCTGGCGGTAAGCTGGTTGTCATTAACGGGGTATGGGGAAGTATAGGGCTGCCGGCAAAGGCAAGGAGACTGATAGGCAATATCATGATTATGCTTGCTGAGCGTCGTAACCCGTGGAAGGATGGTTATTCCAACGAAATAAAAGAGCAGTTGCCACTTTACGGCGATGTGCCGCCGGAAGAAATTATCAGGCTAATGCGGGAAGCAGGTGTCGAAGATGTGCAAATAGTTGATATGAGCAACGTTGAAAGGGCAGAAAATGCGGCTATGCCGCAGAGGTACAGAATAGCATATAGCCATAAGCGTTATTTGATAGTGGGCAAGAAAAAATAACCGAAACAATGGGACTATGGAGGAGGCGAAGGGGATTTCCGGCCTATTCGCCTATGACCTGGAGGAATTAGTGAAGGTTAACAATTGGCCATTTAAGACAATTTTGAATATAGAAGAAAACAAAAATTAGATTGATAAAGATTAGGACCATGAAGGTTTTAGTTCGGCTCACAGAAGTTGGGTTTGCCTGCAAGGTCCTTTTTGTAAAGACGGGAGGTGATTAAAATGTGTAATGCGGATTCCCTGACCATCGGCACTGTGCTGGTATCCCATGAACTTATGTGCTTGGTGCAGTATCACGGTCATCTCTGCCCGGAATTGGCTATCGGCTACCGGGTCAGTAAAATTGCCATGGCAGAACTGGGCATTACCAGGGAAAACTCGCTGAATTTTATTGCCGGGGCGGCTAATTCTACCAGCGCCGTTGACGCTATCCAGTACATGACCGGCTGTACCATTGGTAAACAGAGTTTTTTTATTGAAGATACTGGAAAACACGTATATTTCTTTGCCGGGAAACCACTGCATCCGGTGGACGGCAGGGGTTTAATAATCAAAATGAAGACTCCCGTTTATAACCCCCAGTTGCTAAACTATGAAATGACCAAAGATGTGGAAGCGCAATTGCAGGACCCGGCTAAACTACTACAGTACAGAGCGGCCATTGACGTGGCGATAAGAAAGATTCTAAATTGGCCTGATAAAAGGCTTTTTGATGTTTTTTATGCTAACTTAAACGGGGGAATATTGAAGCCGACGAAAAAATGGTATAATTAATGTTATGGGCATCGATGGAGCCCCGCAGGTTATGTAAAAGTTGACGGCTTTGAAAAGAAATGGTTTAGAAAATTCTAAAAAATTTTTAATCAAGAAGGAATTT
Source organism: Thermincola ferriacetica (assembly GCF_001263415.1). Classification (NCBI taxonomy): domain Bacteria; kingdom Bacillati; phylum Bacillota; class Clostridia; order Eubacteriales; family Thermincolaceae; genus Thermincola; species Thermincola carboxydiphila. Next base: position 198,919 of record NZ_LGTE01000001.1, read on the forward strand.
GTAGAATTAAATAGAATAGGTATAAAAGGAATAAGGTATCAAGAAGATACCGTGTGATATTTAAAGTGACCGGTTACGACAAGACAGGCTCAATAGTCAGGATTTCAGGCCATGAAGGTCTTGCCCGAAACAGCGGGCAGATTTTCATGGTTTTTGTTTTGAAGGGGGGAATGTTTAAGGTGGAAAGGAGCTGACTTTTATGACAAAAGGAAAAGAGTATTTCGATAATATTGCGGTGTCCTGGGATGAAAAATTTAAGCCGGATGTGAATAAAATTGAGAAAATCCTAGATATAGCTAATATTCCTGATGGTTCTACTGTCCTCGATGTGGGAACAGGCACCGGAGTATTGGTTCCATTTCTGAATGTGGCTGGATGCCGGATAGATGCCGTCGATATTTCTGAAAAAATGCTTGAGGTTGCCCGGGCCAAATTTCCCGGTATGGCTAACTTTATTGTTGCCGACATGCAAAGTGCGGACCTACAAAAGAAATATGATGTTGTGATATGCCATAATGTCTATCCACATTTTAGCGATAAAGAACTTACCCTGAGGAATATATTTAAACATTTATTGACCGGCGGCAGGCTTTTAATTGCCCATTCCGCCAGCAGGAAGGAAGTTAACAGCCGTCACCAAGCTAACCGGGAGGTAAAGGATGATGTTTTGCCTCCTGTAACAGAACTTGCCGGGTTGGCGGAAAGATCCGGATATAAAACCATTTATACCGAAGACGCAGAAGTTTATGTTTATATGGGAGGCAAGGAGTAAAAAACGTTTAGAAACCAATAGTTGAAAGGAGCGGGTTTAAATGTGCAGAGAATTAACCCCATGGGAAAAGTGTGTGGAATTTCACGGGCATATCTGCCCCGGACTGGCGTTGGGTTTTAAGGCGGCGGTCATAGCTCTTAACGAACTTGGTGTTGCCAGGGCTGCCGATGAGGAATTGGTAACAATTGTGGAAAACGATGCCTGCGGCGTTGATGCTATCCAGGTTTTAACGGGCTGCACCATCGGCAAAGGGAACCTGATCTACCGGGATTATGGCAAACAGGTTTATACCTTTGGCAACAGGAAAACCGGCGAGGCGGTGCGGGTTTCTGTGAAACCCGATGTCATGGGACGCGACCCCGAGCACCGGAAATTGATGGACCTGGTCATGAAAGGCGAAGCAACTGATGAGGAATGTGACTGTTTTAAGGAAAAGCACCTGGAGAGGTCGCAAAAAATCCTGGAATTATCTGCTGAGGAGTTCTGCAAGGTGGAGAAGGTTAAACTCGACTTTCCCAAGAAAGCGCGCATATTTGACACAATCATTTGTGCTGAGTGTGGTGAAGGAGCCATGGAACCCCGCGTGCGGGTCAAAGACGGCAAGATGGTATGCCTGGAATGTGCGGGAGAAGAATACAGCAGAGGTTGGTAAAGGAGGTTTATCAGTTGTCAGCATGCGGATTATTTGTAAGGAAAAAATTATTTTTGCCGGTTTTGTTTGTTCTGATAACCGGTCTTATCTTTACCGGTTGCGGCAAAACAGCATCAACTGAAAAAGCGCAGACGGAAGGCATGCAAAGTGTCAGTTCACAGGACAAAATACCTGTTTACACTGTAGCTGACCCTACCGGAGACTGGGGCTATCCCACGCCTTACAGCCATTACCAGCGGGGTCCTGGGTATGTCAGGATGAGTTTTATCTTTGATACCCTTGTATGGAAAGACGAGAAGGGTTATATACCGGCCCTGGCTAAAAAATGGGAATATATCGAAGGAGAAAATGCCTATTACTTTGAGCTCAATGAAAAGGCGAAGTGGCATGACGGACAGAAATTCACCGCCAGGGATGTTGCTTTCACCTTTGATTATACCAGGGAACACCCTTATAACTGGGTTGACACTACCAAGATAGCCAGGGTTGAAATCATTGACGACTACAAGGTGAAGGTGTACCTCAAAGAAAAATATGCTCCTTTTTTAAATAATGTGGCCGGAACGCTGCCTATATTGCCGGAGCATATCTGGAAACAGGTCGAAAAACCTGAAGAGTTTCAGGGACCCGAGGCGGTAATAGGTACCGGACCTTTTAAACTGGCGGATTACAACAAAGAACAGGGGACTTACCTGTACGAGGCCAACCGTGACTATTATTTGGGCAGTCCGCGAGTGGAAAAACTTAAATTTGTTAAAGTCAGTAATGAAATGGCGGCGGCCGCTTTGGAGCGGGGGGAGGTTAATTTTGCTCAGATTCCGCCTGACCTGAAAGATGAGGTTGTCAGCAAAGGATTTTCGGTAATAAAAATAAAATATGACTGGGCCCTGAAACTGTTATTCAACCACCGAAAGGAACCTTTTTCGGCCAGGGAATTCCGGCAGGCCTTGGCTTATGCCATTGACCGTGAACAACTAGTAAAAACAACCAAGAGAGGGTATGCCCTGGCGGGTAAACCGGGACTCCTTTCCCCTGATTCGGAATGGTACAACCCCAATGTAAACAAATACGATTATAACCCGGAAAAAGTGAAGGAGCTTTTAAGTGGGCTTGGATATGAACTGAAAAACGGCTATTTCGTCAAAAACGGGCAGGAGTTGACCGTTGAGCTGCTGATCAGCCCCGACTACGAAAGAGACGGGCAGTTTATCAAACAGCAGTTGGAAAAAGTGGGAATCAAGGTTAATCTGAAAAGTCTGGAAGCCAAAACTCTTGACTCCATGGTGCAGGACTGGAAATTCGATATGGCCCTGTCCGGGCACGGAGGACTGAGGGGCGACGCCGAGATTTTAAACAAGGTGACCATAGGCAAAGGGGTTACCAGTATAAGATATACCGGCAGCAAGATTTTAACCGGTCTGCTGAAGGAACAGGTGGCGACGATGAATCCCGACCAACGCAAGGCAAAAGTGGAAAAAATCCAGGAGCTTTATGCGGAGGAAATGCCTGGTCTAACCCTGTATTATCCGGACTGGTATTATGGCCACGACGGAAAAATCAGGCTGTTTAACACAAAGAAAGGAATCGGTTTTGGAGTGCCCCTGCCGTTAAATAAATGGGCTTTTGTGCGCCGGTAGCGGCCGGGTGCAGGTAACGGTCGGACAGTAAAACCCGGAGGGGAAAATGTTTAAGTTAAAAGATGTGGTCAACTATTTGGTTGCTTTTTTCATCATTCTGTCGTTAAATTTCCTTCTTCCCCGGTTGATGCCGGGAGACCCTTTAACAGCTATTTACGGAGAGGAGGCCATGATTCAGATGACCCCGGAGTTGAAGGCGCGGCTGGTCGAGCGGTTTTCCCTCGACCGGCCCCTCGCGGGGCAATTTGGAGCATATTTGTTGTCGCTGTTGAAAGGAGACTTAGGCTATTCCTATTTTTATAATGCTCCGGTAACCAAAGTTATATTGGGAGCCCTTCCCTGGACTTTCCTTTTGGTAGGAACAGCAATAAGCATTTCGACAATTATCGGTACCCTGTTGGGGATAGAATCGGGCTGGCGGCGCGGCCAAAAGATTGACCGGGCCTTGCTTGCCGGAACCATGTTTTTGGACGGTTTACCCGATTTTTTTCTCGGGATGGTTTTTTTGATTCTGTTCGGGGTGGTTTGGGAAGTTTTCCCCCTTAATGGGGCCATGACTCCCTATGCCGGTTATGAGGGGATAACTCTTGTAGTTGATGTATTAAAACACCTTGTATTGCCTGCCCTTTCACTGACTCTGGTAAACCTGACCGGTTCTTATCTCCTGGCCAGAAACAGTATGGTAACCACCCTTGGTGAGGCTTTTATCCTTACCGCCAGGGCCAAAGGCTTAAATGATCAGGTGGTAAGATACCGGCATGCCGGAAGAAATTCCCTGCTGCCGGTAATTACCCATACGGGTATGCAGGTCGGCAGGATGCTGACCGGGGCTCTGTTTATCGAAACGGTTTTTTCCTACCCTGGGCTGGGGCTCTTGATTCAAAAAGCCCTGCAGACCAGGGATTATCCCCTTTTGCAGGGAGTTTTCCTTGTGGTAACAGTTTTTGTTTTAACAGCCAATTTTTCTGTTGATATGTTATATAAAAATATTGACCCGAGGTTAAAATCATGCACATTAAATACTGGCAGGAGATTAAATCCAACAACCTAGGCCGCCTTGGTCTGATTTTATTGACGCTGATAGTTGGCGCTGCTGTTTTTGCGCCTGTACTTGCTTCTTTTAATCCTACAGAACAGACAACGGCTTCTTTCCGGCCTCCTTCCAGGGAACACTGGCTGGGCACCAATGATGTCGGGCAGGACATTTTTGCGGGGCTGTTATATGGCGCTCGAACTTCCCTGCTGGTAGCCGTTACCGTAGCTTTTTTCTCTACGGCCATAAGTAGTGTTGTCGGGGCGACGGCGGGGTTTCTGGGCGGGTTTTACGAAAAAGTGGCAATGCGGGTGGTAGATGCCCTGCTGGTAATTCCCCCAATGCTAGTGGTTATCATAATAGCCGCTTATATCCAGCCAAGCTTGTGGTGCCTGATACTGTTGCTATCATTGCTTACCTGGCCCGGCGGCGCCAGGATTATCAGGTCCCAGACCCTGGTTTTAAAAGAAAAAGCCCATGTCCGGGCTGCCCGAACTTTTGGAGCCGGGCCGTTGTATATATTAAGACGCCATATTATTCCTGACCTCGGCCCTATACTTGTGGCCAACCTGGTTCAGGGAGCGCGGCGGGCCGTTTTTATGGAGGCAGGACTTTCCTTTTTGGGCGTCACGGACCCAACGACCGTAAGTTGGGGGAAAATGCTGTATCATGCATTAAAATACGTTTATCTTGATGTGTGGCAGTGGTGGCTTATACCGGTAGGGTTATCCCTGTCGGCGACTGTTATGGCTTTTACATTTATCGGTTATGCCCTGGAAGAGGCCATGGACCCGAGGTTGAGGAGGGGAAGGTATGCTTGAAATCAGAAATTTATCGGTAAGTTTTGGCCAGACCAGGGTTTTGAACAACATCAACCTGACCCTGACCAGGGGTGAATGCCTTGCCCTGATAGGGGAATCAGGCACAGGAAAAACCACTTTGGGCCGCAGCATTATCGGTCTCGGCGATGGGGAATGTACCGGTGAAATACTTTACCGGGGCCGTAACCTGCTTGGGTTGACTGAGAGGGAAATGTCTGAAATCAGATGGAATCAGATTGCCATGGTCTTTCAAAACGTAGAAAATGCCCTGAACCCTTTGTACACTATACTTGATCAGGTTATGGAGCCCATGGTGGAACACGGTTTGTATACCAGGCCGGAAGCAAAAATAAGAGCCGGGGAGTTATTAAAAAAGGTCGGGATTTCCCCTGACTTTCATTTCTTCTACCCGCACCAGTTAAGCGGTGGACAGAAGCAACGGGCGCTTATTGCCATGGCTCTGGCTAATGACCCGGAGCTGCTGATCATGGATGAGCCCACTTCTGCGCTGGACCCCATTACGAAGGCAGAGATTATTAAATTGTTGCAGCAAATTGGCCGGCAGCACACGATGCTGGTGATTACCCATGATTTTTCCACGGCAGCCACACTGGCCCAAAAAACTGCTGTTTTATATGGGGGCAGAATAGTGGAACTGGGTCCTACGGGCCTAATCCTGTCCAGCCCTAAACACCCGTATACCAGAGGACTGTTGCGTGCCTATCCGAATATGACCACTACCAAGGACTTGCAGGGTATTCCCGGCCGGCTTTCGCGGCCGAACAGGGGTTGCCCCTTTGCGCCGCGGTGCACCCAGAGTATGCCCGCATGCAGTCAGACATGCCCTGAGTTAATAGAAAACGGCGGGCGTATGGTGGCCTGTCATTTGGGGGGAATAGTTCCGCTGCTGGAAGTAAAAAATGTAGGTAAGTCTTTTGGCCGTCTGCGCGCAGTGGAAAAAATAAATTTTACCCTGTATGAGGGGGAAACGGTAGCCCTTGTTGGCGAAAGCGGATCGGGAAAAACGACGTTGGCCCGGATTATAACAGGCAGCAGTGAACCGTCAGAGGGGCTAATTTTTTTAAACGGCCGGCCGGTTGAGCGCCGCGGTAAAGATTTTTACCGGCAGGTACAAATGATTTACCAGAACCCCGCCGAATCCATAAGTCACCGGCAAACGGTCCTGGAAGCTGTGAGTGAACCGTTGGAGATACATGAAGTAGGTGACCGAATGGAGCGCAGGGAAAAGGTAAAACGCGTGCTGGAAGAAGTGGAGTTACCCGCTACGGAGGAGTTCCTGCTGACCTACCCGCACCACTTAAGCGGCGGCGAAGCTCAGCGGGTGGCTATTGCCAGGGCATTGATACTGGCTCCCAAATTACTCATAGCCGATGAGCCGACTTCGGCCCTGGATCCCAGTGTCCAGGCCAAGATACTGAAACTGCTCCTTAATCTCCAGGAAAAAAAGGGGCTAAGTTTGCTGTTTATTACCCATGATATTGCCCTGGCCCGGAAGGTGAGCGACCGGATTATTGTTCTCAGGGAGGGCAGGGTCGTGGAAGAAGGGCCTTCCCACCGTGTCACTTCTATGCCCAAACACCCGTATACCAGGAGCCTGTTGGCAGCCGCTCCCTCATTGGATGTTAAGGGAATGGTTTGCTTTGCAGTATAATGTTGAGAATTGTTCAACCGCATAGGTATTTTGTTTTGCGGGACCAGAGTAAGAAAAAAGAAGAGGAGAACCTCTTCTTACTGCAGGGTCATATTTCTTAATTCCGACAGTATCTGTTCGCCGTCTTTGATATGCTCCTGCAAATGATTGATCCGGTTCTGGTCACCGGTTTTTTGCAGTTCCTGCAGTTCCAACCTGTGGGCATCAAGGGAACCCAGAAGGTCATTATAAAGATTTATGGCTTCATCAAAATTTAGACCGCCTTGATTTTTCAACTGGTCGAATCGGTGTTTGATACTGGAGCAGCTCATAGTTTAACCTCCTTAAGATTGGTTTAGTTTACTTTTACTATAGCTTTTGCAAAAATAACAGGCTTATACCCGGAAATTTACCGGCGGCCTGCTCCGGCAATGAAAATGTGACTGGGGAGGTAATCATGCCATACGGAAACGAATTTGAGAAAAACAAAATGGTTGATTTCTGGGCGGAAGCCTGGGAACAGGCCGGGAATATCCGCTCAAAACAAAAGCAACCTGCCAAAGACCTGCAAAGAACGGTGGCAATGTGGAATAACCGGGCCGGCAGTTTTGCCAAAAACAGGGCCCTTGCTCCTGCATCCAATATGCTGGAGATAATTAAAGAAAGAGCCGAAAAAGAAGGGGTTTTCAATATTGCTTTCTTGCAGGAAAAGTTATGGCCAAAACTGTTTCAGGAAGCCTGGTCGGATCTCTCCATGGATATCATTTTTCCTTTTAACCTGGTCTATGCCATGGGATATTTTCCTTCACTAAAGTTTATTAACGCCAAATGGGTCAATGAAGAATCTGTGGAGGAAACGACCGGGAAACTAAGGGACTGGTTTGCCGGTTACACCGACATTACACCTGCAGTACTGGAAAGCTTACATGAATTTGTTGTAAATGAGTCTGTTAACGGTCTGGTGAAGGAAGAAGTGGAAACCAATATCGGTATGATGGTTTGGCAGGTACGAAGATAACTTTATTAGAAACCATTATAAACCCGAATTTTTTGTCGGACTTAAGTAAGCATAGAATTTTTTTGAGTTTTTATTTTGGGCATTTGACAAAAACCAGAAAAAGGAGTAATATAATAATGGGCATATGCCCTAAACAAATATGCTCGGATTAAGAAAGGGGGTATCAGTATGCCGGGTTTTGACGGTACAGGGCCGCTTGGTCAAGGTCCGGGAACAGGTGGCGGTTTCGGTTACTGCTCCTCGTCGGTGGGACAGGGTAACTATTCTGCTAGTTATGGCACCCTGTGCGGAGTAGGCCGGGGAGGAACTCCTTACGGCGGGGGACGCGGCCGTTGCTTTGGCGGAAGCCGGAGGTTCGGCGGTAAGCGGCTGCCGTCTGTATGGCGTAACCATGTTTCCGCACCGGTAAATGAAAAAGAATTTTTACAGGGTAGAATTAAGGCATTACAAGCTGAAATTGAAACTATTAATAAGAAGATTTCTGAACTAAATCAGGCAGAAGAAAATAAGTGATTATAATCATTTGTAGCATACACCGGGTAACAAGGTGGAGTATTTCGGAATGTGGGGGGAGATTTTAGTATGGCGGCTATTGTTGATGAAGAAAAATGTACGGGTTGTGCTTCGTGTGTGGAGGTATGTCCGGTAGGAGCGATTAGTGTGAATAGTGTGGCTCATGTTGACACAAATACATGTGTAGACTGTGGAACATGTGTTGATGAATGTCCCCACGGAGCAATTTCTATAGAGTAATCTGCTTAGTATAAAAACTTGTCAAGTGTTATTGCCTTCCGTAAATGATACGGAGGGCATTTTGGTTTAACTAGTTTAACTATTTGCCTAATTTTTGTAAGGGGGAAAAGATGTGGAAACTGAAATACTTGTGGTTGGCGGTAACGTAGCGGGGAGAGGGTTTGTGTCTTCAATATTAAAAATAAATCCGCAAACCCAAATTACATTGGTTCGCAGAGAAAACAAGGCGTTGGTTCCTTGCGGAATTCCGTATATCTTTGGAACTTTAAAGTTGCCGGATAATAATGCCGTTTCCGATGAAAGCATGGTGGAAAAGGGAGTTAACATATTAGTTGACGAAGTAACAGCAATTGATAAAGAGCGAAAATTAGCCGTAACAGCAAGTGGGGAAAAAATTATTTATAATAAACTTGTTCTGGCCACGGGTTCTTTACCGGTTGTTCCGGGAATTGGGGAAGGTGGTAATTTTAACAATATTTATTTTATTTTTAAGGATTTGGATTACCTTACCCTACTTAAGAATTATTTAAAAGAAAAGAAGAAGGTTGTAATTGTCGGCGGCGGGTTCATTGGTGTTGAGTTGGCGGAAGAGCTTTCAAAATTGATCGATGGCAGCATAACCATAGTGGAATGCGGTCCCACATGTCTTTGGCAGTCGTTTGACCTCGAGTTTGCACAAATGGTAGAAAAAATACTCTGCGAAATAGGTATTAAAATCTACAAATTGGAAACTGTCAAGAAATTCATTGGCCATAAAGGAAATGTAAAACAAATTGAGTTGACCGGTGGAGGCAAATTGGACGTTGATGCTGTGATTTTTGCTGCAGGAGTTTACCCCAATACAACATTGGGAAAGGCGATAGGTTTGCCTCTTGATAAATTCGGCGCCATTAAGGTGGACAAATATATGAGAGCAGATAAAGACATTTATGCTATCGGCGATTGTGCCTCAAAACAGGATTACTTTACAGGGGAGCCTGTTTCTGTAATGTTGGGGTCAATTGCTGCCACGGAAGCGAAAATTGCCGCTCATAACCTTTATAATTTGACCGGAATGTTTAGAAATGGGACATTAAGTATTGTTTTAACAAGTCTGAATGGAATTTCTTTCGGTTCGGTGGGGTTAACTGAGGGAAATGCCAGGGTGCGAGGATTTAACACAAAAATAGGATCAGTACAGGTTTATGATAGGCATCCCGCTTGCTTACCGGGGGCTGTAAAGCAAATAGTCAAGTTGGTCTTTGACAAGGAAACCGGGGTTATTTTAGGAGGGCAGGCCTGTGGCGGTCAATCGGTCGGTGAGTTGGTAAATATAATTGGTTTAGCTGTGCAAACCCGTATGACGGCATCACAAATTCTTGCTCTGCAAATGGGGACGCACCCTTTAATGACCCCGGGTCCAACAATGTATACTATCACCAATGCGGCAGAAAATTCATTGGTTAAATAAACTGGAGATATTATACGGCAGTGTGAAGAGGCCAATGTCAGAGTATTAGATAAGGTTCCCTTTGACAGGGAAGTAAATAAGTCACTTGCTGAAGGGATACCGGTAGTAAATTTCCCATAATATTGCGAGAATAGCTATCAGGGGGATTTGGGGCGAATTACAGATTTTTGATGATTTTAACTGTCTGGGATAAAATATAGTATTTTCTTCCGGGCAATTTTTTTTGTATAATAAGACTTGTATAATATAGAGCAAAGAAGCTCTATAGACGGGGGTTATAAAAGTGCCTAGACCAAGAAAATGGCGGAGAGTCGAATTTGTTCCCGGCGAGATATGTTTTGTTCCTGCTGGTAGGCCCAGGTGTGGTCTGGAGGAGGAGATCCTGAAGGTCGAAGAGATTGAGGCCATAAGGCTGAAAGATATTTTGAATCTCAATCAGGATGAGTGCGCTGCAAAGATGCAGATATCCCGCCAGACTTTTCAACGAATTTTGAGCGATGCCCGTACGAAAATAGCCACCGCCCTTATTCACGGGAAAGCTTTAAGGGTACAGGGCGGGGATTTTACCAGGAACATTTGTAGGGTTACGTGCCGGAATTGTGGAAAACAATGGGAAGAAAGTTACGAAAATTATCAAAAGGTTTTGGATAACGAGTGTCAGTGTCCATACTGTGGTTCCAAAGAAATCTTTTGTTGTAAGCGCAACAATGGGTTTTGCGTTAAAGGATGTCGGAAGTGGCGGGAAATGGAAAGGTAGCGTGGTGATTGGATGATTGAGATATCAATACCGGGTTACAGGAGTCTTATATTAGAAAATCTTGTCCTGGATTTCAACGGTACCCTTGCATTTGACGGTAAGCTTGCAAATACCACCGGAAAAATTATTAATGAACTGGCCGGAGTACTCAAAGTCTATATCTTAACGGCAGATACCTTTGGTACTGTTGCTTTGGAGTGTGCCGGTATCCAGGCGGAGGTTGTGATTATAGACCAGGAAAACGGCGGCTCGGATAAAGCGGCCTTTGTTGAAAAGATCGGTGCTTCCCGGACCGTTGCTGTCGGAAACGGGGTGAACGATGTCGCCATGCTGAGCAGGGCCGCTCTGGGTATTGCTGTTCTTGGGCCGGAGGGTTGTGCCGGCCAGGCTTTGGCACAGGCGGATATAGCAGTTAAAAATATAGATGAAGGATTAAGTTTGCTCTTGAATCCTAAAAGAATAACAGCAACTTTGCGTAAATAGACGGTGTCGGACTTATCGCAGAGAAGCCGTAATTTTATAAAAATCCGCCCCCGAAAACCTACCCCCTTGTGGGGTAGGATGAAGGGGGCCTTTTAAATCGCTTAAGTTAAACATATAAATCAAACCTTTGTTCTTGTGGTAAAATAAGGGTATGGAAAGAAAAATTAACCATTGCGTAGAGCAGGGGTTATTACATCGGTACTGCTGGCAATGTCAGCACTGAAACTATTCGTAAATATATCGGAGCCCCAAAGGTCTACATCGGCGACCCGCAGGGCGTAAGGAAACAGGAATGCGGCCGGCACCACAACCAACGGATGAGCCAGTGGAGCTTCGGCCGGCTGCGGGATCTTCTGGAATATAAGCTCAAGCGGCATGGCATCACCCTGGAGAAAATCGAAGAACGGGGCACCTCCGGCACATGCCCGATATGCAACAAGTATACGAAGCAAACTGGCCGGATTTACCGGTGCGGCAACAGGGAATGCGGTTTCAGCGGAGCGCACCGTGACGTAATAGGTGCTACGGGCATACTGGACTTAGCAGTAAACGGCCAGTTCACCCCGGGTCGTAGGTTGCCGGAGATGGTGTCTTACTCGCGGCCTGTGGTGTTAGTTCCGATGCGGAGCCATAAAAAGAAAGCCGCATAAAGACGTATCTACGCTGAGTAGTAGACGCCCATGGACCGGGCCATCCAGCGTCTGGGGTTAACTTGGGCGCCAGGATGTAGCGCATTGAGGGGGAGTAAGACCTGCCTTCAGACAGGCGTCTCCCGATGAGGTGCTAAGGACTGTCCGGGCGGACCCGGCTGCTTTTAAGAAGCCGCCGGGCTTGTCCCGGCGGAGGTTCACTCTAAATATTCTGGACAATGCGGACAATTTCATGCTATTATATCATCAAACAGAATATTATGGAATAAGTGGTCCTTCTTGAAAGGACATAATAGGGAAGCCGGTGCAAATCCGGCGCGGTCCCGCCACTGTAAGAGGAAATCACTTTGCAATATGCCACTGGGTTTAACCTGGGAAGGCGTAAAGTGGTGATGATCTCGAGCCAGGAAACCTGCTTATTCTGAACTCGCCGTAAGTACCCACGATGGATGGGAAGGGAGAGACTCAGGCTTTTTTGCCCTCTGCATCGTCGTGCGGAGGGCATGTTGTTTTTAAAAAGAAATATACAGGAATAGGTGTTTTACTCCGAGGGGTAAAACTTAAATGATTACGACCGTGTTGATTGCTTTAGACCGTGGAATGAATGTAAATTCAGACAGATTTACTTACATTCATGATGACCCGGCCTTAAAGCAGACGGCCTATTCTAATACACCGCAGGCTGTAGGGAGGTGATTAGATTAGGCCGTTTTTATTATCACTTCCCTGGTCTGGATAGACCGGGGATTTTTTAAATTGTTCTTGAAATTTAGGGAAAGGGGCTGGGAAGAATGGGAAAATATAAGTTAAAATTACGCCCGATTGCTCTGTGGGTAGCTATCTGTTTTCTTTTAAGCAATGTGATTACTATGAGCGTAATAAACCAGGCGGCAGCCGCGGAACAAACGGCTCTCTATTCGGCCGGTGAGATGGCCGGTAAGGCCGTAAAATTCATTAACCACAAATATAAATCCGGAGAAAGAATTGACGGGTATACCGCCTATGTGCTGACTTTGGCCGGGGAGGACCTGGCAGGTGAAAAGTGGACCAATAACGGCAAGACATTAAAAAGTGAAATAGAAAACCTGGCCGACCAGTTGGGGGACAGCAACAGTTTAATTTCATACATTATAGCCACTCAGAATACCGACGGCAGTTTTGGTCCTTATGCCAACGAGTACGGTACCAAAGTGCCCTTACAGGCTTTGGCAATGGTTAAAAATGACCTTACGGTCGGTACAGATGTCTATGGTCAGGTGCATGAGGCAATTGCCAAAGCCGTCAATTATTACAAGAACAAATACCGGAACGGAAATATGGCCTATAATGTTAACGGTTGGGATTTTGATTACCGGTGCGTGGAAGCGCTGGTCGCAGCCGGTGAGGACATTTCCACCGGTGAGTGGGTGTATAACGGGACCTCGCTTAAGGATGTCATAATAACGTCTGCCAACGCCGCTGCAGATAATGCTGCCGATTTGGATGCTGTACGCCTGGCCAAAGAACTTATCGCTTTAAACGCTGTTGATCCCTATTCGGTACATATTGATACCCTGGCTGCTGCCATTAGAAGTAAAGCATCAACTGTTGCTGACCAAGTTTACTTTGGCAACAATATTTATGACCATGTAACTGTCTTGACGGCCCTGGGGAAGACCGGTAAACTTGCCGGAATTGACCAGGCCAAAGCCCTTGAGTACCTTAATAATTTCAAACATGCTCACAGCAATAGTTGGGGCAGCCCGGCCGGGACGGCCTGGGGCGGATTTTCTCCCGAGGAAGCCGACCTGACGGCGCAGGTTATCACCGCCCTCATCTATTTTGACGGGGCTGACACGCCGGATAGTCCTGTTTACAGTGCCATTCAGGACGGCTTGACCTATCTTATGGACATCCAGGATGCCGATACGGCAGCCATACCCTCCCAGTGGGACAATACCTTTTCCACCGCCGAGACTTTAATTGCCTTAAAATCTCTTGGAAAAACGTACAATGACTATGCCGGTAATGATTCCCTTTGGATTAAAAAGTCCCGGACCAAAACCATCGCCCAGTGTTTACTGGCCGTAAATATGTGGAAAGATTCAGCCCGCCGGGACCGGCTGGCCAACCTCCTGATTAACAGGCAAAGGGCGGAAGAACCCGGTAAAGGTTCCTTTGATAACAGCGTTTACAGCGATATGTGGGCCTATATCGCCCTGGGCGAAGCGGGTAAGATCAACAGCGGAAGTTTTCATACCGAAAATGCCAAAGCATATATTTTATCCAAACAGAGCGTGGAGCAAGATGTTTACGGATCCTGGGGAGAGAAGTTCGGGGATACATACTATCCTGATGTTTTGTCCACCGCCCAGGCCATCCGGGCGCTCACTTACCTGCCTGACGCCGCGGTGGATGCCGGGATTCAGGCGGCTGTTGACAGGGGTGTTGCTTATCTGAAAGGGCTCCAGCAAGACGATGGCGGTGTTTACGTGTCGCCATGGGATGACCCTGCCGTGGATAACTCTGAACTTATTATAACCCTGCGCCAGCTCGGTAAAGACCCTGAAAGTACGGAGTGGACCAGGAACGTTGACGGCAAAAGGGTTAATCCGGTCGCATATCTGATGACGAAAACCATGAACGAAGACGGCAGTTTTGGGACATCGAGAAATGTTTTTGGAGCTGCCGAGGCCCTTTATGCATATGTTCTCCAGAGTGCTGCCGGTACAGAGGCCAGTGGCAGCAATAACAACAGCGCCAACAACAACAGCAGCAGTAGCAATAGCAATAGCAATCCGTCTGTTCCGTCTTCTCCAAATGAATACAGTGTCAGTATTGCGGTGGTTGGTAAAAACGGTGAACGTCTCTATGGCCCAGGCAGTGTCACGGTGAGCAAAAACGGCGAGTGGGGCCTGACGGCTCTGGGCGCTCTTCATGCCACCGGACTCAGCTATACAGAGGACAAGGGTTTTGTCAAAAGTATTGCCGGTCAGGCCAACAGCGGAGTGAACGGGTGGATGTACAGTGTCAATAATTCAGTACCCAGCGTGCTGGCCTGCGATAAAACCGTCAATGAAGGTGATCGTATCATCTGGTGGTACAGTACTGAGATGAACTCCAACGGTCCTTCCTGGGATAGCCTGTTTAAGAGTTCAACAACAGGACAGCCCCAGAATACTTCATTTGCAACACAGATTTCCGGTGAAGTTGGGACAGCGCTGGATAAACTGGCTGAAACGCTGGGGCTAAAAGGGGATACCGGAGAGTTAGGGCCCCTGAGTGAATCAGCCAAAGCCGTAGTTGTGGTGAACAGCGACAAACCCATAAGCCTGGCCGAAATAATTGCCCTGAAAAAGAGACTGGCGCAAAATACGGTGGAACTGTCCAAGAAAGCAGAGGCCAATCAAGGAACTACCATAACCGATACATTAGGCGAGGTGGGGATGAGTGTTCCGGCCAAAGCGCTTGACCGTGATACGGAAATAACTGTTAAAGAGATTACCATACCAGGCGCTGGCGGAATCAACGGTGCAGAGGCGCGTACTCCCGCAGGTTACCGGCCGGTATCGTCTGTTTATCAATTCGGACCCGATGGGACCAGTTTTAAGGTTCCGGCGACATTGGTTCTGAAAGTGGCAATCCCGCGCCTTACCAAACCGGAGAACCTGGCCCTGGCCTGGTACGACAAGGTTAACGGCGCATGGGTCGCTATCCCCGCGGTAGTGGATGCGGCAAACGGGCTGGTTGTGGCGAAAATTCGCCATTTTTCCGATTATGCCGTATTTGCCAAAGAGACAAAAAGGTCTTTTGCCGATGTAACTTCCACTTCTTATGACTGGGCGCGCCACAGTATTGAAACACTGGCGGGGGCCGGGATAGTCAATGGAGTTGATAAAGTCCGTTTTGCGCCGGCCCGCCCAATTACCAGGGCAGAATTGGTCAGCCTGCTGGTCAAAGCGCTGGCTCTGCCGAAAAAAACGGAGGATAAAGCGGTCTTTAACGATGTACCGGCCGGCGCCTGGTATGCTCAGGACATAGCCGCGGCTGTCCGGGCCGGGCTGATTAAGGGATTTGGCGACGGTACCTGCCGTCCGGACCGTCCTGTTACGCGCGAGGAACTGGCTGCCATTTTAGCGCAGGCGCTTAACCTGCAGACTTCTGGGAAGGAGTTACATTTCAACGACCAACGGGATATTTCGTCCTGGGCCAAAACAGGTGTGGCTGCTGCGGCGGCGCACGGCCTGGTAAAAGGTTTCCCCAACGGGGCATTCAGGCCTGCTGCTCCGGCGAGCAGGGCGGAATGCGCGGTAATGATTTATCGTATGCTTGAATCGGTGTAGGGGTTATGTGAATGCGGAAAATCTCGTTTACTCCTGGGTAAACGAGAGTAGAGAGCAGAATCAACTTCTCAGGAGGGGTAGACGGTGAAAAGTAGAGGGCTTTATTTACTGGGAATCCTGGTTATTTTACTGGGGTTGTTGGGGCCGATTGTTTATTCCGGTAGGCTTACCGGGCGGCAGGGGCCGTCAGATCCTGGGCAAGCTTTATCCGGCGGTATTAAAGACGGCAGCGCTTCATGTGATGCCGGCGGTGCCCGCAACGCCAGGATTATGCCCTATGATACCGGTTCGGGCGTTGTTAATGTTGATTCCGGTGATGTAAATGTTGGTTCCGGCGTTAAAAAAGCCGGGACAAAAAATACTGCCGGTTCGGCTGCGGAAAAAGGGCAGGTAACTGGCGCCGACTTGTCGGGCAAATTAACTATAAAGAAAGTACCGGAGAGTAATCCGCCGAAAAACGAGGCAGGCGTTCAACTATGGGTGACGGAGGATTTCGGCCGCCGTTCAATGTATGCGGAAACGGTCGGTTTCCGCCCCGGGGATGCGGTGCTGGACATCTTAAACCAAAATCTGAACATAGAAACAGCCAATGGGGGAACTTTTGTTAAATCCATCAACGGTGTGGCTTCCGGCTATACAGGTAAATCGGGCGGCAAGCGCACGAAAAAGGACTGGTTTTATTGGGTGAACGGGGTTATGGCTTCTGTCGGCGCCGACCAGTATATCCCTGGCCCGGGAGATGTCATCTGGTGGGATTACCATGATTGGAGCGGGACCATGTTTATTCCGGCAGTGATTGGGGCATACCCGGAGCCGTTTCTGCGCGGTTACAGCGGGAAAAACAAGGGGGCAGTAATCTTCTATGCCGACGGTTATGAAGACCAGGCGCAAAAAATAAAACGCGGACTGGAAAAATTTAGGGTAACGCCGGTAAGCGTGGCGCCTTTTAATGGGGAAGGAATCTCAAAAAGAAACGGACCGGCTATGGTGGTGGGTCCCTGGACTGTTCTAAAGCAGAGCGAAATACTGAACGGAATGAACGAAAGGGGTATAAAAAGCGGCCTATATGTTAATTTTTCAGATGATCGGTTTAACCTGCTGACACCTTCCGGTCAAATTGCCGGAGCCTGCGGGAAGGGCAGCGGCGCAATTGTGGCGGTTGGTGTAGGTAGCGGAGACGCAGGCGTGTTATGGTTGGTAACAGGGGTTGACCGCCAGGGTCTGGAAAATGCCGTGACTGTTTTGAGTGAACGCCCACAGGAAATAAAGTATTGCTTTGGCGCCGCCGTTGATTCGGGGAAGGTAATTCCTTTACCCATACAATAAAATCCAAAGGAGGTCAAAGGGTATGAAAAAGAAGTGGTTCTGTATGGCGCTGGTCTTGATTCTGCTGGCCGGCATTTTGTCTCCCATGGCAGCATATGCTGAGCCTGCTGCAGATAAAGGCCCAATTAAAACGGCAATGGATAAGGCCGCTGATTGGTTATGGCAAAAAGAGAAAAAAGAGGGCGGCCTATTGCCATGGAGTTATATTGCTTTGGCTGCGGCGGGGAGGGATTTGGGGAATACATCCGTGGGCCTGGCATGTGAAAAATTGTTTGCGAATCTTAAAGCAGGAGAGACAAACGATTACAGTACCCTTGTTTTAACCCTGTTTGCCGCAGGCCAGGACCCTTATAACTACAAAGGGCAAAACTTGGTGCAGAAACTCCGGGATGCCCGGCTCCCGAGCGGCAAGTATGCCGATAATGTGATTAACGGGGGAGAAGACCTGGTTAATGCCCATATATGGGCTGTCTTGGCTTTACACACGGCCGGCGCGAGCAGTAAAGAACAAGCAAAAGCGCTGCAGTGGCTGGTTAATCAACAACATGCCGACGGGTCTTTTTATTGGGATGCAGCCGACAGGGATACTGCCGATGTGGATTCAACCGGCATGGCTCTAATGGCTCTGGGCGCGCTGGGCGAAAAAAAGGACAGCCCGGTGATGCAAAAAGCCGTGGCTTACTTGAGAAGTGCGCAAAAAGATAGCGGCGGGTTCAATTCCTGGGGTACGGAAAACCCTGAGTCATGTAGCGTGGTTATCCAGGGATTGACTGCAGTCGGAGTTGACCCCACCGGACAGGAATGGTTGAAGTCCGGCGGAAACCCGGTAACCGCCCTCTTGAGTTTTCAACTGCCTGATGGTTCTTTTAGTCATCTAAAAGGCGGCGTCGCCAGTGAAATGGCTACCCAGCAGGCTTTAATGGCATTGGCAGACGTTTATTATGGGGATACCTTGTTTAACAGGCTCCGCTCACAGCCTTCCGCTGCCTTGCCGGAGCGGACCGTACGCTTTGAAGCCGGCAAAAAACAATATGTTGTTACTATTGGCGGGCAGCCGCAGAAGCATGAAACCGATGCCGCGCCTTTTACTCAAAACGGCCGCATTTATGTACCGGTGCGCTATCTGGCTTATGCCCTGGGGATACCTGAGAGTGGGGTTAACTGGGACAGTAAGTCCCGTACTATTACATTATCACTGAACGGCGCCTGCGTTAGGCTGGCCGTTGGCAGCCTTCTAATTTACACAAACAATGCCCCGCGTCAGATGGATGTGGCGCCGGTGCTGCGCCATGGCCGTACTTACCTTCCTGCCCGCTATGTAGCGGAGTCCTTTGGGTTCCGGGTAGACTGGGACCAGGCAGCCCAGGCCGTAATCATAACAAAATAAGTAAGGTATTTACGATTAAAATTTTAGCAGAGGTGGTTAATCCGTGTTTGACCAGTTGTTTTACCGGGAAAAAGGGCTTTTTTTGCAGAGTTTGCATTCGGTGGCCGCGCTAACTTATATAGCAGTATTATTTCTCCTGGCCTTTGTCTTTTCACACCCTTTCTACCTGGCTGGGCTCCTTCTCGTTACTGCGCTGGCCATTTGGGCTGCCGATGGATTAGAAGCATGGGAATCCTATTTAAAAGTTAGTTTGGGTATGATCGTCTTGATTATTATTGTCAATCCTCTTATGGTCCATGCCGGGGAAACCGTCCTTTGGTACGGCCCCAGGATTCCTGTTCTGGGGCGTTTGGTAATAACGCTGGAAGCCATCTGCTACGGGGCGGCGATGAGCGTGCGGCTGTTGGCTGTGATAAGCGTTTTCTGCCTATATAATCTCATTATGCATCCCGATAAAACATTACAATTATTTTCCCGCCTTGCTCATAAGTCCGGTTTGATTATATCCCTGGCTACCAGAATGTTTCCTGCTATGGTCAGAGATGTAAATAGTATCAGTGAAGTACAGCGGATGCGGGGAGTAGATTTTGCTTCGGGGAATTTGAAGGAAAAGATAAAAAAATACGCGTCCTTGCTCAATATCTTGCTCTTATCTTCTCTAGAGGGTTCTTTACAAATCGCGGAGGCCATGCAGGCAAGGGCTTTCGGCAGCGGGCCCCGTTCCAGCTACCGGCGGGAATTGTTCCGGCCGCGGGATTTGCTTTGCCTGTCAGGATGTGGTTTAGCGTTAACTTCCGGGCTATACGGTTTCTTCAAAGGTTATGGCACATATGAATATTATCCGCAACTGGGATATCTGATTGACGGAAGTATGAACTTGTTAGTTTTGGCCGTCTTGTTGATAGGTTTACTTGTTCCGGTTGCGTTAAGCTGGGGGTGGAAACATTGCCGCTATTTGAAATCAAAAATCTGATTTACTATTACCCTGACATTGAAAAGCCGGCTCTAAACAACATTAACCTGATTATTGAAGAAGGAGAGTTCCTGCTTGTAGCTGGCGGTTCAGGCTCGGGCAAGTCTTCCCTGGCGCGGGCGCTGGCCGGATTAATACCTGATTTTTACGGCGGAAAATTCGGGGGCAAGGTTTTGTTTCAAGGTAGGAACTTGCGTGAAATAGACCGGCGTAGTTTGGCCAGGGAAGTCGGTATTGTTTTTCAGGACCCCGAGAAACAGTTGGTAATGACCAGTGTGGAAGCTGAAATAGCTTTTGGTCTGGAAAATCTATCGCTGCCGCAGGATGAAATGTTCCGCCGGGTAGCCGAAGTGATGAGTTTTCTTGATTTATCGGCAGTGAAAGATGAGTTTACCGGCAATCTGTCGGGGGGTCAAAAACAGAGACTGGCTCTGGCTTCTGTCCTGGCTATGCAGCCGAAGGTACTAATCTTGGATGAGCCCACCTCACAGTTGGATCCGGTTGCTGCCGAGGAACTGCTTAATTTAGTTAAACGGTTAAATGAAGAAATGGGGTTAACGATTATTTTAATCGAACAACGCCTGGAAAGGTGTTTTCACGTGGCTGACCGGTTGATAATTATGGAATGCGGGGAAATATTAAAGGGCGGCCCGGCGGACGAGGTGGCCCGGTGGGAAGTAGAGAAATCCATTCCTTTTATCCCGCCGGTGGCAAAATTTTTTGCTTCTCTCGGCGCTTCCACCATACCGCTTACTGTTAAAGAGGGACGTAAGGCGTTAAAACCGTATTATTCAATGCCGGGGGCCCGGGCCAACCGGACAGCGTCTGCGCCCTTACCAAATAAGAGAGACTTAAAGGTTAGAAGCAAACCGGGACAAGAAAACAGAGAAAATACCATGGTTGAACTGAAAAATGTCTGGTTTACCTATCCGGGTGGCCGGGAGGCGCTGCGCAACGTCAACTGCCGCATTGAACAAAAGGAATTTGTAGTTATTCTGGGAGAGAATGCAGCCGGAAAATCTACTTTACTTAAACATGTGGCAGGATTGCTGAAACCGGGGCGCGGCAGCGTGTCGGTAATGGGCAGGGAGACCGGAAAAACACCGTTAGCGGAGTTGGCCCGGTATGTGGGCTACCTATCCCAAAACCCAAACGACTACCTGTTTCAGGATACAGTGGAGGAAGAACTGCTGTTTACTCTCAAGAATTTTGGGCTGTCAGATTTTGGGCGTATCGAGAATCTTTTAGATAAACTGAATTTATCTCACTATCGTACCGCCAACCCGAGGGATTTGAGCAGCGGTGAACGGCAGCGGGTTGCCCTGGCGGCAGTATTGGCATCGCGGCCGCTACTGCTCTTGCTGGATGAGCCTACCCGCGGCATTGACTATCGCCTGAAAAATGAATTGGGTGATTTGCTCTCGGAACTCAGGGAAGAAGGGATTACAATAATTATGGTTACGCATGATATCGAGTTTGCGGCGGAATACGCCGATCGCGTGATTTTGATGTTCGATGGCCGGGTAGTCAATACAGGGTCAAAACGCGAAGTTTTGGGAGGCTCGGTTTTTTATTCGCCCCAAATGAGCAGGCTGTTCAGAGGGACTGTTGACGGCATCCTCACAGTGGCCGAGGCTATTGAGGAAATGCGGGAATTGCAGGGCATGGTGCGGGATGGTACTCATGCGTGAAAGTGGGTTGAGATGGCGCTTCCCTTTATTTCTGTCAGTAGTGGCGGTGTTATTGATACTGAGTATACGGGGCGACAATTCTGTCTCCGGGCAGAATTGGGGCTTATTATCCGCTGAAATTGTAGCTGCGGCATTGGCGTTTTTATACTGGGACTTTGAAAAAAGTACTGCTTCATCCCGTGAAATAGCGGATATTGCCGTACTCGGCGCCATAGCCGCAGTGGGAAGGGTGCCTTTTGCGGTGCTGCCCAATGTTCAGCCGACTACGTTTATAGTTATAATCTCTGGTTTTGTGTTTGGGCCGCGGGCAGGGTTTATGACCGGCTCAACCGCCGCGATTGTGGCTAACCTTTTTCTGGGCCAGGGGCCGTGGACGCCGTGGCAGATGTTTGCATGGGGTCTGGCCGGAGCTACCGCGGGTGTGCTCAAGAGTTTCTATCCCCGTATAGGCCGCCGGGCCATGGTAATCTTTCATATTGCCTGGGGTTATTTGTTTGGTTGGATCATGAATCTGTGGTTCTGGACGGCCTTTATTTACCCGCTGAACTGGCAGTCATTTTTGGCCGCTTATGCCGCCAGTTTCTGGTTTGACACCTTCCATGCCTTGGGGAATGCCGTCTTTTATTTGCTTTTTGGGGCCGGTTTTACCAGGATTTTAACCCGTTTCCGCAGAAAGCTGGAGGCGAGTTATTTGCCTGAGACTCCGGCTCAACAAAAAAACAAGGCGCAAGGTGATATGTGATGCTAATTTATGAAACGAAAAGCGGGGAAAAAGTATACCGGATGGATAATACGATAATTGTTTTTTTCCCCGGCCCGCGCCTGGTTATAAGTACGTCCAGGATTAACGGCGGTATTCGGGAAGATCTTGAGGCAGTGTTTAATCACTGCCTGCCTCCGGAAAAGTGTCTTGTGAAAAATCTGCCCAATGGTAGCGCAGAACAGTATTTGGAACAATTGGCCGCTAAACTGCATTTACCCCCCAAACGTACCGCTGGTCTATTGACTGCTGCCAGAATGGAAAATATAGCCATAAAGGCAGCGGGTTTTCAACAGTTAGAGGTTACAGCCCTGGTAACTGCCGGAGTGGATGTTAACGGGGGCCGGGCCGGCGACCCGGCGGCCTACCACGAGGCGGACGGGCAGTATACTGTCCTGGGCGGGACCATAAATATTATACTTATCATAAATGGCAACCTGTCGCCTTATACTTTGGTGCGAACTGTTGTGACGGCTACTGAAGCGAAAACAGCCGCTTTACAGGAACTCATGGCGCCCAGCCGTTACTCCCGGGGTATTGCCACCGGTTCCGGCACTGACCAGATTATTGTGGTATCTAATCCATCAAGCCTATACAGGTATACAGATGCCGGAAAACACTCAAAATTAGGAGAGTTAATCGGGTCAGCCGTTAAAGATGCTGTCAAGGAAGCCTTGTATAAGGAGACCGGCCTCGGGCCGGAACGCCAGCGGAATTTCCTGGCGCGTTGGGCGAGATACGGGATTAAGGATGAGGATTTCTGGCAGGAAGCTCGGCGGGATGGGGCCATTCTGAGCCGGGAAATGTTCATCGAAAGACTAAACCGGTTGGCTGGGGAAGAACGGTTAGTAACTTTGGCTGCGGCTTTGATACATCTGCTGGACGAGTATACATGGGGATTGTTGTCTGCCGGGTTGGTAATGGAAATTGGAGAAAAGCTTATTCAATCGTTCGCCGGGAAAGTCTCGACCTGTAATAGGGTACATGATCCCCCTGACTATTTGAGCCGGTTGTTTATCGAATTGACGATAAAACTGTTGGATAGCAGTGCTGAGTTTAATTGTTAAGAACTGATTGAATCAGCATGATGACAGGTAACACGTTCGGAATACGAAAAGTTCTGGACAATGCGGACAATTTTATGTTATAATAACCTCAAACAGAATATTGTGGAATAAGTGGTCCTTATTAGAAGGACATAATAGGGAAGCCGGTTAGAATCCGGCGCGGTCCCGCCACTGTAGGAGGAAATCGTTCTGCATTATGCCACTGGGCGGTAGCCTGGGAAGGCGCAGAAACGGTGATGATCTCGAGCCAGGAAACCTGCTTATTCTGAACTCACCGGTAGTACCCACGATGGATGGGGAGGTTGAGAGTGCGAGCTGAGCTTGCTTTTTAACTCCTGTCCTGTAGTGGCAGGAGTTTTTTGATGTAACAATTTAATAATTCAAATAGGTGTTTTATCCCGAGGGATAAAACTTAAATGATAATAACTTTTTACATGGACGGGGAATGGAATTAAAATATACTTAATTTCATGATGACCCGGACTTGTAAAAGCGGCCTATTCTAGTTCACCGCGTCATTTCCGGGAGGTGGTTAGATTAGGCTTTGTTTAAAACGCTTTTCTCCCTGGCTGACGACCAGGGTTTTTCTTTGAAACTGAAAAAACATTTTGAATTGGTTAAAACTTATAAAGCATAATCTGAAAATGAGGAGTGATTTCTGTGAATCGTTACACGACACTCATATTAACGGGTTTATTTGCCTTAATTCTGTTCAGTGTGCCGGAATATGCTTATGCCATGCATATCATGGAAGGTTTTTTACCGGCTAAATGGTCCATATTCTGGTCAGTTCTGACGATACCTTTCCTGGTTAGGGGGCTTCGGACGATAAAAAAGAAGGTTGAAGATAACCCATCCTTGAAATTATTATTAGGTGTGGCTGGCGCATTTGCCTTTATACTTTCTGCCTTGAAAATGCCTTCCGTTACCGGGAGCAGTTCCCATCCAACTGGAGTGGGCCTGGGAGCGATACTTTTTGGGCCTACGGCAATGACCGTGATCGGCGTGATTGTTTTGCTGTTCCAGGCTATATTGCTGGCTCACGGCGGAATTACGACCCTTGGGGCAAATACTTTTTCCATGGCAGTGGCAGGTCCCTTCGTGGCCTACTGGATATTTAAATTGGGTAAAAAAATAGGCCTGCCCACCTGGCTGTCCGTTTTTCTTGCGGCTTTTGCCGGTGACCTGATTACATATGTGGTTACTTCAGTGCAGTTAGCAGCCGCTTTTCCTGCTGCCCAGGGTGGTGTAGCAACTTCCGTTGTAAAGTTTTTGAGCGTCTTTGCTGTAACTCAGTTACCGCTGGCTGTTAGTGAAGGAATTTTAACGGTGATTGTGTTTAACTTTTTGAAATCATATAATCAGCAGGAACTGAAAGAGTTGTCGGTAATAGGAGAGGAGGTATAAAATGAAGAGGAATGTTCTACTGTTATTGTTGGTAGTTGCGTTAGTTATTATACCTTTTGTTATAAATAAGGATGCGGAATTTGGCGGCGCTGACGGAAAAGCGGAGAAGGTTATTACTGAAATTCAACCCGATTACAAACCCTGGTTTTCCTCGGTATGGGAACCACCCAGCGGAGAAATTGAAAGCTTGCTCTTTGCTTTGCAGGCTGCGTTTGGCGCCGGATTTATAGGATATTATATAGGTTATGTGCGGGGTAAAAAAGCCGGGACGGAGAAGGTAAAATGTTAAATATTGATCAGTTGGCTTATTCTAACCGTTTAAGATACGTGCATCCTGTAGAAAAATTTATCTTCAGTATCGTCACCATGGGGCTTTGCCTGGCCTTTACTTCCATTCACCTCTACGCAGCAGTCGTGGTTTTAATGGGCTTCGGGGTATTGGCGTTGGCGCGAATACCTTGGCAGGTTTATCTAAGATTAATGCTGTTACCCGCCGGTTTTCTGTTTATAGGTGTGTTGACGGTGATAATAAGTGTAGGTGGTACCGGTTACGACTGGATTTACCGTTGGAATCTCGGACCCTTATCCTTGGGGATACGCCACACTGACCTGGTTTTGGGGTTAAATATTTTTGGAAAAGCGTTGGCTGCCGTATCCTGTCTGTATTTTTTATCTCTTACCACCCCAATGGTAGAAATGATTTCGGTGCTGAAGAGACTCAGGGTTCCGGCCTTATTCATTGAACTTATGGGATTGGTATACCGGTTCATTTTTGTGCTGATGGAAACGGCCCAAAAGATACATACCAGTCAATCATCCAGGTGCGGATATGCTACCTTGGCCACTTCTTACCGATCCACCAGCCAGCTTATATCATCTTTGTTTGCCAAGTCTTTTCAAAGGTCATCTATGCTTTTTACAGCATTGACGGCCAGGGGCTATACCGGCGACTTGCAGGTTTTGGAGCCGGAATTTAACTATTCCAAACGGAACATCGGTATGATAGTATTGATTGAACTTGGATTGCTTTTTACAGCCTTAATGTTTGGGGGCAGTGTGTTATGAACGAATATATTATCGAGGCAGAAGAACTGGAATTCACCTATCCTGACGGTACGCGGGCATTAAAAGGAGCCTCTCTTCGTATCAGGAGAGGGGCCAAAATTGCTTTGTTGGGGTCCAACGGCGCCGGAAAATCAACTTTGTTTCTTCATTTTAACGGTATTTTAAAACCCCAAAAAGGGAAGCTGCGTTTTAACGGAGTTGAAGTCAAGTACGACAAAAAATCGCTGTTGCAGTTGCGTAAAGATGTGGGGGTTGTTTTTCAGGACCCTGACACACAATTATTTTCCGCCAGTGTATACCAGGAAATATCTTTCGGGCCTTTAAACATGGGGCTGTCCAGGGAAACTGCCAGGGAAAAGGTCCTGCAGGCCATGGAGGATACGGGTATCAGTGAACTTAAAGATAAACCTACTCATTTCCTGAGTTACGGGCAAAAAAAGCGGGTATCCATAGCCGATGTGCTGGCTATGGACCCTAAAGTGATAATTGCCGACGAGCCGACCGTCTGGCTTGACCCTAAACACGCCAAACAGATAGAGTGCTTGTTCAGGGATATAAACGAAAAAGGAACAACTGTGATCATTTCT
Organism: Thermincola ferriacetica; assembly: GCF_001263415.1. NCBI lineage: Bacteria > Bacillati > Bacillota > Clostridia > Eubacteriales > Thermincolaceae > Thermincola > Thermincola carboxydiphila. The sequence goes on from NZ_LGTE01000001.1 coordinate 225,181, forward strand.
ACCCACGATGTGGATTTGGCTTATGCATGGGCTGATTATATTTTCGTCATACACGAAGGGAAAATCATCGGTGAAGGGAATCCAGAAGACATATTTGCTGACGATATTTTAATCAGGAAAGCCGGACTTGAACGCCCCTGGATACTGGATATAACCGGTCTTTTGATAGAAAAGGGTTTCTTAACCAATAAAACGCCATATCCCCGCAATAAAAAGGAACTCATCAAAATGATCAACTGCACTAAATACCTGGGAGGGACAGAAAACCAATATGATCTTAGTACTTTCAGGGACGAAGGAAGGGACGCAAATTATATCCCAGTTGGCCGTACAAGGAAATGAGATTTATGCTGTGACAGCTACCGCCCACGGAACAAAAACTGCTTCCGGTATCCCTGGAGTCAAGGCTGTGGAACCCGCTATTTTGATAAATAATTTTTACCGGTTTTGTGCCGACAAAAAAATTTCGGTAATTATAGATGCCACCCACCCGTTTCCCGGTAATTTGTCTAAAATGGCTAAGGAAGTCTGCCAGCAGCAGGATCTACCTTATATCAGGCTTGTGCGGGAAGAAACGGATTTACCCGATCATCCTTTAATAAATCCTGTTTACTCATGGGAAGAAGCAGCCAGTAAGGCTGCTCAGTTTGGTGATACCATATTTCTTACAACAGGGAGCAATAACCTGGAAGGTTTTCTTGAAAATGAACATATTAAAGGGAAAAGGGTGGTAGTAAGGGTACTGCCCGACTGGAAAGTTATCCAGAAATGTCAAAACCTTGGCCTGACACCCAAGGATATTGTCGCCATGCAGGGGCCCTTTTCAAAAGAGATGAACAGGCAGCAGTTCAAGATGTATAACGCTTCGGTTATCATAACAAAAGACAGCGGCAAGGCAGGCGGGACAGATACCAAGGTTTCAGCTGCTTTGTCCCTGGGGCTGCCGGTAGTGGTAATTAAGCGTGAGCGGCAGAAAGAAAAATTTGAAGTAACCGACTATGACAGCCTTTATAAGTTGATGCAAAAACTTAAATTGCTTTAGAAAACCCGGGTTGGCCAGGTTACCTCTTGGCCAAAACGGGTTAAATTTTTTTCCTGGTTGGGAGCTTGTAGTATGTCCGGACAAATGCTATAATTTTCTAAAAGGAACGGGATAGTGCAAAAATATAGTCAATTAATTCCCGGTGAAAGGGGGAAACCTTATGTCGGATCAGGGAAAGTTGGCTGTTATCCTGGTTCTTATAATAGGCGCCTTGATGGTATTTACATATTTGACTTCTTCCCATAATAAAGATTTTGCCAAAGTATATACCGAATACAAACAGCGGGGTAAGCAGGAGCAGGTATCTCCTGATGATATTGCCAAGGGTTTCAAATAGGTGTGAAATAATTTAGCGCCGCTTAGCGGCGCTAAATTATTTTTTACTTCCTGTATATAAAACAGCACAAATATATATCCTAAAACCAGATATTAATGTGAAGGAGGAAGTATATGAAGGCGTTGATTGTGTTTGCCCATCCCAATCCCAACAGCTATAACGCCGCTGTTCTGGAAACGGTAAAAAAAGCCCTGGAGCAGCAGAAGGTGTCCTATGAAATCAAAGATCTCTACCGGATGAACTGGAATCCGCTGCTATCTACAGAAGACCTGCAAAAGGTTTACCAGGGCCAGGTTCCCGCGGATATAGCCGGGGAACAGGAAGCAGTGCGGCAGGCAGATACTCTGGTATTTATTTATCCCATCTGGTGGTTTGAACAGCCTGCTATTCTAAAAGGATGGATAGACAGGGTACTGTCCCACGGGTTTGCTTACAGGCAAACAGAACAGGGGATGGTTGAAGGACTGTTGAAAGGAAAATCGGCAATGGTTATAACTACTTCCGGCGCCGATGAAGAAAACATGAGGAAAAACGGTATCCTGGATGCGATAAATACCTGCATGGTTAACGGAACCTTAAAATTCTGCGGTTTTGAAAAAGTAGATTACAAAAACCTGTACGCGGTTCCGGCTGTCAGTGATGACAAGAGGAAACAGATGCTGCAGGAAGTATCTAAAATGGTAGCAGACCATATTGCTATGAAGATGGCCGACAAGGTTTAAGAAAATAAGTGATTAGCGGCTAATGGCCGGTGGATGGTGGTAACCACTGACCCTGGCCGCTATATTTTTGTTTTCAATTTACCACAGCGACCGCGGAGTACACAGAGGATTCACAGAGAAAAAATGTGTATGTTTTTTTAACAAAGATTTTTCCAAAAACTATTTTTCGTAAGGAAACAAATTAATGAACTAGCCAGCCACTGTAATATTAAATAACGGTTGAAACTTTAGTCCGATATGGTATTATGGAAATAATAAGAATTTTTCATATAGATGTTGGGGGGATTGGATGTTTTGGTTTACTTCCTGTCGCCGGAAAACCGTTAAGGAACTGCGCAAGAACCAGGGGTTAACGGCAAGGGAATTGGCTCAACGAATTAAATGCGAAACTACTGAAATATTGAAAATTGACGATATGAAACTCAAAGATGTTCCAGAACCGCTTTATTCCCAAATTGAGCCTATACTGACGGGGGAGGAAACGGATAAAATTCCGTGGTTATAAGCAAGGTGAAAAATAAAGGGGGATAAAGAAATGAGCAATGACCGGATTGTGGTAATTGGGGGAGTTGCGGCAGGAATGAGCGCTGCCGCCAAAGCAGCCCGGGTAAAACCTGATGCCCGGATTACAGTTTTTACAAACGAGATTTACATATCTTACGGAGCTTGTGGATTTCCTTATTTTTTGGCCGGAGAGATTGAAAATGAAGCGAAACTGGTGGCCAGGTCCATAGAACAGTTCAGGGCCCAGAATATAGATGTTCGTGTAGGCCACGAGGTTTTAAAGATTAACCCTGCCGACAAAAAGGTTTCCGTTAAGAAACTGGGGACTGTTGAAGAGGTGGATTATGATAAGCTTGTCATTGCAACGGGAGCGTCGCCGTTTATTCCACCGGTAGAGGGAGTAAATTTGAGAAATGTATTTGTTCTTAGAAATATGGGTCATGCCATGGAATTAAAAAACTATATTTCCCGCGAAAAACCGAAAAATGCGGTAATAGTCGGTGGCGGCTATATTGGATTGGAAATGGCGGAGATGCTGCTGAAGCTCGGCTGTAAGGTAGCAATCGTTGAATTAGCTCCTCAAATAGTCCCTAATATGGATGAAGATATGGCAGCTATTCTGAAGGAATATCTGGAGAAAAACGGGGTAGAGGTATTTACTGCTGAGAAGCTGATGAGGATAGAAGGTCGGGAAGCGGTAGAAAAGGTAGTAACCGATAAAAGGGAAATAGTTTCCGAGATGGTACTGTTAGCTGTTGGAACTGTGCCTAATTCCAAACTGGCTGAGGATGCCGGGATTGAACTGGGTATCAGGAATGCCATAAAAGTGAACACCAGGATGGAGACCAGTATTCCGGACATTTATGCTGCCGGCGATTGCGCCACAGTAAGACATCGCCTTACGGGTGAAGATGTTTATATTCCCCTGGGTACTACAGCAAATAAGCAGGGGCGTGTGGCCGGCGAAAATGCAGCCGGTGGAAATGCAGAATTTGCCGGGGTATTGGGTACAGGCATAGCAAAAGTAATGAACATGGAAATAGCGCGCACAGGGTTAAGCGCCAGAGAGCTGCAGCAGCACGGCATAGAATACGTTGAGACAGTTATCCTGGCCAGAACAAAGGCCGGATATTACCCGGGTAGTGAAAAAATATATATCAAATTAATAGCCGGCAAACAGGATGGAAAGCTATGGGGAGCCCAGATTGTAGGAGGAGCGGGGGCCGGAAAACGGATAGATGTATTTGCTGCATGTATGCACCTGGGCGCTACGGTGGATGCAGTACAGGACATGGATTTGGCTTATGCGCCGCCCTTTAGTCCAGTCTATGATGCTATACTGGTCGGTCTTGCAGATTTACAAAAAAAGTTAAAACGAGTATGAACTTTAGTCTATAAGTTAAAAAGTACTTGTAAGCTGTAGAAAGATATGATACAATAACCGTTAGAAATACCCAGTGGGGGTATGGGGGGTGTAAATAGTTATGGTAAAGGTTTCTGAAAATGCATACAAGGAAATAAAAAAAGAAGTGGAAAAAGCCAATGCTCCATTCGTACGGATAATCTTCAACGGATTTGGCTGAGGCGGACCCCAGTTGGGTTTGGCTTTGGACAAGTCAGCTAATGAAGGAGACAAAATTGTTGAGAACAATGGTATTAAGTATGTTATTGGCAAAGATATTATGAGATTTGCATCCAGTTTTTATATCGATTACCGAAGGAGCATATTTGGCGGCGGCTTCCGCGTTTTTGCCGGTCAGGGCAACAATTCTTCATGCTGCTAAAGTTTGGTGAAATAATTAAGGTTTAAAAAGGGGCGCAAGGTTTCCTTCCGATTAAGGTCTGTCTGTTCCAATTCCCGTTGCAGGGAATGATGAAGGCGTCAGGGATACCTTGGGCCCTTTAGACTGATAATTAAGATCAAGAGAACTCCAGCGGCGCTTATGCATACGTGGTAAATAAAGAAGCTAAACCTTACATATTTTTGGATTTACTGAAAAAGTACTAAAATAGAAACGATGAAAAGCTGCATAAAAAAGAGCTTTAAATATAATAAGCGCCGGTGATAATATGGTTGAAACAGTTTTGGAATCGAAAAAAAATAACTTTTTATGGCTGGACCTTGTGGAACCGACGGAGGAAGAATTGCAGGATGTGGCCGGCAGATTTGGCTTGCACACTACTTCCCTGGAGGACTGTCTGGACCCGATTCACCAGCCCAAGTTTGAAAAAGTACAAAACACCGTTTTCATCATCCTGCGGGCTTACGATACCAGAAGTAGGCTGCAGACAGACAGTATCCATAAAATAACCAGGAAGTTGGCCATATTTTTGGGTAACAACTTTATTATTACCGTACACAGGTCAGAGTTGGATTTTGTCAATGAACTGAAAGATGAGTGGAAAAACCGGTGTGCGCGAGATGAGAAATCTGAATCTAACCTGATCATCCTGTTGGGCCTGGTTAAAGGGGCGGTCTATTCTTATTCTTTAGCTTTTGAAAAGTTGGAAGAAGCTATCGAAGGATATGAAGGAAAAATATTTACCAATGATGATACACCGGTGAATATAAAAGAAATCCATGAATTCAGGAGCAAGGTATCGGCAATTCGCAGAGTATTGAGACAGTTATATGATGTAATACTGAAAATTGATGACTATACCGATGAATTTGCGCCGGTTTACCAGGATATCAGGGAACGGTTGGAGCGGTACCTGATGCTGACCGATGCCCTGCGCGAAGCCAGCAACGATATATTAAATACGCATATTTCCTTAGCGTCGCACAGGACCAATGAAGTAATAAGGGTATTAACCATTTTCTCAGTCTTCTTTTTACCCTTAACCTTTATTGTGGGAATTTACGGGATGAATTTCAAATATATGCCGGAACTAAAAACTACTTACGGTTATCCGTCAACCTGGCTGGTGATGGTTCTGATTACGGCAGGAATCTACACCTGGTTCAAACGCCGCGGTTGGCTCAAATAAAGCATATAACATTGGTAAAGCCGGGAATTCCCGGCTTTACCTCTGTTGTGGGGCTGCAATCACCGACCGGGAAAATGAACAAAAATATTTAGAGGAAAAAGGAAATTATTATCGAAAACATTTCCTTATCAGGAATTCTCTTGAAGGAAGTGGAAACGGTGAAAATATGTCCAAAGTGTTTGGCCGAATATGACGACAAAGAAGCGCCGGGAGAAAACGATTTCTGTATCGAGTGTTATGGAGAATGTGTAGATGCCCAACTAATTGACAAAAATGTTTTTATGAAAACCACCGGCGAAGAGGATTTGTGGCAAAAAAAAGAAAAACTTAAGGTTTCCCACCTTGCTGAACGTTCTAAAAAGGTCCTGATGAACAGAATCGAAAAACTGATCGTAGAAAAAAGAGGAATGCCTTAGAATACGGAAAGGAACATTGCCTGATGAGGATAATCTCAACCAACCAGGATGTTTATAAATTAGCCCTGTATTTATATGAGCTACTGATGAATCAGGGACTGACGAAAGCGGCAGGTATGCTGGAGGATGTTATTGAAGCATGCTGGGCTACTTCTACGGAGGCCTTGCAGAATCACGGACAGGCTTTTGCATATATTTTGCAAAATCATGCGGAGCAGTTGCCGGAGACCGTAAAAACGGCCGTTGAGGAAGCCGTAAAATTTATTGATGAATTACTGAACAAAAATAGCCATCGGAAATCGAACTTACTCTGAATGAGGTTCTGTAATGATTGTAAATATAAAAAGATAAAAGCAGGAAAAAGCAGGCCTTTAATTGAAAAATATGTTTGACAACCGTATAGCGCTAAATGTATAATTATTACAGTAAAATCGAACAAATGTTTGATAAGGAGGATTAACATGTCTGATAAATTAAAGGCCTTGGATATGGCGTTGAGCCAAATTGAAAAGCAGTTTGGTAAGGGTTCCATTATGAAGCTTGGCGAAGCATCAGCCAAAATGAACATTGAGGTTATCCCCACCGGGGCTCTTGCCCTGGATGTTGCATTAGGGGTGGGAGGGGTCCCCCGGGGCCGGGTTGTAGAAATATATGGGCCGGAATCTTCAGGTAAGACGACAGTTGCCTTACATATTATTGCTGAAGCGCAAAAACTTGGCGGAACGGCTGCCTTTATTGACGCGGAACACGCTCTGGACCCCTACTATGCAAGAAAATTAGGGGTAGACATAGACAATTTACTGGTATCCCAGCCTGATACCGGCGAGCAGGCTTTGGAGATTGCTGAAGCCCTGGTCAGAAGCGGCGCCATAGATGTTATTGTTGTTGACTCTGTTGCGGCGCTGGTACCGCGAGCAGAGATAGAAGGTGAAATGGGCGATGCCCATGTCGGCCTGCAGGCCCGGTTGATGTCCCAGGCCTTAAGAAAATTGACAGGCGCCATTAGCAAGTCTCGCACAACGGCAATATTTATCAACCAAATCAGAGAAAAAGTAGGCGTAATGTTTGGCAACCCGGAGACCACGCCAGGTGGGCGAGCCTTGAAATTTTACGCCAGTGTTAGGATGGAAGTAAGGAAAATTGAATCTTTAAAGCAGGGCGCAGATGTAATTGGCAGCCGGACCAGGGTTAAAGTAGTAAAGAATAAGGTTGCGCCGCCTTTTAAGCAGGCAGATTTTGATATCACCTATGGCGAGGGTATTTCCAGGGAAGGCAGTATTATTGACATGGCAACAGATTTAAATATTTTAAATAAGAGCGGCGCTTGGTATTCGTACAAGGACGAGAGACTGGGGCAGGGCAGGGAAAATGTTAAGGAATACTTGAAAGAGCATCCGGAAATTGCCAACGAAATTGAGGAAAAGATCAGGGAAAGTCTTGGTTTACACAAAAACCCTGAAGTTACAGATGAGGGCTCGGAAATAAATGGATGATATTTACAGCCGGGCCAAGGAATATGCTTTTAAGCTGTTGACTTTCCGCCCCAGGACAAAAAAAGAGATCGAGGATAAACTGGCCGGTAAAAACTACCCCACAGAAATTATCAGGCAGATAGTGCAAATGCTGGAAAATTACAACCTTGTTAATGATGAGGAATTTGCCGAACTTTGGATTCGTGACCGATGTAAGGTAAGGTCCTATGGGAGGTGGCGGATTAAGCATGAACTGGCCCTTAAAGGAATTGACAGGGCTTTGATTGATGAGCAGGTAAACAGGCTGATTTCCGATGAGGAAGAATTCGAAATGGCCAGGCGCCTGGTTGAAAAAAAGAGAAAAACCGGCAGGCTTAACAAAAGAAAAGTTTATGCTTTCCTCAGAAGGAGAGGATTTCCAAAGGAAATTGTCAATCATTTGTTGGCCGAATACGGGTGGGAAGAGGCCGAGAACCCTTGTGAATAAAGGTATCCCATCATCTTGACAGATAATCCAAAAAACTATAAAATAAATGATGGGAGAAACTAGAATTAGATTTTACTACCATTTTACGGGTTTTCTATATATGTTGGTAATATGCAACAGGTATAAAAGGACATGATTAAATTACAAATATACTTTACCAGAAGAATATGTGTAATTTGATGTCTGTACCCGTAACATAAGTGGTAGGAGGTCTTATTCGAACCGAGTTTCACTCGGTTCTTCTTATTATCTGGGAGATTGCGTTTTAAACAGGCCTTAAAACGTAATCTCCGGATGCAAACAAAAGTTAATCGAAAGATGAAGCCAAAATTTGAATGGGAGGTGAATTGACATTAACACGGAATTAGTTATAGTAATCGTCATGGTAGCTGCGGTTGTTTTCTTTGGAGCAGGGTATTTTCTTAGGAAGGCGCTGGCCGAAGCAAAAATTGCTTCTGCTGAAGAAGCTGCCAGAAAAATAATTGCTGAGGCCGAGAAAAACGCTGAGGCTAAGAAAAGAGAAGCCATTCTGGAGGCCAAGGAAGAAGTTCTCAAGTTTCGGAATGAAGTTGAAAAGGAAAACAAAGAGCGCAGAAACGAGCTGCAGCGCCTGGAAAGAAGGTTAATGCAGAAAGAGGAATACCTCGATAAAAAGACGGAATCTATTGAAAGAAAAGAGGAGTCTTTAAACCGTAAGGAAAGCCAGATAGATGCCATCAGGGCGCAGCTTGAGGAACTGCATAATAAGCAGGTAGCCGAATTGGAGCGTCTTTCCGGATTGACTTCAGAAGAAGCAAGAGAACTGTTGTTGGCCAATATTGAAGAGGAAATCAAGCACGAAGCTGCTATGATGATTAAGGAGGTCGAGACCCAGGCCAAAGAAGAGGGCGAGAAAAGAGCAAGGGATATTATTGCCCAAGCAATCCAGAGATGTGCTGCCGACCATGTGGCGGAAGTGACAGTTACGGTTGTATCTTTGCCCAATGATGAAATGAAGGGCCGGATTATCGGTCGTGAAGGCCGGAATATCAGGACCCTGGAAACATTAACGGGTATTGACCTGATAATTGATGATACGCCTGAAGCTGTTATCCTGTCCGGGTTTGATCCGGTAAGACGTGAGGTAGCGCGCATTGCCCTTGAGAAACTCATCCTTGACGGGCGTATTCACCCGGCAAGGATAGAGGAAATGGTAGAAAAGGCCCAAAAAGAAGTCGATGCCCAGATCAGGGAAACCGGTGAACAGGCAACTTTTGAAACCGGTGTACATGGGTTGCATCCCGAATTGGTTAAATTGTTGGGCAGGCTGAAGTTCAGAACAAGTTATGGCCAAAATGTTTTGAAACATTCCCTCGAAGTTTCTCATCTGGCCGGGTTGATGGCCGCTGAATTGGGCGCTGATGTTGCCTTGGCCAAGAGAGCCGGCTTGCTGCATGACATTGGTAAGGCAGTCGACCATGAAGTTGAGGGGCCGCATGTTACCATCGGTGCCGACCTGGTCAGGAAATATAAGGAGTCTTCCGAGGTAGTACATGCTGTTGCCGCTCACCATGGTGACGAAGAACCGCAGACTATCGAAGCTGTTTTGGTTCAGGCTGCTGATGCCATTTCTGCTGCCCGACCGGGAGCACGCAGAGAAACATTGGAATCATATATTAAACGTCTTGAAAAGCTTGAAAGTATAGCCAACGAATTTGAAGGTGTTGAAAAGTCATATGCTATTCAAGCCGGACGTGAAATAAGGGTTATGGTGAAACCCGAGAAGGTCGATGATTTGGCCGCCGTACGGCTTGTTAGAGATATTGTGAAAAGAATTGAGGAGGAACTCGATTATCCCGGCCAGATTAAGGTTATGGTGATAAGAGAGACCAGGGCTATCGAATATGCTAAATAGGAAACCAACGACCTCTTTTAAAGAGGTCGTTTCTAATTAATATTAAATATTTATTTATCTAGAAGAATATTGTATCCCATAAAAGTATTTACCCAAATTCTCCAAGAAATCTTGTTGCTATAAATTAGAACAGGAAAACTTAATGATTTCTTTTTTATTTGCAGGGTTTTCTGGTATGAAGAAAGAATTTATGATACAATAACTTTTGTGGGGTGAAATCTATGACTTGGAAGTATAAGCAGAAAGATAATGAGGTTACTGACAGTATTGGGCTTCTGATTTCAATTTTAGTGAGATATCCCGAGGTGGGTACTATTAATTACGACCCCAGAACTCAGGTTTTAAAGTTTACATTTATTTTTTCAACAAAACTGGATGAGAAGGAAATAAATAATTTCAACAAACTTATTCTTGAAGGAATAGAAACTTATAACCTGTTGGAGGGTAAAAAAGCAACCAAAACAGAAGTACATTTCCAATTTTGCGATAACTTTACGCTGCTGGAAATCTGTCGCGATGTCAACACCTTAACAAAGGAAGAATTATCATTAATTGTAGAACTGGTACATGATTATTTCAGCCAAGATCTTATTACGGAAACTAACGATTACATTATGGAAGAAGACCTATTGATGCAGGAAGAACTAATTGAACATATGCTGGAAAATTTAAAGACATCTACCCAGGAAAAGAACCTGATTGCTTTCCGTGAAGACGGGCGGGTCCTTGTTTTTAACAAGTAGAGAAGAATTGGGGAGCTTTCGGTAAGTAGCTAGGAGGATTTAGATTGCGATTATTGATGATCGGAGATATTGTTGGCCGACCGGGAAGAAAGGCGGTAAAGGAGACGTTGCCGGGTCTCAAAAAAGAATTGCAAGTTGACGTAGTAGTGGCCAACGGAGAAAACGCTGCCGGCGGCACCGGAATTACCCAGGACGTAGCGAACGAATTGTTTAACGCCGGGATAGATATTTTAACCATGGGTAACCATGTTTGGGATAAGAAAGATGTTTTCACTTTTATTGATAAAGAGAAAAGGATTGTACGGCCGGCAAATTACCCGGAGGGAACGCCGGGTTTAGGATATACGGTCTGCGAGATACAAAATACCAAAATAATTATAATTAATATTTCAGGCTTGGTATTTATGCCCAACTTACGCTGCCCTTTTAGGACAGTAGCAGAGATTCTCGAGGAAGCACAGGATATTACACCAAATATATTTGTTGATTTTCACGCAGAAGCCACCTCAGAAAAAATCGCCCTGGCTTGGTATTTAAACGGCAGAGTTACAGCCGTTTGCGGGACCCATACCCATGTACAAACAGCTGATGAAACCATCCTTCCGGATGGAACGGCCTATATTACCGATATAGGTATGACGGGACCTAAAAATTCGGTATTAGGTGTGAAGACCGATTTAGTCCTGCAAAAATTTTTAACTCAAATGCCGGTCAGGTTTGAAGTTGCCGACGGGCCTTACCAGTTTAACGCAGTAATTATAGAATTTGATGAATTATCCGGAAAAGCCAGAAATATCGAGAGAATATTTAATATCGAGGGTTAAAGGCAAGTTACTTTCTTAATTGTTGGAATATTAAAATAAAAGGTTAAAAATAATTCTTGAAAAAAGAGGAATTTTTTTGTAGTTAGCGAATATATGCTTTATAGAAATATCGGAAATAGATTCCACAATTAAGGAGGTTGCAATGATGGAAGTGTTGAAAGTTTCAGCAAAATCTAACCCAAATTCAGTTGCAGGAGCACTGGCCGGAGTTCTGCGGGAAAGAGGAGGTGCGGAGATCCAGGCTATTGGTGCGGGAGCTTTAAACCAAGCCGTGAAAGCAGTAGCTATCGCAAGAGGTTTTGTGGCGCCCAGTGGAGTAGACTTAATATGTATACCGGCATTTACAGACATTATTATTGACGGTGAGGAGCGTACCGCTATTAAACTGATTGTGGAACCCAGGTAATGTGGACGGCTAACTATGACTGATGATAACTTCATATGGCCCAGATAAACCTGTTTATTCTGCCTGAATAAACAGGTTTTTCCATCATATAATAGAATGGAATTTATATAATAGACAGGGGTGTTGTATGATGGGGGCCACATTGGAAGCCAAGGTTCGGGATTTCTTTATGAGCGGGTTTATCGCTGATGCTCATTGCGATACACTGCTGGACTTAGCACAGAACAAAAGAAGATTTATGGAAAAAAGCTCTACAGGGCATTTGGACTTCCCTCGTATGGAGGAAGGACGGGTTGCCCTGCAGTTTTTTGCTGCTTTTATCGGCAGCGAATATAAACCGGAACGCGCCTTAAAAAGGACTCTCCAGTTAATTGACGTTTTTTATAAAGAGGTACTGGCTAATGATAAGGAAATAGTTTTAGGCACTTCGTACCGCCAGATAAAAAGGGCTATTCAGAAAAAACAGCAAAAAGTTGCATTGTTAACAATTGAAGGCGGCGAAGCATTAGCCGGTGACTTACATGTTTTGCATGTTTTATACCGTTTAGGTGTGCGGGGTATTGGGCTGACATGGAATCAACGAAACGATATCGCCGATGGTGTTTGGGAGAGCACTTCCGGCGGCGGGTTGACAAACTTTGGTCGGCGGGTTGTGCGGGAAATGAATACATTGGGTATGATTGTTGACCTGGCGCATATTGCCGAAAAAGGATTCTGGGATACCTTGCAGGTATCAGAGAAACCCGTTATGGTTTCACATGCCAACTGTAGAAAGGTACATGATCACCCAAGGAATCTTTCCGACGAGCAAATAAAAGCCCTTGCCGATGCCGGTGGGGTGATTGGCTTAACTTTGGCCCCGGATTTTATCGGCAAAGAAAGAGACCTGGATTCATTTCTTGCCCATGTAGACCATGTCGCCGGCCTGGTGGGGACGAAATGCATTGCCATCGGATCTGATTACGACGGTATTGAAGAGACCCCGGCCGGACTGGAAGATGTCACTAAAATGCCCAACCTGGTAATTGCTCTGTTCAAGCGCGGCTATACTTTGGAAGAAGTAAAAAATATTATGGGACAAAATTTACTGGATTATCTTGCAAAAATTCTTTAAAAGAGTGGAGGAAAATTACGGATGGAAAGGGCCAGGCGGTTAGAAAACCTGACATCTGCTATTTTTGCTGAAATTGACTTATTAAAAGCCAAGGTAGCTAAAACCGGAAAGGAAATTATTAACCTGGGAATTGGCAGCCCGGACCAACCTCCGGCCAAACACGTACAGGAGGCCTTACTAAAGGGAGTACAAAATCTGAATAATTACGGTTATCCCACTTCCCGGGGCCTTTTTCTTTTGCGGGAAACAATAACCCATTGGTACAAAAAAAGATTTGGCGTAAGCATTGACCCGGAAAAGGAAACCCTGGTCTTAATGGGGTCCCAGGATGGGTTGGGTCACCTGCCTTTGGGGTACCTGGATGAAGGCGATATTGCCCTGGTTCCTGATCCGGGATACCCTGTATATGCTGCCGGTGTAAGATTAGCCGGGGGAAAAATTTACCCCATGCCTTTATTAAAGGAAAACGCTTTTCTTCCTGACCTTCAAGCTATACCTGAAGAGATAGCCCGGCAAGCAAAAATGATGATTTTGAACTATCCCAATAACCCGGTGGCAGCGGTAGCAAATTATGACTTTTTCCGTAGTGTGGTGGAATTTGCCAAGAAGTATGACATCCTGGTTTGCCATGATGTTGCTTATTCAGAACTGGCTTTTGACGGATACAAGCCGATGAGTTTCCTGGAAATACCGGGAGCGAAGGATATAGGCGTAGAATTTCATTCGGTTTCAAAAACTTATAACATGGCCGGTTGCCGTTTGGGATTCGTGGTAGGAAACGCCGAAGCCATAGATACTTTGGCTTGTATAAAATCCAATATAGATTACGGGGTTTTTTTGCCTGTGCAGGAAGCGGGGATAGCAGCACTGACGGGTCCCCAGGACATTGTTCGGCAAAATGTTGAGAACTACCGCCGGAGACGGGATTTGCTTATCGAAGGCTTGGCAAAAATAGGCTGGTATGTAGACAAGCCTCTGGCCACTATGTTTGTCTGGGCGCCACTGCCGGCAGACTATACATCTTCCGTTCAATTTGCCCGCCAATTGTTGGAGAAAACGGGTGTCGTTGTGGTTCCAGGAATAGCCTTCGGCGGTCAGGGAGAAGGGTATGTACGCATCGCCCTGGTTCAAGAGGAGGAGATTATCGCTAAAGCGGTGCAACTAATCGGTGAAAACTTTAAATTTTAAAAAACAGCAGGTTGGTAAACCTGCTGTTTTTTTATGAGTTAAGTCTAAATCTACCACCCGCGGCATATAATAGGCAAATAAAGGGTGGTGACAGAGTGAGCGAAATTAGAGATATGGCTTTGGAGAGAAGGATAAAAGAACTGGAAGAAAAAATCGAACAACTGCGTTTCAGCCGCCGTGTGCTAATGAACCTGGTTGAAAGAGTTGAACGGGAAAGGATGGAAGCGGTGACCCAACTGGAAAGATTGAATAAAAAATTACAGGCAGTAAATGCCAAATATGCTAGGAAATTATGGCATAAAAACAGACAGATTATTGAATTAGAGACAAAATTGTATAAAAAGAATCTGAATAACGTGCTATAGTGACAAGTTATCCACAATTTTATTCACATTTGCGTGCTAATTGTGAATAATCAGAAAATTAGATTTTAATTACATTTTTTTGACACGGTAGGCCTTCAGTGTGTACAAGCAGACACATAATTGCCTGTTATTTTGGTAGGAATTTACTTCAAAAAGAGGAAAAATAAAAAATTGCCCGAATTGATATAACATGGATGTGTTTGCCATATCAGGAAATTGTGGCAATGCTTAGTTTTTTGTAATAGAAAGTGCGAGTTCCGGAAGGAGGAAGAAAATGTTTATTAGTTACCGGAAAATGGCCCAGGGCATGGCAACTTTTGTTTTAGCTGCGGGTATTACGGTATTTGCTTTTACATCCGGCGATAAAGCAGTGAAGCAAGTTGATCCACCTAGAAAGAATGTTGCCTTAAAGGAGGATGTAGGCCAAAAAATAGGTGATAATTCCGACCGACAGAAATTAATTGCCGTCAAAAGTGGTCACCCCACAGTTAATGGGCCTACCAGTAGAGGGCGGGAAGCCAAACCGGCTGAAGATTTTAAATACCAGGTTCAAAGCGGGGATACGTTATATGACCTGGCCATTAAATATGGCGTTTCTATAGATGAAATTATGCTGGCCAACAAGATTACATCGGACAAGCTGTCGATTGGTCAGGAGCTTATTATCCCAGTATCCGGGAAGTATAAAAATCTAGCGGCTTTAAAAAGAGCTTCTGTAGAAAATTCTTACAGCAAAAAACAGGTAAGTTATAAAACTCCTCCTTCACGCAGCAGCATAAATAACATTAGAGCTGCGGAGATGAAAGTAAGCAGCATCAGAACAGGCGAGCTAATTCCCTGGAGCGAGGTGAACAACCTTTTCCCCCGAGGAGCCAAAGCAACAGTAATTGATGTTGATACCGGGCTTACTTTCAAGGTAAGGAGATTGCAGGGAACATACCATGCTGATTCAGAGCCTTTGACTGCAGAAGATACGGCTGTTCTGAAGCGATTATACGGTGGTCGGTGGAGTTGGACAAGGAGAGCAGTGGTAGTTTTGGTTAACGGAAAATACATAGCCGGTTCTATTAATGGTATGCCCCATGCAGAAGATTCTATTCCCGATAATAATTTTCCCGGACATATTTGTATTCATTTTAAAGACAGCAAGACACATGGCTCTTCTTATACAAAATCAGGCCGTCCTACAGTAGACCAGGATCACCAGGCGATGGTCCGTAAGGCGGCCGGAGAGTAGACATTTTTCCCGTATATTTTGTATACGGGTTTTTTAATATTTAGGATAACCTCAAAGCATGATTTGCGGATATCAACAAAAGTTGACTAAAGGTTTCGACAGAAACTTTTGTTCTTTTTATAAAAAGTAACAGGAATTAATATTAGCCAAAACGAATATACGAAATAAAAATCTCAACAATATAGCAAAAACAGGAGGAAGACATTGAAACGGTCAAACTGGTCATTTCGCCGCTATATTTTATACATAGTAGTTTTCTTGGCGCTTATTTGGGCGGAAAGTCTGGTTCATCCGAGGATTGCTCCAAAAGTTGATCCCAATGCCGGTAAGCCCTCTAATACTGCGGGAATAAACAAAGATGACGAAAAAAACCGGAGTTTATACAGGTTGCCACAAACGAAGGGTAAAACACGTGACTTTACATCTGAACAGGGCAACGGGGAACAAATAAGATTAATACCGGGTACGGTAACAAGGACGGTAGATGGCGATACTGTCTATGTCAGGCTGGTTTCCGGGGATGAAGAAAAGGTGCGGCTTACCGGGGTAAATACTCCCGAAATCCATCATCCCCAAAAAGGGGTGGAACCATATGGGCGTGAGGCTGCGGATTATACCAGGTCCCACTTGTCCGGGAAAAAGGTTTACTTGGAAACAGACATAAGTGAGCGGGACAAGTATGGTCGACTGTTGGCATATGTATGGATGGCCCGGCCATCCTCGACAACGGATAGCGAAATCAGGGCCAAAATGTTTAACGCCCGGCTTTTACTGGATGGTTATGGTCAACTGATGACCGTTCCGCCCAACGTAAAATATGCCGATTATTTTCAAAATTATCAGCGGGAAGCCCGTGAAAATAATTTAGGGCTCTGGGGTATAAAAGGTACATTTTGAACCCACCTGGCAAAAGCTATAGCTTTTTACCCAGAAGGTTTAATTTGGAAGCCAGCAGGTAGCCGACGCTGATCAGAATAATCGTTAACAGGGTTACAATCAAGCCTATCCTCTGGTGAGGGTTAAAGATACAGCCGATAATGGCAAAGAAGACCATACCTATGCCCAAATAGGATGAAAAGGGGTAGGCAAACATTTTAAATTTTAATTTCCCCAGCGATTTTTCGTAAGCGGGGCGATTTTTTATTTGTGCAGCGAAAACAAAAACCCAGTTTAAAATCATCATTATTCCGGCAGCGGTTGTAACCAGTTCAAATACAGAGTTTGGAAGAAGAAAAGATAAAACAACAGCAATGGCCAATCCGGTACAGCTTACAGCAAGAGACTTCACGGGCACGCTCTTTTTGTTCAGTTTTGCCAGCGATGGCGGCGCTTGACCGTCCTTGGCCAAAGATACCAGAACATAGGCAATGGAATATAGGGCACCGACCATGGTGGAAAAGGCAGCAGTTATGATAATTAAATTAAAGAGGGAACTAAAGTACGGAATATGAAAAGACGACAGGGCTGTAACGAAGGGACTTTGTGCGCCTGTTATGCTGTCCCAAGCCACAAAATAAAAAACAAACACAATTGATAAAAAATAGATTACAGTGAGAGCTAAAACAAGAATTGTGCTGGCCTTATACAGGTCTTCTTGGTTTTCCAGTTCATTGGCGGCAAAACCGATCACCCCTATACCTCCGAAAGAGAAAAGAACAAATAGCAAGGCTGACCACATACCCGAAAACCCATTGGGAAACAACCGGTGGAACGAGAAAATGTTATGTGATGCCGTTTGTCCGGCCGGGGGCAAAACGGGAATGATTTTCAGGAAAACCAGGACGCCAAAAAAGATAAAACTGACCAGGGTGGTTATTTTTATTATGCCAAAAATGGATTCCGCTTTGCCAAAATTCTTGGCGCCCGTAATGTTTATTGCCAAAGCCAGCACGGAATAAATAATGGAAAAAACCCACAAGGGCACATGGGGAAACCAATACTTGGTAAAAACTGAGAGGGCGGTAATTTCGCTGGACATTGTAAAAACACCGCCAATCCAATACATCCAGCCGCAGACAAAACCTACACCGCGGCCTAATGCTTTTCTGGTATAGTGGCGAAAGGAGCCGGGGTTTGGGTCATTTACGGACATTTCTGCCAGGGCTGCGAAGGAGAGATAAGATAACAGTCCGCCTACCAAGTAAGCAATCAATACAGACGGGCCGGCAAGATTAATTGCGACTCCGCTGCCTAAGAAAAAACCGGCGCCGACAATAGACCCCATGCCGATAAGGGTCAAATGCCACCACTTCAGTTTACCTCTGTTTTTCTTTTCCTGGTGGTATTGGACCGTTTGCAGTACCAGGTGATGGTATTTCATGAGCAGTACCAGCTCCTTTATACATTCGATATTATAATAATTTGCTAAAATCTACGAATAATAATTGGAAAAAATCACCGATTGCTCATCGGTGATTTTAGATAGCCGGATATATAAGCGATTCTTTTTAGGGGTTTTTGAAAAGCGGCAGGACGCCACAACTTACCTTTCTGTTGACGGTAACGTCGCCGGAGAACACTCCGAAGATTACGATTTTCTGGCCGTTAGGACAGACAATGGTGAATGCTCCTACCCAGGTATTCGGTACTACCTGGCTCGCCACCAGAGTAAGAACGCAGTTTTTGGTTGCGGTGTTTGTATCGAAGTTTATTAACGTGACTTTTTTGAATACGGCTTCTACGTTTTCAATTCCGCCAAATTTAAAAGTACGGACAAAGACCGGCGTATTTGAGCTAAAGCTAAATCTTTGCAGCAAGCCGAATTTCCTTGGAAACTGTACGGTGCCGCTGACAGTGCCAACGGGTGAGAAAAGCTGGCAGGAAACGTTGGCCGAAATTGTAGCTTTGGTACCTTTCTTATTATCAATGGAACCGTTAACAATTCCGTCACTGGGTAATACGATTTTAGCCATTTAGATTCCCTCCCTTTGGTTACATAATATGATTGATGTTAACAGAAAGTGATATGGAAAAGAGGTTACAAAGTTTTTATAACTGTTTTGCATGACCCTATAGAAAAAATATATAGCGCTTTTATTCCGGTCGATTTCAAATTAAAATTAAAGGGTATTTTAAAATTAAAATATCTGGGGGTTGATGTAATTTGCGTAAAAAAGCCATAGCATCAGTGTTAGTGTTGTGTATGTTTATCATTGCAGGGTGTTCAACAGCAAGAAACAGAGATGCCGGTATTGGCGGTAATGCAAAAATTCCTCCTAAAATCAGGATATCGCTGCAATACGGAATCGGTTACGCACCACTTCAGATAATGAAGGAAAAAAAGCTATTGGAAAAGTATCTGCCCGGTGTTAAAGTTGAGTGGAAGCAAATGGGTACAGGAGGGGTTATCAGGGAAGCCCTGGTAAAAGGTGACCTGGATGTAGGATTTATGGGAATTCCACCATACCTGGTAGCGTGGGATAAAGGAGTAGACTGGAAAATCGCTGTAGCCTTGGCCAGTTCTCCGCAAGGGCTGCAAACCAACAAAAAGACTGTAAATTCTTTAAAGGATTTGGGAAAAAACGATAAAATAGCTGTTCCCATACCAGGTAGTGTCCAGCATATTTTGTTGGCCATGGCTGCCGAAAAGGAACTGGGTGATGCCAAAGCATTAGACAAAAATCTTATTTCCATGACCCATCCGGACGGGGCTACCGCGCTTATAAGTGAAGCAGCTATAAGTGCGCATTTTACTTCTCCACCTTATTTGTTTAAAGAACTGAAAGCAAAAAACATAAAACAGATTGTGGACGCCGAAAAAGCCTTTGGCGGGGAACACTCGTTCCTGGTAGGGGTAACAACCAAAAAATTCCACGATGAATACCCGCTGGCCTATGCGGCATTTTGTGCTGCTGTAAACGATGCCATATACTTTGTCAATAATAATACGAGGGAAGCGGCCAAGATACTTGCTCCCGAGTACAAATTATCAGAGGAAGAGACATATAAATACCTGACATGGCCCGGAACAAACTATACCTCCACTCCTTACGGGCTTATGGGTTTTGCTCAATTCATGCAAAAATATGGTTACATCCGTAAAGTTCCTAAAGACCTGAACGAAATTGCCTGGGAAAACGTTGTCTCTGCTATCGGCAAAAAAGCAGGAAATAAGTCCGTACTGGAGAAGGCCCAGTACCGTTAAAACGGGGTGGCTTCACTTGTGTGACATTTTATTGGTAGATATGAATTCCTTTTATGCTTCAGTCCACCAGGCTCTTGATGCGGCCCTCCGGGGCAAGCCGGTGATAGTTTGCGGGGATCCCGACAAGCGCCACGGGATTGTATTGGCTGCATCATATGAAGCAAAAAAGTACGGTGTGAAGACGGCCATGCCCAGGTGGGCAGCCCAAAAACTTGTCCCAGATGCCATATTCATAAAACCTGAACATAACAAGTACGCGGAGTTTTCCGGACGAATCATGACCATTTTGCGGGACTTTTCACCCCTGGTAGAGCCTGCTTCTATAGACGAAGCCTTTGTTGACGTATCAGGGTGCAGGATTTTTGGTGACAGCATTGAAATAGCCAAACAGATAAAAAACAGAATCCGTGAAGAAGTAGGCGTGCTTTGTTCTGTGGGCATCGGTCCCAACAAGCTGCTGGCCAAAATGGCCGCTGAACTTAAAAAGCCGGACGGCCTGACGTTGCTGACGGAAAAAGATGTTCCCCATAAACTATGGCCCTTGCCGGTCGGCGAATTATACGGGGTAGGCCCAAAAACCGAGAAAAGGTTGCGTGCGCTTGGCATCAAGACCATAGGAGACCTGGCCAATTACCCGGTAAGCTGCCTGGAGGAACGCTTTGGGACCACCGGGCGGACTTTACATATGTCGGCCAACGGAATCAGTTATAGCTCCGTCAATCCTCACGCCTGCGAAGAAACCAAATCAATCGGTAACCAGCTTACTCTGAGCCGGGACTGTACAGCGGCTGAAATAAGGCCTGTCATTATGGACCTGGCGGAAAAAGTGGGTTACAGGGTACGGCTGGGGGAATATGTCTATAAAACTGTTGTGGTTACAGTCAGAGACACCAAGTTTCGTAATCATTCCTGGTCTAAAACGTTTTTGGAGCACACAGATACTACAGAAGACATTTTTAACACGGCTATGAAGCTGCTAGCCGCAAATTGGCCTCAAAATAAAAAAATCAGGTTAGTGGGTGTAAGTGCCACTAACCTCGAGAAAAAAACCTTTGAACAGATGGACTTGTTTTGTGAAAAAGAGAAACTGCGCAGGCTGAACCAGGTTTGTGACGAAATAAAGAAGCGTTTTGGTCACGCAAGTGTAAAAAGAGGCATATCACTGGCGAAGACCAGTATGAAAATTTGACTGGATTTCTCTGGCAGGGGGTGTCCGGCTGCTTCTGGTAAATATGTAAATACCGATAAGGATTACTGTCCCCCCAAAAATTTGCCTGGGTGTAGGTATTTCGGCCAGAAATACAAATGCCCATATAATGGCCCCAATGGGTTCACCAAGTACACTTACGGCAATCACCGAAGCCGGAAGGTAACGAAGAGCCCAGTTAAACGAGGTATGGCCGAGGATAGTGCATACCACTGCCAGGGCCAGGAAAAGCAACCAATCTTTTAATGAGTACGGGAAAAAAGGAGTCCTTGAAACAAGACTGATGAGCACAAGGGTCAGGGAAGCGCTGCCGTAAGTAACGAAAGTATAGGCTGAAAGGCTTACCATAGATCGTAATCGTCGGCCTATGATTAGGTAACCCGATACCAAAACAGCAGCGGCGAGGGCCAGGACATCACCGAAAAGGGCATCAGCGCCTACCCGGAAATCCGATGCCCCAACTATGACGCTTCCGGTGAGGGCCAGGGCGCCACCCAGCATTGCTCTGGCGGTAATCTTTTCTCTGAAGAAAAGATAAGAGCCTAACACGACAAAAACAGGCTGGGTGGTAACCAGTACCGTTGAGCTGGCCACACTGGTATATTTCAGGGAAGTGAACCAGGTGAAAAAATGCATGGCCAGAAAAATGCCGCTGGCGGCAGCCAGGAGGACTTCACGCCGTGACATGCTCGCCAGATGGGAACGCTTTACTGTAACTGTAAAGGGTGCCAGGATGAGGAAAGTAAACAAAAGCCGGTAAGTCGCTATCACTAAAGAGGGGGCAGAAGACAATTTCACGAAAAGAGAAGAAAATGATACAGCTAAAACCCCTACCAGCACCGCCAGGTAGGGGTTTATTAAAGGCTTGTCTGTAGTTGTATCATGCATTAACTTTCGCATAACAATTCTCCTATGTAGTTTTTTTAGTAACTTTATTATAACATGAATTTGTCTGTGACCGAACAGATAACTTATCTTTTGTTTATCAGGGGCCTTGATAAGGTAAAACCAAAAGAGAAAAGGAGGCCTGACCACTGATACACATGGATATAAATAGCCCGGCCACCTGTGCCATTCTGGCCAGGCGGGCCCTGGAGCTGGCGGTGAAGTGGGTTTATAGTGCCGACAGTTGCTTGAAGGTCCCCTACCAGGACAACCTCTCCAGCCTGGTCCACGACCGTACTTTCCTGGATATCCTGGAGCCGAAACTGTTTCCTTTGATTAAATATGTCATCAAACTGGGCAATATGGCCGCTCATACCGGCAATAAAATAACCCGGGAAGAAGCCGTGCTCTAAAGCAGTCTGTGAAGCGGATGGGCGGAAGTTATTTACAGTCGGGCACTTTGACCTGATTATCATAGACGAGTCCCACCGGAGTATCTATAAGAAATACCAGGCCATTTTTGACTACTTTGATGCCCTCTGATAGGCTTAACCGCTACCCCAAAGGATGACATAGACAAGAATACTTACCATGTCTTTGACTTGGGAAATAACATCCCCACTTATGCCTATGAATACGGGGAGGCGGTGGGTGATGGGTTCCTGGTGCCCTATTATACTGTGGAAACGGGCCTCAAATTCATGGAGGAAGGCATTTACTATGATAATTTGAGCGAAGAAGAAAAAGAGCAGTATGAGGAAAAGATGCCGCAAATAGCCGTTTCTGTTGATATGCTGGATACGGGGATAGATGTGCCGGAAGTGGTCAACTTGGCATTTTTCAAGAAGGTCAGGTCCAAGGCCAAGTTCTGGCAAATGATCGGGCGGGGGACCAGGTTGTGCAAAGACCTTTTCGGCCCCGGCATGGATAAATTTTAACATAAAAGTAGACCTGGTCAAAGAACTGCAGCATCTGGACTACCAGAAAGAACGTTATATAAATTATCGTAACAGGCTTATTTGGGAATTGGTTGGCGAAATAAACAGGTTGAATAAAGACAGTTTTGTGGTGAAGCAACATCTGAAATACATAGATAAATTTGGCGCCCCTAAAGCATGGAATTGTTTAGGTACTAAATGATTGTTACGCAACAGAAGTCCTGGGGGCTTAATCCCACTGTTATTTACGTTTATAATAAATTTTTTTCAGCAGAGCCGGCTTAAAAGCCATCCGGCCATGAGTTGACGAATTGGCAAGTTCATTATCTGGTTCAAATAACCGGATGTAAGCGAATGTATTCAAGAAATGCCACGTAAGATAAATTAAAAACGGTACTATAACCTGACCATAGTTCCATTTGAAAATACCTAAATTGGCCAGGACATTGGAGAACAGTACACTGTACATTGCAGATATAACGGGAAAAATGTAGACCCATGGTTTTGTCTGGGGTATGGTATAAAAATATAATACGAAATAGATTGTCCATGCTATGGGCGGAAAAAAGGGGATCCCAAGTATCCCAAAGGGACCAAAATTTATATAACCGCCTATTTTTAATAAATGTGTTACGACAAGAATAATTAGCGTATCAAATACCCCGCCACAAAGTATCGCAAAATAAGCTAACCGTCGGATGTCTTTTTTGGGAACAACCGTTATGGCAATTAGCCCTATAATTGCGGTGTATATCGGGTAAATAAAATGTTTCGGCATGCCGCTTCACCTCAAATAATAGATTAGTTCAATGAGCACTGTATTTAAGAATTAAATATATCATAGTTTAGTTTTTCAGATTTTCTGGATAATATTTATTTTTTTGTATTGCCGGATGAGATGAGCAGCAGCCTTAATACGGAAGGTGGGTGGGGTGACCCGGCTACCCCGGAGCTTTGTGCTGCAAAAGCTTGCCAGGAAAACAAATAGCCGCTGTGGAGTAAAACAATAAGTTGCGACTTGGTGGAGGGCGGATAGACAGCGTTAACGACAGTGAAGGCTTGAAATCGCTGTTTCCGGCACGGACGCCGGAAACCCGGCCACGAGCCATGGACGGCGATTTGGCCGGGTTCAGCGATTTCAACTGAACGGAGTTTACATTGTCTCCGCCCGTAACCTCGGAGCAACGTGTGTTTTACCTACACAGCGGCAATATGTCCTCCCTTTTTTTTGATTTCGTCTTTGAGCGGAGGAACCATTTGTCCCTGTTCGTGACAAGTAAGTTTTTCGGCTTATTTTTTTATTAATGACATACATGGTTCCAAATGCCAGGAAGTTGGATAATTAAACAGTTTGGTATAATATCCTGCTTCAAATACAGTACCTTTTTGAACAGGCCATGGAGAATATAAGACCCGCTTTATCATAAGGCGAAAACCCGACCATCCGTTTTCAGAAAGTTTTTCTATAACTTTAACGATGGTTACCATACCGAATTTTTCTTTATAGACATAGTAACTGCCAACCTGTACCTGGTCTGGGTCGACAAGTTCTCCCGGCTGTCTTAAACCATGTATAAACCAACCGTCTTTAACCTGCTTATCAATAGCTGTTTCGGACTTTCCTGTAATAATATTCATCATGTCTCCTCATTCCGGTTGCTAAATTTATGAGTGGAACCAATGAAAAAGAGCCCTGGTCGGCTCTGTAAGGTTACACACTCTTATTATTTTAATGGAGACGGTTCTGTTTATCAATATAAAATTTTGAAAAATAAAATTTTATAATAACAAACATAAGTTTATACTACTGAAGGGATTGACGGTAAACTGTCGAATACATAAAAAATTGTTATTTCATAAACAACAATCTGTAAACTAATAAGGTTTGGGTGTAAACTATGGCTGGACAGTTTTTTATTAAGGGAATCGGTGTGGGTGTTGCTATTGCTGCACCGGTAGGACCTGTGGCTTTATTGTGCATACAGCGGACACTGAAGGAGGGACGGCTTGCCGGTTTTGTTTCCGGTCTGGGAGCAGCTACCGCCGATACTTTTTACGGCTGGTTGGCAGGTTTCGGTCTTACTTTTGTGGGAAGGTTCATGGTGGAACACCAGGCTTGGATTCATGTTTTGGGCGGCCTGTTTCTCTGCTTTATGGGTTTCCGGACATTCAATGCTGCTCCGGCTGCAGCGGAAGAATCGCTGAAAGGCAGCGGCCTCTTGCGGGCTTATATCTCCACTTTACTGGTAACGCTGACCAATCCTGCGACGATTTTGGCTTTTGCCGGCATATTTGCCGGTGTAGGTTTGACCAGAAGCGGAACGACTTACTCTGCGGTAGGTGTTTTAGTGGCGGGAGTTTTCCTGGGTTCTGCGCTGTGGTGGCTTTTTTTGAGTTACGGGGTCAGTGTTGTCAGACACGGCATTGATACGTCCCTGATGAAATGGATTAACCGGGTGGCCGGAATAATGATTATAGTTTTTGGAGTAGTTGCCCTGCTCACCTACAGGACTACAGCCGGTATGAACATGCTCAGGTAAAAAGTGGTAGCAACCATTTCTTTATTCATTTCTCAAGGCTTCTATAGGGTCCAGTTTTGCCGCTTTGGTAGCGGGGTAAACACCAAAAAAGACCCCAACCAGCAAGGCAAACAGCAGAGCTATAATTACTGCCGGAACCGATAAGGCCGTCTGAATGGCGGGGAAAATCGATGGCAGCATTCTGGCCCCTCCGATACCTGCCAGGGTGCCAATAATACCGCCGATTATACTGAGGAATATGGCTTCAATCAAAAACTGCACTAATATGTCCCGGCGGCTGGCCCCAATGGCCTTGCGCACTCCGATTTCCCTGGTACGCTCAGCGACAGAAACCAGCATGATATTCATAATTCCAATGCCGCCGACCAAAAGGGAAATGGCTGCAATTCCACCCAAACCGGCTGTTAGGATACCTAAAATTTTATTTATGACCGTCAGCATATCCTGCTGTTTAAGGACGGTAAATTCTACAGCCTTATGGGATTTCAGCAGGGTTTTTCTAATAATGTTTTCTGCCGGCTTTACCTCTTTGGCAGAATTGGCCTGGGCAATGATCTGGCTGACATGCTTATCTTCTGCCCGATCAATAATTTCAGTGATGGGCAGGAAAATTTTAACGTTAATATTTTCTTCGTGGGGCCCCATATTTTCCGGTTTTTTATAACTTAACACCCCAACTACTTTATATTCCTTACCGTTTAACTTAAAAAACCTACCTACGGAATTTTTGCCGCCGAAAATTTCTTTATTGGCCTGGTGTCCAATTACAGCTACTCTTTTTTTATTTTCGCGTTCTTTTTTAGAAATGAACCTTCCCCAACGTAAGTCGGGCTGATTGATTTTAAAAAAGTCTTCGTCTACCCCGGTAGTGGAAACGTAAATTCTCATTTTATCAAGCCAGTCAATGCCTCCGTACATGGCTGTGGCCGCAGCGATATGTTTTTTGTTTTTCAGAGCCAGTACATCATCGTAAGTAAGCGTGCTTTTCTGCCCAAATCCGCCTGACCTAACCCCCAGCTTACTTTCAACGGCTTTCTGCGGGCCAATTTCAATTTTCCCGGGGAATACATAAAGCAGGTTTGCGCCCAAAGATTCTACCTGCGAAGTAACCTGGTGCTTTACACCTTCGCCTATGGATGTGAGCATGATGACTGAAAAAATGCCTATAATGATGCCCAGCATAGTGAGAAAACTGCGCAATTTATTATGAAACAATGATTTGAAGCTGCTGCGAAAGGTCTCTCTAATTCTCATTTAGGCTTCCTCCACAATGCCGTCTTTTATGTTTAAAATCCGGTTGGCTTCCCTGGCAATATTTAAGTCATGGGTAACTATAATTACTGTTTTTCCTTTCCTGTTTAAATCCTTAAAAATATCCAGAACTTCGCGACCGGTTTTCGAGTCCAGGCTGCCCGTGGGTTCATCTGCTAAAATGACAGAAGGCGAATTTATGATAGCTCGCGCAATAGCTACCCGCTGTTTTTGGCCACCGGACAACTGGTTCGGTTTATACTTCAACCTGTTTTCTAATCCCAGGGCAGACAAGGCTTCTTTTGCCTTTTCCTTTACTTTTCTTGGCGGTTCATTGCCGTAAAGACCGGCCAGTTCAACATTTTCCAGGGCAGTGTATTGGGGTAGCAGATTAAAGGACTGGAAGACAAATCCAATATGCTTATTTCTTATTTTGGCCAGCATTCTGTCATTCAGTTTGCCGGTATCCTGTCCGGCCAACAGGTATTTTCCCCTGGTGGGCCGGTCCAGGCAGCCAATAATATTCATTAAAGTCGTTTTTCCTGAACCGGAAGGGCCGATAATAGCCACGAATTCGCCGTCACTTACGGTTAAGTTGACATTTTTTAAAACTTCGGTAATTTCATCGCCATTTTTGTAACTTTTATGGAGGGATTCTATTGCAATGCCCATTCGACAATCTCCCAATTAACAGTTATAGTTGCAACTTGGTTTTATTTTCGGCATAAAACATCCAAAATAAACTGTAAAAATATCATTTTCGTTATGGTATAATAAAAAGAACGTGGTTCGAAAAAGAAGGTGGGCGCCAATTGCGGAAACGTTACACAATAACAGTAAACGGAATTGTACAGGGAGTCGGCTTCCGTCCTTTTGTTTATAAATTAGCGGAACGGTACGGCCTGTCCGGTGAAGTGGCCAACACAACCCAGGGCGTGATTATTGATATTGAAGGTGAGGACAAAGACATTGACAACTTTATGGAGCAAATAAAATACTACCCGCCACCGCTGGCCGATGTACAAAAAGTTGATAAGAGGGAGAGGGAACTGAAGGGTTGTTCTTCTTTTGTCATTAAACACAGCCAGGGAGAAGAAGAAAAACAAACCTTGATTTCGCCTGACGTGGCCATATGCGATGACTGCCTGGCGGAGTTGTTTAACCCGTCAGACCGGAGGTACCTTTACCCTTTTATCAACTGTACCAACTGCGGTCCCAGGTTCACGATTATAGAGGACGTTCCCTACGACCGGCCGAAAACAACGATGAAGTGTTTTCCCATGTGCGCACAATGCCTGGATGAATACGAAAACCCGGCTGACCGCCGTTTTCACGCTCAGCCTAATGCCTGCCCGGCGTGCGGACCCCAGGTTTTTCTTACAGATAGGCGCGGCGAAGTTCTGCCTGTGGATGACCCTATCCGAGAGACGGCTGAACTTCTTCTCCGGGGACACATTATTGCCATCAAAGGCCTCGGTGGTTACCACCTGGCCTGTGACGCTAAAAACGAACAGGCGGTCAGGGAACTGAGGTCCAGAAAGTATCGTGAGGACAAGCCTTTTGCGGTGATGTTTAAGGACGTGGACAGTGCATTTTCTTACTGCCACATTTCTGTCAGCGAAGAACGCCTGTTAAAGAGCATAAAGAGACCAATTGTACTTTTAAAGAAAAAAAAGGAATCCTATGACCTGGCTTACCAGGTGGCGCCGGAAAACGACTTTCTAGGGGTACTGCTGCCATATACACCGCTCCATTATATACTTTTTAAATATTTTACCGGCCCGCTGGTAATGACCAGCGCCAATGTAAGCGACGAACCTATTGCTTACAAGGACCGGGACGCACTGGAACGTCTGGCGGAAATTGCCGACTATTTCCTGATGCATAACCGGGAAATCCGGCACCGTTGTGACGATTCGGTGACGCGGATATTCCGGAACAGGGAATACCTGATTAGAAGGTCAAGGGGTTATGCTCCGCGGCCCATCTTATTGCAGAAACAATGCAAACAAATTCTGGCCTGCGGCGCTGAACAGAAGAACACTTTTTGTTTGACAAAAGGGTCTTATGCCTTTGTCAGTCACCATATAGGGGATCTGGAAAACCTGGAAACCCTGGAATCCTTTACGGAAGGGATAGAATTATATAAAAGACTGTTTGCTGTCGAGCCCGAAATAATTGCCTATGACCTGCACCCGGAGTACCTGTCGACAAAATACGCCTTGCAACAGGACCACCCGAAAAAGATAGGCATTCAACACCACCATGCCCATATTGCAAGCTGTATGGCCGAGCACAATTTAACAGGCCCGGTCATCGGGGTCGCCTTTGACGGGACCGGCTACGGGACCGACGGCAGGATATGGGGCGGCGAATTTCTGGTGGCAGATTTAAAGGATTTCCGCAGAGTGGCGCACCTCGACTACCTGCCCATGCCGGGCGGGGCTAAAGCCATCAGGGAACCATGGCGGATGGCAGCCAGCTATCTGCTGCAATTATTTAAGCCGGCAGACCTGGAAAAAGAAAGTTTACCCATGGTTAAAAAGTGCGGCATAGAGCGGGTGACCATGCTGGGGGAGTTGATTGATAAACAAATAAACTCGCCGCTGACTTCCAGTATGGGCAGGCTGTTCGATGCCGTTTCAGCCTTACTTGGTATCAGGGAGACAGTAAATTACGAAGGCCAGGGGGCCGTGGAATTGGAACAAAAGGCCCGTCTCTGGTATAATAAGGATAGCAGTTTATCATATCAGGTTCAGTTCAAATCCGACCCTGAAGGTTGGATAATTGATCAGCTAACGGTCATTTTACAAGTTCTTGACGACCTGAAAAGCGGACGGGCTTTGGAGGAAATTGCCTACAGGTTTCATCTCGGCGTAGCTGAGCTGATTGTACAAACCTGTGTGAAAATAAGGGATAGGTTCAATATTTCGGACATCTGCCTGGGTGGAGGCGTATTTCAGAATCTCCTGCTCCTGGAAATGACTTTGGACCGATTGACCGGGCAGGGATTTAAAACTTATATTCACAGGCAGGTCCCCACCAATGACGGAGGAATTGCCCTAGGTCAGGCCGTAATTGCAAACGAAAGGAGTGGTAATTAAATGTGTTTAGCCGTACCAGGTCAAATAATAGCAAGGAATGATTTCACTGCGGAAGTGAAATTGGCCGGAGTCGTGCGGGAAATAAGCCTTGAGCTGGTCCCGGAAGCCCAGGTGGGAGACTATGTGCTTGTTCATGCCGGTTTTGCTATTCAGGTTATCGATGAAGAAGAGGCCAAAAAGACTTTAGAGATTTTCAAGGAGCTGCTGGAGCATGAAGTATCTTAAAGAATTTCGGGACAGTGATGTTGCCCAGGCTTTTATCCGCAAAATCAGAGACATATCAAAAAAAGACGTTAAACTTATGGAGGTTTGCGGCACGCATACGGTATCTATTTTCCGGCACGGCATCCGTGATGTGCTGCCGCCTAATATAAAGCTCATTTCGGGACCGGGCTGTCCTGTTTGCGTTACTCCAAACAGGCAAATCGACGAAGCCCTGGAACTCTGTAAAATACCCGGTTTAATTATGACCACCTTTGGGGATATGATGAAGGTTCCCGGTTCTTATTCCAGTTTAGCCAAGGAAAAGGCTAGAGGAACCGATATACGGATTGTATATTCTACCATGGATGCTGTGAAACTGGCTCAGGAAAACCCCACTAGAGAAGTGGTCTTTTTTGGCATCGGCTTCGAGACCACGTCGCCGACCATTGCCGCGGCAGTTCTGGCTGCGGAGCGTTTGGGGCTCAGGAACTTTTCTGTTGTCGGCGCCCAAAAACTAATTCCGGAGGCCATCAGGGCTTTGCTAGATTCCAACGAAATAGGCATCAACGGATTTATTTGCCCCGGCCATGTAAGTTCTATACTGGGCGTTGAACCTTACCGTTTTATTTGCGAAGAATATCATGTGCCGGCGGTAATCGTTGGTTTTGAACCTCTGGACATGCTGCAGGGGATTTACATGCTGGTCAAACAGATTGAGGCCGGGGAAGCCAAAGTGGAAATTCAGTATACCCGCGGGGTTCCTGAACACGGCAATCCCCGTGCCCGCGAACTGTTGTTTAAAGTGTTCGAAATATCCGATGCCGAATGGCGGGGTATCGGACATATACCCGGTACCGGGCTGAAGTTTAGACGGGAATACGCCAAGTATGATGCAATAGCCAAATTTAACATCAAAGTAGAAAATGCCAGAGAGCACCCTGGCTGTATCTGCGGCGAGGTCCTGCGCGGCGTAAAAGTTCCTTACGAATGTAAGCTTTTCGGAAAAGCCTGTGTGCCGGAAAATCCTGTTGGCGCCTGCATGGTTTCCACGGAGGGAACCTGCGCCACCTATTACAAATACGGAACGAGGGAGGGCTAGAAATTGAAATATGATAAGGTGCTGCTGGCCCATGGCAGCGGCGGCAAATTATCCCATGATCTGGTGCGGGAAGTTTTTCTACCGGCCTTTGGAAATAAAGCCCTGAACCGACTTGATGACCGGGCGGAAGTATCAGTTCCGGGGACAAGGCTGGCATTCAGCACTGATTCCTTTGTGGTCAACCCCATTTTCTTTGCGGGGGGAGATATCGGCAAACTGGCCGTTTGCGGGACTGTCAACGACCTAGCCATGGGTGGCGCCCAGCCCCTTTATTTAAGCGTAGGTTTTATTATAGAAGAAGGCCTGGAAATGGACATTCTGAAAAAAATAGTGGCCTCCATGCAGGCAGCGGCCAGAGAAGCCGGCGTTGACATAGTCACCGGCGACACAAAAGTGGTGGAAAAAGGCTCTGCCGATAAGCTCTTTATTAACACGGCCGGTATTGGTATCGTGGAAGAAGGCATCCATATTTCGGGACATAACGCCAAACCGGGGGACAAGGTTATTATCAACGGGTTTATCGGCGACCACGGTATGGCCGTAATGGCGGAGCGGCAGGGTCTAAGTTTTCAGTCCGGGATTGCCAGCGATTGTGCCCCGCTGAATAAGCTGGTGGCCAAGATGCTGGAAGTAACAAGAGATATCAGGGTTCTCCGGGACCCGACAAGGGGCGGCGTGGCCACAACCCTAAACGAGATTGCCGGGCAAAGCAGTGTAGGTATAGTACTGCATGAAAAAGAACTGCCCATTCGTGACGAGGTTATGGCGGCCTGTGAGTTTTTGGGGTTTGACCCCCTTTATGTGGCCAACGAAGGTAAATTGCTGGCGATTGTGCCGGCAGAAAAAGCTGAAGATATACTGGCAGTCATGCAAGGTGAAAAATACGGAGAAAATGCCGCCATTATCGGCGAAGTTGTCAGCGACCATCCGGGAAAGGTAGTGCTAAAAACAGCCGTTGGCGGCAGGAGGATTGTTGATATGTTGGTTGGGGAGCAGTTACCGAGAATTTGCTGATCTCCGGCCCGGGGAAGGTGAATCACCATGAGGATAGCCGTCATCGACGGGCAAGGCGGCGGATTCGGGAAATATATAGTGGAACGCTTACGCAAAGAGCTTCCGGAAGAAACAGAAATAATTGCCCTGGGAACCAATGCCATGGCTACCTCGGCAATGCTAAAAGCAGGGGCTAACGAAGGCGCTTCGGGAGAAAACGCTATTGTTTGTAACGCCAACAAAGTAGATTTAATTATCGGGACCATTTCCATAATTGTAGCCAATTCCATGCTGGGAGAGCTGACTCCGCGCATGGCTGAGGCAATAGCATCGAGTCCTGCCCCCAAGCTGCTGCTGCCTGTTAACAGAGCGGGCATAGAAGTGGTCGGCGCCGAAGAAGGTCCTTTACCCCACCTGCTAGACCGGCTAATGGCCAGGTTAAAAAACCGGTGATCGGAACAACCTTCTTACTTAACCCAGTTCCCCGTCAAGTAACGTTGACCGGTGTTTAACTGGCTGAAATCAGTAGGAAGGTATGGTTGGGTGTTTTGCAGGTTTACCTTTCGTGCAGCTTAAATTTTAAGTCCGTTAGTTTTATGGAGAGGTGGGTGGGGTTCTCCGCAACCAAGGAGCTTTATGCTGCAAACCCTGGCCAGGCAGGCAGTGTTCCCGAACTCGATGGCTCAAGTTGCATTTCTCGAAAGCCAGGCCGCCTCCCGTCCAGCCACTCAACTTAACTTGAGTGCATGACTTCCCGGCGGCCTTCGCCATCTTCAAACATGCGGGAACTCCCTGCCCGCCTGGCTGCGGTTTTGCGGGCGCAGTCGCTCCTTAACGGTAGCCCGAGAACCCCACCCCTCCTCGTTGCAAGTAGGCCTTGCATGGTGAAACAACCATCGCTTTAAGGATAAAAGAAGATACCGCTATGGAGGTCAAACAATAAGTTGCGACTTGGTGAAGGGTGGGTAGACAGTGTTAACGACAGTGAGGGCTTGAAATCACTGTTTCCGGCACGGACGCCGGAAACCCGGCCGCAAGTCAGGATGACGATTCGGCCGGGTTCAGTGATTTCAACCGAACGGAGTTTACACTGTCTCCGCCCGTAACCTTGAAGCAACGGTTGCTTGGCCTCCATAGCGGTTTGAGAACCACCTGGCAAGGTTTTGCAGCACAAAATAAACTGGGGTATAGGTTACTTGAAGGAGACTAGTTCAGTTCATCGGCTTCTCTGATAATATTGATAATTGGGTCGGTACTGTTTTCAGCGTGGTGATACAGGATAAGTCGGACCAGCCTGCTATCCAACCCTGCCTTTTCGGCCAGGTCTGCGCCTAATTTGGCATGGTTTTTGGCCACATACATGGTATAGAGAAATTTATTAACTCCGGCTATGGTATGCGGAGGTTTCCATGTGCCGATAAATAAAAACCTGCCCAGCAAAACATAAAAAACTTTATAGAACTTGGTTATTTTGACCAGGCTTTTACCTATGTCATGCAGCAGGGCGCCTTTAACTGCATGTTGCTTTTCGGTGGCAGAAAGGTTATAAGACTGAGCCAAGCGCAGAACTGTTCTGGCTGTGTTAATACTGTGTGAAGCCGTTACAGCATCAAGCCGGTCAAAAAGGGACTTTTCCACAGGATTAAGAAAATCTGATGTAAAAGCTTCATCAGCAGGGGTAATTTCTGCCTTACATGCTGCAACAAATTGCCTTATTCTGCGCCACATCATTTTCACATCCTCTATCCAGAATGAATATAGCATTAAAGGCCATAGGCTATACAGAATGAGTATAGCATTAAAGGCCATAGGCGGCAATCATATTGTTTTTTCAAAAAAATTTTTGAAGAAGGAATTGCTTGCATTTTGTAGAATAAAAAAATAATAATAACAATTTTAACAAGGTTGCCTTCAGAAATTTTCCGGGGAATCAGGTGACAATCCTGAGCGGTCTCCGCCACTGTAACCGGGGAGGGCCCTTGCATATGCCACTTATTTTGCGCAAATAGGGAAGGCGCAAGGAACTCTGAAGATCCGGGAGCCAGGATACCCGACTGGAGGTGAACACAATACCTTCGCGAGAAAGGGATTGGGTTCGATATTGGCGGGCTTTTTGCCTGTATTAGCGGACTTAATCCTCATGCTTATTGAGGATTAATTTTTTTGGAGGAACGATATGACAAAAAATGAAGCGCAGGGAGAGATCATACTTGTAACGGGCGGTACCAGAAGCGGGAAAAGCCAGTTTGCTGAAGCCCTGGTTGCCGGATTAGGCAAACCGGTCGTTTACATAGCTACAGCGCTGGTAAAGGACCCGGAAATGGAAATGCGCGTGAAAATCCACCGTGCAAGGCGTCCGGCATCATGGCTAAATGTAGAAGAACCCTTTAACGTAGCAGATGCCGTCCGGCGCGAAGGGAAGCCTGGAAATGTGATTTTGCTTGACTGTCTGACCTTCTTATTAGTCAATCTCATGTTCCGGCAGGAACTGCCGGAACATGAGGAAGAATTTAAAGCAGAAGAGGAAAGAATGCTCCGGCAGATATCTGAAATTGTTGCCGCTGCCAGGGAGACAGGTACAACGCTGGTAGTAGTTTCCAACGAATCTGGTTTGGGATTGATACCTGCCGACAGGTTATCCCGCAAATACCAGGAAATTGTAGGCAGGGCCAACCAGATTATGGCTGGAGCAGCAGACCGGGTATATCTGGTGATTGCCGGGATACCGGTGGAAATAAAAGAAATGGGCAAAAAAATATTAAATGAGATTGGGAGAGTAGATTGATATGGCTAAATGTATTATGTTTCAGGGAACAGGTTCCCACGTTGGTAAAAGCGTGTTGGTGGCAGCTTTATGTCGGATATTTTTACAGGATGGTTACAAAGTTGCTCCCTTCAAATCACAAAACATGGCTCTTAACTCATACGTGACCAAAGACGGAGGCGAAATGGGACGGGCCCAGGTAGTCCAGGCCGAGGCTGCCGGGCTGGAGCCCAGTGTGCTCATGAACCCTGTCCTCTTGAAACCTACCGGGCAGGCCACCTCGCAGGTCATCGTTTTAGGCAAACCTGTGGGTAACATGTCGGCCCAGGAATACCACCGGTCCTACAACATGACAGCGCTGGGAGTCATTGAAGAATCCTTAAATAAACTGAAGGAGCAGTTTGACATCATTGTTATAGAGGGGGCCGGCAGCCCGGCGGAAGTCAACCTGCAGGACACAGAAATAGTCAACATGAGGATTGCCCGTATGGCCGACTGTCCTGTGTTGCTGGTAGCCGACATTGATAAAGGCGGAGCTCTGGCTTCCGTAGTCGGCACCCTGGAGCTGCTGGATCCTGATGACCGCAAAAGGGTAGCGGGAATAGTGATAAATAAGTTCAGAGGGGACGTAAAACTGTTCCAACCGGCTGTTGATTTCCTGGAAAAGAAAACAGGGATACCCGTTGTGGGAATAGTTCCCTACTTTACAGGGTTCCGTGTCCAAGAAGAAGACACAATACCGGAAGATACTCTGGAGGCCGGTTTAAAAGAATTGCCGAATAAGATAGACGTTGTGGTTATTCAGCTTCCCCATATCTCCAATTTTACCGATTTTGACCCTTTGGAGGACGAACCTGACGTGCACTTGCGTTACGTGGGCAAGGCCGATAAATTCGGTGATCCGGACCTGGTTATTATTCCCGGCAGCAAGAACACTATTCAGGACCTGGTATTTCTGGAAAAAACGGGATTAGCCCAGAAAATAATCGAGTCCAGGAAAAAAGGCAAGCCGGTCATCGGAATTTGCGGCGGTTTTCAGATCCTGGGCAAAGAACTTCATGACCCGCTACATACCGAGTCGGAAATTGAATCACTGAAGGGCCTTGGCTTGCTGAATATGGTGACAGTATTTGAACCGGAGAAAATCACCACTCAAGTCCAGGCTGAAGTTTTGGGCCACGGCTGTTTCATGGAGGGTTTGACCGGTCAAAAAGTAACTGGATACGAAATCCACATGGGCAGGTCTACTATAGGGGAAGGTATCCTGCCGGCTTTCCGCATATTTGAACGCTCCACACGGGAAACCAATGTGTTGGACGGAGCAGTCAGCGAAGACGGACGGGTTTTCGGCACCTATATCCACGGGATTTTTGACAATGACGCATTTCGCAGGCATGTAATAAACCTGATCAGAGAGGAAAAAGGCTGGGAACCATTGGTGGAAGATGAAGTTCTTACAGTAAAGGAACAGCGTGAGCGTGATTTTAACAAACTGGCCGATGTGGTACGGGCCAGTATGAACATAGACCTTATTTACAAGATTATGGGCCTGGAGGCTTAATTGCGATGGTACTGCAGATTTGGGTGGCCTATCTCCTGGACTTAATCTTTGGTGACCCTACTATCATCCCTCATCCGGTGGTCATTATCGGCAAAACTATAGACAAAGCGGAAGCTATTTTGCGGCGCTGGGTATCTCCGGTCTTGGGGGATAAAAGGGCAGGTTTTTTGCTTACCCTCTTTATTGTAGGAGGAACCTATGGTATAACAGAACTGGTCTTATGGGCTGCCCGTTCCCTTCATCCCTTTCTGGCAGCGCCGGTGCAGGTCTTCCTGATCTTTAGCTGCTTGTCCGTCAAGACTTTGTATAAAGTAGCCAGGCAAGTTTTTGACGAGTTGGTCAGCAAAAACATGCCCAAAGCCAGGGAGATGGTGGGCTGGCTGGTGAGCCGGGACACCCAGAACATGGACGAAGCGGAAGTAACCAGAGCCGCTGTGGAAAGTGTGGCCGAAAATTTTGTGGACGGTATTCTATCACCGCTTTTCTACGCCTTCCTGGGGGGGGCCCCCCTGGCCCTTGCGTATAAAGCGATTAACACCCTGGACTCCATGGTGGGATATAAAAACGAAAAATACATCAATTTCGGTTGGGTCTCGGCCAAGCTGGATGACCTGGTTAACTATATTCCGGCGCGCATCAGTGGCTACCTTCTGATAGCGGTAGCATTCCTGACCAGACGCAACGCCAAAAAAGCCTTTTATATCATGCACCGCGATGCCGCCAGTCACCCCAGCCCTAACGGGGGTATTCCGGAATCAGTCATCAGCGGGGCGCTGGGCATCAGGCTGGGAGGTTTTAATGTATATGGGGGAGAAAAATCCTTCCGCGCCTATATGGGCGACCCTCTTTATCCTTTAGAACCCAGAAAAATACTGGAAGCTCTGGAAATGATCATTATCGGGTCATTCCTGGCTCTGGTAATAGGTTCTGCCGTTTATTTTCTAATGGAGCAAATCATTCACACATTCGCGAAAGGAAACCTGTTATGAAAGCACCAAGAATACTCATTGCCGGAACCCATAGCGGCTCCGGCAAAACCACAATTACAACAGCCATTATGGGCCTGTTAAAGAAAAAAGGCTATAAAGTAAACCCTTTTAAAGTTGGGCCCGATTATATAGACCCCAGTTACCATGCGGTGGCAACGGGAAACCCGGGGCGGAACCTGGACTGCTGGATGCTCAGCCAAGACAAGGTCTATGAATTGTTCTGCCGCACGGCGCAGCAGGGCGGTATCAATGTAATCGAAGGGGTCATGGGGTTGTTCGACGGGGCCAGTGGTATTGACGATGCCGGAAGTTCGGCCCAGATAGCGAAACTTACCAATACCCCGGTACTCCTGGTAGTTGATGTCCGTTCGACGGCCCGGAGCGCTGCCGCAGTCGTATTGGGATTTCAAAAATTTGATCCGGCCTTAAATATTGCCGGTGTTATCCTGAACCGGGTGGGTAGCGACCGGCACCTAGGACTGGTTTCCGAAGCTATCGAAAAATACTGCCGGGTCCCTATTGTTGGGGCTATCAGGAAAAACGAACTACTGGAACTTCCTTCCAGGCACCTGGGGCTAATTCCCACGGGAGAAGGGCGACAACTGCCGGAAAAAATAGATTGTCTGGTGGATATAATAGAACAGGACATTGACCTGGAAAAATTGCTTACTGTTGCCGGGTCAGCTCCTGAACTGCAACTGCCGGAGAAACCACGTCTCTTTCCTGAAATTTCGGGCAAAACAAGAGTGCGCCTCGGTATTGCCAGGGACGAAGCCTTTTCATTCTACTACCAGGACAGCCTGGATATCTTAAGCCATCTGGGCGCTGAATTGATACCTTTCAGCCCGATGCGTGATGAAAGACTGCCTGCTGACCTGCATGGCCTGTATATAGGCGGCGGTTATCCGGAAATTTACCTGGAAGAACTGGCAGACAACAAAAATATGTTAAAAGAAATCAAGGAATTCGGCCTATCCGGAAAACCTGTATATGCTGAGTGCGGCGGTTTTATGTATCTGTCGGATGGTATCACCACTGCTGAAGGGGTGCATTACCCCCTGGTGGGCTTAGTTCCCGGCATCAGCGTAATGAAACCCAAGCTGGTTAGCCTCGGGTACGTTACAGCCTATTGTGCTGCGGACAATCTCCTGGGGCCGGCAGGAACAACGTTAAAAGGGCACGAATTTCATTATTCCGAATTAGATTGTGAAAAACACATGGAAAAACCTGCCTATCGGGTAATTCGCAACCGCTCTGGGGAACAGGTGCTATCGGGGTATGCCGATGGGAATATTTTAGCCAGTTATATTCATGTTCATTTTGCTACCAACACCGAAGCAGCGAAAAGTTTTTTGGAAAAATGCCGGCTGGCAGGAGGGAATAGTGTATGACAGATAATAATGAACTGGGTCTCGTTCAGGTTTACGCAGGTAACGGAAAAGGTAAAACTACAGCAGCGCTCGGACTTGCATTCCGCGCCGTCGGCCATGGTTATAAGGTTTGTATAATTCAGTTTTTAAAAGGGAGCAGTTATGCCGGGGAATTATCCACCTGTGCCAAACTGTTTCCCTACGTGCAAATATACCAGTTTGGCATCGGCTGCAAATATAGCGCTTTAATCCGTCAGGGTATGGAAAAATGCCGCGGCTGCGGTGAATGTTTCATAAAAAGCCGTGGACCTTCCCGCGAAGACCGGGAACTGGCCCAAAAGGCTCTGCAGTTTACTTGGGAGGTCATGCAGAAAGAGGAATGCCACCTGCTCATTCTGGACGAAATTGGGAATGCCTTAAGGTACAACCTGGTCTCCGAAGATCAGGTCCTGGAACTCATTGAAAAAAAGCCTGCTCATATGGAATTAGTGCTCACTGGCCGCGGGATTCCGGAGAAAATTATTGATGCTGCTGATTTGGTTACAGAAATGAAAGCAATCAAACACCCAATCAACAAGGGTGTTACGAGCCGCCGCGGTATAGAATACTAGAAAAATGTATCGCTCTTAGGAGGAAGACTATGAAATATATGGCCAGGGCTCCCGGTACGTGCGGTGAGCTGATTCAAGGATTGTGGAACGGAGTCAATTTCCTTGTCACATGTCCTATAAACATGTATTCAACGGCTGTTGTCGAGTTATCTCCGGACATGGATGAACTTATCCTTCCGGCAGGCCGCGAAAAAACAGCCGCCGCTGTCAGAAAATTGCTTTCCTCGGTGGAAGCCGACGGCATAGGCGGTTATGTACATATTACATCTGATTTGCCTGCAGGAAAGGGAATGGCCAGCAGTACCGCTGATATTACGGCTGCCTGTGTGGCAGTGGCCCAGGCCCTGGGCAAAAAAGTGCCTGCCGGCGAGATAGCCCGGATTGCTTTGTCGGTAGAGCCTACCGATGGGTTGATGTTTCCCGGCATAGTGGCTTTTGATCATTTACGGGGTAAAATATGCAGACCAATGGCAGGAGTCCCTGATTTGGACATTTTAATCATAGACCCGGGCGGTATAGTGGATACCAATGAATTTAATGCCCGGTTAAACCTGAAGTTTCTCAACCGCATCAACGAACGGACCGTTATGCAGGCTTTAGAACAACTGGAATGGGCTCTGGCCCAGGGCGACCTGAAAATGGTCGGTGCATGCGCCACTACCAGCGCCTATGCCAATCAAAAGATACTGGAAAAGCCGCTCCTGGCGGAACTGCATAAAGTGTGTACCGATTTCGGCGGCGTGGGCGTAAATGTGGCTCATAGCGGGACGGTTATCGGGATGCTTTTTGAACGAAGGAACAGCGTTGATTGGGAAAAACTGAAAAACACAGTTTTGTCCCTCTTTGACGTTCAGGTTATGGGACCGGTCCGGGTTATTCAAGGCGGCGCCGAAATTTGGGTCGAAAGGGAAGGAGAAGGCTTATGGCAACCCTACCACATATGCATGGAGGAAACCTGCGAGCAGCAGCAGAAAAGTATGGAATAGCCATCAGTGATTTAATCGATTTCAGCGCTAATATCAACCCTCTTGGTCCCAGCACCAAGGCCCTGGAGGCTATCCGGAACAGTTTGGACCGGGTTGCCCATTACCCGGACCCGGATTGTTTGGAATTAAGACGGGCGTTGGCAGAATATATCAGACTCCCATTAGAGAACATCATAATGGGCAACGGGGCAGTGGAACTGATATTTATATTAATGCACGTACTGAAGCCCCAGGCAGTTTTGATTCCGGCGCCCACCTTCGGCGAATATGAAGCAGCCGCCATATCGGCAGGCTGTCAAATAAAGTCTCTTCCGTTAAACAGGGAAGAGAATTTTCTTTTAAATGTGGACCAGGTGGTGAACACATTGAAAAATGTGGACGCAGTTTTTATCTGCAACCCCAATAACCCCACCGGCCAGCTTACTGGACGGGCAGAACTGGAATATATTATCAGGGAAGCCCGCAAGAAAAATGTCTGGGTTATCGTTGATGAAGCCTTTATTGATTTTCTGGCCGAAAAAACTTTATATTCCGTGATGGACCTGATAAAGAGGTATGAAAACCTTTTTATTTTGTATTCTCTGACCAAGTTTCATGCCCTGCCGGGCCTGCGACTGGGCGCCGGTTTGGGCAATAGGTCCCTGGTCAGTAAAATGATGTCCCATAAAGACCCCTGGAATGTAAATGTTTTGGCCCAGATAGCAGGTGTTGCCTCGCTGAAGGATGAAAAATACATGCAGGATACTGTAAATATGGTGCAGAAGGAAAAACTATACCTGTATGAACAACTAAAAAAAATAGCGGGACTGCATCCTTATCCTCCATCGGCCAATTACGTCTTTGTGGATGTAAGCAAAACAGGCCGGACATCTACAGAAATTACTGAAATGATGGGCAAAAAAGGTATTCTGGTCCGGGATTGCAGCAGTTATAAGAATCTCGGTTGCGGGTATATCAGGGTAGCGGTTAGAAAAAGGGATGATAACAACATGCTGCTACAGGCCTTGCCGGAAACGGTAAATTTGTAATGTCATTCCATACTTCAGGCAGGACAGGGTGGCAGATACAGAGAATATATATTTGTCGAAACATTGCGAGGGTATGTTTATCAGGACGGGAAAGGAAATTGCTTATGGACGATATGGTAAGGATTTATCTGGTCAGGCACGGTGAGACCAATTGGAATAAATCTTTAAAATACCAGGGACATAAAGATGTGCCTTTAAACGACGAAGGAAAAAAACAAGCCGAAAAAATCGGTCTCAGGCTGGCTAAGGAAAAAATTGATGCTGTTTATTCCAGCGATTTGTCGAGGGCCCGGGAAACGGCAGCGGCTATTGCCAGACACCATAATAAGCAGGTTATTACCTTACGGGAATTCCGGGAAACCAATTTTGGCTGTTGGGAGGGGTTGACTTACGTCGAAATAGTCGCAGCCTACGAAGAGGTGATGCTGAACTGGCGGAAAAACCCGTGGCAAACAAAAATTCCCGGCGGCGAATGTCTGGAAGAGGTGGTTAACCGGACCAACGGCATGTTCTGGCAACTGGTGGAAAAGCATGCCGGGGAGAACATTGTTATAGTGGCTCACGGTGGTACTAACCGCACCATCATTGCCGGAATTTTAGGTATGGATTTTAACGATTACTGGAAGTTAAAACAGGATAATGTATGTCTGAATATAATAGAAGTTTTCCCGGAAAAACGGGCTATTTTATGCGCTTTAAACGATACCAGCCACCTGTTTTAAAGAGTATCATTTTATCGTGGCCGGCGTAAAATGATACAGGAGGTGTTATTATGCCGTGGTTAGACTCCTCTGTCACGCGGCGCCTAAAAATTTTACTCAACATCCCCAAATCGGCGCC
Source organism: Thermincola ferriacetica (assembly GCF_001263415.1). NCBI lineage: Bacteria > Bacillati > Bacillota > Clostridia > Eubacteriales > Thermincolaceae > Thermincola > Thermincola carboxydiphila. The sequence goes on from NZ_LGTE01000001.1 coordinate 267,437, forward strand.
ACTGGTCTGGCATCTGATATGGGATAAAAGGGTGGAGTGGTGGAAAAAAGCGCTTTTTGTCGGTGGTCCGTTGGTTTATTTTTTCTTGCCGGTGGACTTTATTAACGACTTTGTGCCTTTTTTTGGTCAGCTTGACGACTTAACGGTGTTGTTTCTTATGCTGGAAAGGTTCATAGCCAGTGTGCCTGATTACATAATTCGTGAATACTGGCAAAAATAAGCAAGAGGGGACAAGACATGCGCAGACAGGCTTTTTTAAAGGTTGCCCGGGGCGAAAAAGAAGCGGACATGCTTCTGAAAAACTGCCGGCAGGTCAACGTTTTTACCGGAAACATTGAAAAAACATCAATAGCCTTTTATGACGGCCTGGTTGTCGGCGCCGGTGATTATGAAGCCCGCGAAATCATAGACCTGGGCGGCCGATACGTGGCACCGGGGTTAATTGACGGCCATATACATATCGAAAGTTCTATGTTGCCACCTGCCGAATTTGCCAGGGCGGTACTTCCTTTTGGAACAACAGCAGTGGTAACCGACCCCCATGAAATTGCCAATGTCATGGGCATAGAGGGAATAAAATTTATGATTGAATCAGGCAAAAAATCCCTCATTGATATTTACGTTATGCTGCCCTCATGTGTGCCGGCCACTTACCTGGAAACCTCAGGCGCTGAGCTTACGGCTGATGAAATGAAGCCGCTTTTAAACAACACCAGAGTACTGGGTCTGGGGGAAATGATGAACTATCCGGGAGTTATTTCGGGTGAACCGGAGGTGTTAAAAAAATTACGGGCCGCTGCCGGACGTGTGATAGACGGCCATGCCCCCGGAGTTTCAGGGAAACAGTTAAACGCTTATGCCGGTATGGGCATAAGGTCTGACCACGAATGTACTACACTGGAAGAGGCCAGGGAAAAACTGGCCCGCGGCATGCATATTATGATTAGGCTGGGTTCAACCGCCAAAAACATGGAACAACTGCTGCCGCTGGTGAACAACTGGACAGCCCGTTATTGTATGTTTGTCACCGACGACCTGCCACCCAACGAAATTTTGAGCAGGGGTCATCTGAACTACCTGTTGAAAAAAGCAGTACGCAAAGGATTAGACCCGGTTACAGCCATCTCGCTGGTAACCATTAACCCTGCCCGGTATTTCGGACTGGCAGGTCATGGCGCCGTTGCGCCGGGTTATAAAGCTGACCTGGTAGTTTTTGAGGACCTGGTAGAGTTTAAGGTGGACAAAGTTTACAAAAACGGGAAGCTGGTAGCCCAGCAAGGTAAAACCATGGAACCCGTACAAATGAGTATGACCACCTTTAATCGACTACCTGTAAATCTGGATAAACACCGGTTAAAAATAAAGGCAGCAGGAGGTATTGCTAAAGTTATAGGGGTGGTACCGGGACAGATTTTTACAGAAAAACGTATCCTGGCGGTCAAGGTTGACAAGGGCGAGATTGTTCCGGATGTCAGCAGGGACATTCTGAAAATTTGTGTCGTGGAACGCCATAAAGGAACCGGCCATGTCGGGGTAGGACTGGTTCAGGGATTTGGTCTTAAAGAAGGCGCCCTGGCCGGCAGTGTTGCCCACGACAGCCACAATATCATTGTTGTAGGATGTAATGATGAGGATATTTATACAGCCATTACCAGGGTTGCTGACATGGGCGGAGGACAGGTGGTAGTGCATAACGGCCAGATCAAAGCGGAATTACCATTACCAATTGCAGGGCTTATGTCAGATTTGAGGGTGGAAGAAGTTGCCGCCAGACAGCAAAATTTAAATAGGGAAGCGGCTAACCTTGGCTGCCATTTGGATGCGCCCTTTATGACTCTTTCTTTTATGGCGCTGCCAGTAATTCCGGAACTGAAAATAACGGACAAGGGTATCGTCGATGTACGACAATTTGATATAGTTTCCCTATTCGGCAAGTAAAACCCCGACAATTATCGACATAGTGTTTTTGGTAAACTATAAGTGCGGATTATTGTTTTTTTTCTCCCTATATGCTGATGCAGTTATTATAACCGGGTTATTTGGTTAAAATAACTGGTAAATAAGGCAGAAGGGAGATTTATTTACGATGGAAGAATTTATTCGCAGTAGGGTGCCTTGGAGCGCAGGGCCAAGTCTCATAGAGATGACCGATGAGGTCGGGATTGATTTTGATAGTTTCATAGACGGATTGGCCCAAAACAAATCGGACATAGAAATGGCCGAGGAATTCGGGGTTACGGAAAAAACAATTTATTATCTGAGAAATCAATTTGAACGAAAGGGGCTGGGTTCAACAATTGGACAAGACTAAAAGTCTTTGTCCACATTATTGACCCAACCCCAACTTTCTATTGGCTCGTCTGCCGCAGTCTTTTCTTCTTCCGGTTCTTCCGGTATATCCCGTTCAATTCCATAAATCATATTGGAGGAATAAACGGGATGTTCATAGAAGAAAAAGGAGTAGTTGCAGGGAATTTTATTGTTTTCTTGCTCACCGATATTTTTCATAAAATTCGACGCTCCCATTGTTTTTTCGATAGTGTGCCCTCGATTGTTCATTAATATTTATACTTTAAAACTGTCTCCGGAGGAAAAGAATGTCACGGTTGTTTCTTTTATTTATAACTGTCCCGGTACTGGAAATACTAATTTACATCGAACTAAGCCGCATAACGGGTATCGGAGTTACCTTTGCCCTCATTTTCGGTACAGGTTTGATTGGGGCTTTCCTGGCCAAAAGGGAAGGACTGCAGGTTATCCGGGCCATTCGCAGGGAACTGGAATATGGCCAGGTACCTGGCAATCATCTATTGGACGGCCTGTTGGTCCTGGTAGGCGGTATATTGCTGATTACACCGGGCTTACTGACAGACATTACCGGATTTCTTTTTCTACTTCCTCCCACCCGCAAGATGGTCAGGGAATTTTTAAAGAAAAAAATCAGAAAATGGATTGATAACGGACAAATCCGGTTTTATATGTGGAGATAACTATTTTTGTCGAAAAAAGTTTTTTTGGCTGTAGAAGTAATTACCAATTTGTGATATAATAATCAAATATTAAATTTATAGACTAGGGGAAAGGGGAACGGCAATGAGGGAAGAAAGAATAGTAAAAGAAGGTTTAACCTTTGACGATGTCCTGTTAATTCCGGCCAAGTCGGAAGTACTGCCCAAGGATGTTGATACCTCTACATACCTGACAAAAAAAATCAAACTCAATATCCCGTTAATGAGCGCCGGGATGGATACGGTTACTGAATCCAGGCTGGCTATTGCTATTGCCCGGGAAGGCGGTATAGGTATCATTCATAAAAACATGTCCATCGACCAGCAGGCTCTGGAAGTGGACAGGGTGAAAAGGTCTGAACACGGGGTTATAACCGATCCTATCTATCTTTCACCGGAAAACTCCATCAGGGAAGCCTTAAGCCTCATGGAAAGGTATAGAATTTCCGGCGTGCCCATTACGGTTAATAATAAACTGGTAGGTATTCTCACTAACCGGGATTTACGTTTTGTGGAAAATTATGACCGGCCCATTGGTGAAGTAATGACCAGGGAAAACCTTATCACTGCTCCTGTAGGGACTACCCTGGAAGAGGCTAAAGCCATCCTGCAGAAACATAAAGTGGAAAAACTTCCTATTGTGGATGAAAACTTTAACCTTAAAGGTTTAATTACCATTAAAGATATAGAAAAAGCTCGCCGTTATCCCAATTCGGCAAAAGACCACAAAGGCAGGCTGGTCGTTGGCGCGGCTGTAGGTGTTACCAAAGATATGATGGACAGAGTCAGCGCACTGGTGGATGCCAAAGTAGATGTAATAACCGTCGATACCGCTCACGGCCATTCCCGGGGCGTACTGGATGCCGTATACATGATTAAAAAGAAATACCCTGATGTGGATGTCATTGCCGGCAACGTGGCCACGGCCGAGGCCACAGTGGACTTGATAAAGGCCGGAGCGGACTGTATCAAGGTAGGTATTGGTCCCGGTTCTATATGCACCACCAGGGTGGTCGCCGGCATTGGTGTACCCCAGATCACCGCTATCATGGACTGCGCGGAAGAAGCTGAAAAGCACGGTATACCTATCATTGCTGACGGTGGTATTAAGTATTCAGGAGATATTGTGAAAGCCATTGCCGCCGGCGCCAATGTGGTTATGATTGGCAGTCTCTTTGCCGGAACGGAGGAAAGCCCGGGAGATATTGAAATTTACCAGGGTAGAAGCTTTAAGGTTTACCGGGGCATGGGCTCTTTAGGCGCCATGAAGGCCGGCAGTAAGGACAGGTATTTCCAAGAAGACGAGAAAAAACTGGTGCCGGAAGGCATTGAAGGGCGCGTTCCCTATAAGGGGCCTCTTTCGGAAACGGTTTACCAATTGATAGGCGGTTTGCGTGCAGGAATGGGTTACTGCGGTACTCCCAACATTGAGGCTCTTCGTAAAAATACCAAATTTATGCGTATTACCACGGCCGGTCTCAAGGAAAGTCATCCCCATGACGTGCAAATTACGAAAGAAGCGCCTAACTATAGTTTGTAACTGCGCAATTAATTGGCATGTCATCCTGGTAAATGTTATAATAGTACTGAACTTCAGTTTTGGTGAGGGGGTTTTGGTTCAAATTGATCACCAGAGAAACTATCAAGAAAGTGTTGGAGGATTACCTATCCGGCCATATATCCACGGAAGAAGTTTCCCAGTGGGCTTATGAAATGATTGCTGACAATGTGGAAACAAGCGACGAATTGGTTACGGAGGTTCTATATAATCTGGTTAGTTATCATAATGTGGGGCTGATTTTTGATATGTACCGCCCGAGCAGGGAAAAATTGGAGTATCTCATGCACTGGCTGGACGGTGACCAGGATTGCGATTGGAACCTGTATACTTCGATTTTTGATCCTTCCAAGCTTTCATAAATTTTAATAATACCCCACTAACTTTGTGTTAGTGGGTTTTTAGTGAGAACTTGCCTAAGTGAGGTAAACTTACCATGTTTAAAACAGTTAATGATGTGATGGAACGCCTATCTGAAGTAAATTACCTTGTTGATGAAAAACTGGCCACATCGGTTTTTCTGGCCGTTCAATTAAATAAGCCGTTGCTGGTAGAAGGGCCGGCCGGTGTTGGCAAGACTGAACTGGCCAAGGCAGTTGCGTCTGCCTTGCAAACTGATTTGATTCGGTTACAATGTTATGAGGGATTGGATGAATCAAAGGCCCTTTTTGAATGGAACTACCAGAAGCAACTGCTTAGAATACAAGCGAATCACCTGACGGACAGGTCATGGGAAGATACGAAAAAGAGCATTTTTTCCGAGGAATTTTGCCTGCCACGGCCGCTGTTAAAAGCCATCCAGGCGCCGAAAACCGTTGTCCTGTTAATTGACGAGTTGGATAAGAGCGACGAGGAATTTGAAAGCTTTCTTCTGGAAGTCCTGTCTGATTATCAGGTTTCCATTCCGGAGATGGGAACGATAAAAGCCCGGTCAATACCTATTGTTGTTCTCACCAGCAATAACTACAGGGATTTCAGTGATGCCCTGAAACGCCGCTGCATACATGTTTATATCGATTACCCCTCCTTTGAAAGGGAACTGGCCATAGTCCGCCTTAAAGTGCCAGGCATTTCTCAGGACCTCGCCAAAGAAATAGTACATTTTGTCCAGGCCCTGCGCAAAATCCCTTTGAAAAAAGCTCCCAGCATCAGCGAAACCCTAGACTGGGCCAGAACCATGATCTTGATGGGCGTTAAAAATCTGGACGCCAGAACAGTGGAAAATACAATTAATTTGTTAATCAAGTACCAACAGGATGTGGAAAAGATACAGGATCGTATTTTCGGTCTCCTTGGTTAAAAAAATTTTAGCGTACAAGGATGCTGTTTGGGGAAGGTTGGCATGGAGGAGCAAATTTTATATTTTTGCAGATTGCTGCGGAAAGCTGGGATAAAGGTTTCTGTTTCAGAAGTAAATGATTGCCTGAAAGGGTTAAGGTTAACGGGACTGAGCAAGCCGGTTTTTTATCAAACGTTAAAATCTACCCTTGTCAAGGACCATGCCTTTTCTAGGACCTTTGACAAGCTTTTTGCCATCTTTTTTGAGCGATTACTGATGCTGCCTGAAAACGAAGCCGGCGCTCATCGCGGTTATGGCGAAATTGCCCGCCAGCGCAGGGAATTAATGGCTACCGAAAATTTTGCAGAAAACTTCTTTACCCATGCCGGAACAGGGCAGGGAGCGGGTGACAGCGGGAGTTATAAAGATGTTTTTGTCCATCTGATTAGGCTTGGCGACCATAGTCTGTACCGGGCATACATAGATAAAGGGCTTAAAAGCCTATGTGACTTGCAACAGGAAAGCATTATTGATATTGATGAGTTGGTGAGAAAGGTCAAAGTTTATCTTGAGTGGAACATGGGCATAAATCAGTTGGAGAAAGAAGCTGAGAAAGCGGGCGGAGATTTGTGGTGGGTATGGCAGGCCCGGCTGACCGAATTGGAGGAAGAACTCAGGCAGGCTCTGGAGGAAAAACTTATCGCTCGTTTTGGCGAAAAGGCGTTAACAGTTGTGTTGGAAAGGGAAAACCTGAATACATTAGATTTTTTTCTATTGAGTGAAAACCAGGTTGAGGAAATGCACAAAAAAATCTCCCGCTTGGGCCATCAGTTAGCCAGCAGGGCAAAATTCCGGAAAAAAGCTGCCAAAAAGGGAACTGTAGCTCTGCAGAGGACTATTCGCAAATCAATGTCCACCGGTGGAGTGCCGATTAAGCCCGCCTATCGGGATACAGTTCCTGCCAGGCCCGAGTTTTGGGTACTTTGTGACGTATCAGGCTCTGTCAAACGGTTCAGTGAATTTATGCTGCAGTTGATGTACTCTATCCAGAGCCGGTTTTTGCACGTACGGTCCTTTGTTTTTGTTGATACTATCGCTGAAGCTACCGCATGTTTTCAAAACAGGGAAATAAACGAAGCGATAAAGGAAATGTATAATAGCCTGAAATTTTCAAAAACGGGTTTTTCGGATTACGGAGAGGTTTTCCGGGAGCTGTATGAAAATTATAGCGAACAGCTTAACAGAAAGGTGACTTTACTGATTATTGGCGACAGCCGCAACAATTACCGGCCTCATCAGTCAGAATATCTACAAAAGTTAAAAGACCGGGTGAAAACTATCATTTGGTTAAACCCTGAACGGGCAGAGGTCTGGGATTCCGAAGACAGCATTATGAAAACCTATGCTCCTTTTTGCAAAAGGGTCTTGGAATGTAGAAATCTGGAGCAGCTAAGTAGGATTGCCAGGAAAATACTGTAGCCGCTGGTAAGATACTTGGAAAACAAAATTCGACAGTAAACAGGAATCTTTTCGGTTATAGCAAGGTTTTGAATCCAATAGAATATAACAAAAATGAGTTAAACGTGACCGGCTACAGGAGATTTAACCGGCAGGAGGGAACAGGCCATGGATAAAATACGCCTGGAAACAGAGATAAAAAGGTTGCAGGATAAACTGGCATTACTTGCGGCCATAAAAAACTTCAGCTTTTCTGACCCTGAAGTTTACGCGTGTAGCTGCAGAATAGACAACCTTATAGTTGAGTATATGAAGGCTAATTGTTAAAAAAGTATTAAATCTGCTTTCCCGATGGTTGTAGCTTATTGACAACAGTAGAATCATGATATATATTTGTAATTGAGAATCAATATCAATGGATTTTATTTTTTGCATCTCCATTGAGAATGATTATCAATCACAACCTATGGGAGGCGGCTGCTATGAATCTGGATATGTGCAAAAAAGGGCAAACCATTAAAATTAAATTCATTAAAGATGCTCTGGTCAGGGCGCAAGCCATCAGGTTTGGTATCGCGGAAGGAGAAATTGTGAGGTGTGAAGAGGTAATTCCCGCCGGCCCTGTTGTAGTCAGCAAAAAGAACCAGGAAATTGCTATCGGCAGGAAATTAGCTCGGAACATCGATGTAGAACTGGTCAGCTAAAATATACGTCCAAAAACCATCGCGACAGTCGAAGGAGTGATTGCTATGCATTGTCATGATTCAGGTCTCAAAATAGAAATTCCGTCAGACGCGAAAAAAATTGTCCTGGCTGGCAATCCCAACGTGGGCAAATCGGTCTTTTTCAATGCCTTAACAGGCATGTATGTGGATGTTTCCAATTATCCGGGAACAACTTTGGAAATTTCCCACGGTAAATTCGGTAACGATGTAGTTATTGACACACCCGGAGTATACGGTATCTCATCTTTTAACGACGAAGAAAGGATTGCCCGGGATATTATTCTTAATGCCGATGTGGTTATCAACATAGTGGATGCCGTACACCTTGAACGAGATTTGTTCCTGACTCAGCAGATTATAGATACGGGTGTGCCCGTAGTAGTAGCCTTGAACATGCTGGACGAAGCTGAAAGACAGGGGCGGAAAATAGATGTTGACCTGCTCAGCGATCTGCTGGGAGTCCCTGTTATTCCCACGGTAGCCACGGAAAAGATCGGCCTGGAGGAGCTGAAAAAGAAAATATGCTGCGCCCGGCAAGGAAACATTGACCATGAGCTGCAAAAACAACTGAATACACTTGTTGACAGGGTAGGCAGCCAGGGCGAAGCTTTACTTATTCTTGAAGGAGACCCAATTATTGCAGAAAGGCATGGTATTGCGCCGGGAGATAAAAGAGAAAAGCTTTACATTAAAAGGCGTGAAAGAGTTAACGACATTGTCAGCCATGTTGTCAGTGAATCCAATAAAGGAGCATCATTTTCCACCATTTTGGGCAGATTGATGATCAGGCCCTGGACAGGCATTCCGCTCCTCATACTGGCTCTGTGGGGAATGTATGAGTTAATTGGTGTTTTTATTGCCGGGACGGTAGTTGGATTTACGGAAGAAACTGTCATGCAGGGCATGTACGAACCTTTTATCAGGGGTTTGGTTTCGAAAATTTTCAGTGAGCAGTCAGTTATAGGTACTTTATTAATTGGAGAATTCGGTGTGCTGACCATGACAGTAACATATATACTTGGCCTCCTGTTACCACTTGTGGTCGGATTTTATCTGGTTTTATCAGCTTTTGAGGATTCCGGTTACCTGCCTCGCATTGCTACTCTGACTGACCGTATATTAAGCGGCATCGGTCTAAATGGAAGGGCCGTTATACCCATTATTCTGGGTTTTGGTTGTGTTACGATGGCGACCATTACTACCCGTTTGCTGGGTTCCGACAGGGAACGCAGAATCGCCATTTTCCTGCTGGCCATGGCTATACCGTGTTCGGCCCAGTTAGCTGTAGTTGTCAGTATGCTGGCGGGGATGCCTGCAGCTTATGTAGGGGTTTACGTTGCCGCAATTCTGACTTTGCTGGTTACTGTAGGAACGATCATGAACCGTGTTTTGCCGGGAAGATCAAGCGAATTCTTAATTGATCTGCCTCCGCTGCGGGTGCCCAGGTTGAATAATGTTGTTACCAAAACAGTGACCAAATCTTATATGTTTTTGAAAGAAGCCACGCCTCTCTTTGCATTAGGCGCCTTAATTATTGGTATCCTAAACGTGACAGGTATATTACGGGTTTTGCAAGGGCTTTTATCACCCCTTACAGTGGGATGGTTAGGCCTGCCTAAGGAAGCTGCCAATGCTTTTATCATGGGTTTTGTGCGCCGGGATTTCGGCGCTGCCGGTTTAGCAAGTTTAGACCTTTCTCCGTCCCAGACGATAGTGGCCCTAATCACCATTACAATATTTGTGCCCTGCATAGCTTCAGCTATGGTTATTTTTAAAGAACGTGGCAAAAAAGAAGCTGCCATAACCTGGATAACCATTCTGGGGATTGCCTTCTTTGTTGGCGGAATAGTCAATCAGTTGTTTAAGTTATTCAGCGGTCCCAAGGCCTTTGTTAGCGGTGGCAGTATTATCCTTGTTTTCCTGGCAGTAATGGCAATTGTGTCTGTGGCCAACAAAATAATTCCTTCAAAAACCTTAGAAACTTAGTGTAAAGGAATGTTGCCTATGCATGGAGAAAACATTAAAGTAACCTGCCCGAATTGTAAAATTCTTATTTCAGATTCAAAAACAACCAGATGTCCCCGCTGCAATACCCTGCTTATCCAGCCGGGGTGCAAGGGGAACTGTTCGCAGTGCCTGATTAAAGAAAAATGTTCTTGAGGTGGTTTGCCGATGACTCATACTATGGAAGATATAGCCAAAAAACTGGCGGAAAAAGATTACAAACTGACCCCGCAACGGAAAACCATAGTGGAGGTCTTTCGGGCCAATCCGGACCGTCATTTAAGCGCCGAGGATGTTTATGGGATCGTAAAAGCAACGGATCCGGAAATAGGTATGGCCACTATATACCGTACTTTAGACCTGCTGTATGAACTTGATGTTCTGCAGCGGATGGACTTTGGCGACGGGCGTAGCAGGTATGAATTAGCGCAGAATGAAGTTCACCATCACCATCACCTTATTTGTACCAGGTGCGGCAGGGTGTTAGAATTTGAGGATGATTTGCTGGAGTCATTGGAAGAAGCCATCGCCAGGAAAAGCAACTTCAAAATAACGGACCATCACCTCAAGTTTTACGGGTACTGTGAAAAATGCCGGTAGAGCACTAGAACTTTAGTTCGTCGAACATGGTCCGGAAAAACTGCGCTGTTTTGGCTGACCGGTGTAAAGTACGGACTCCCTGGACAACTACAACTGTCGGAGTGGTATCGCTTTTTACTTCTTCCACATTGAATTCAACCATTACCATGGCAGCGTTGCCTTCCATAGGTTCTCTGACAATTCTGGCAGTGCCTTTAATACCTAGCGCAATGTCCGGACCTTCCAGCACAGTAATAAAGGCTTTCCCGTTTATTTTAATGTTTTGCGTAGTTTGGTGGCCTTTCATAAGGGCCATACGGACAGTTTTATTATCTTTAGCAGTTAACAGGTGCACGGGCAGGGCATGAGGGTACCCGTCTTCCGAGATGGTAGATACTATAACCGTGGTTGCTTCCTGTTTAAACAGTTCAAACAGCTCAGGCGGCAATGAATCCCCGATGATTTTGCTCATTCTATAACCCCTCCCAGGTTATATATTGCAGGTGAATTGTATTCCCAATATTCCATATAATTTTATTATAAAGTTATAGTTACAAGAATGGGAGGTATTTTTGGAAAAAAGACCGGATTTTCGACCATCATTTTGGATGGCTGTTTTTCAGAACCGCCGGGACGAAAAGGGGAAGAAACCCGACAATAGGATGGTAAATACCTTATAATAAGCGAAAAATCCGGTGAATAGTTGAATAGCTATTCCGCAAAATGTGATGTGGGCAGGGGTAGTTTGATATGGATGTGGTAATCCAAACAGTTAACTTAAACAAGAAATTTGACCGGGAAATCCTGAAAAACATTAATTTCACCCTGAAAAAAGGGCAAACACTGGGCCTGATCGGCAAAAATGGGGCCGGCAAAACAACACTGATAAAAATAATACTTTATAAAATCTGTTCAATGCACTTTTTTCCGGTTGAGTATTTCGTACAACCCCATAATAATGAGGAAAAAGCCGAAAACTTGGCGAAGATGTTGGGCCGATATATAGTGCGCGAGATATGAGCCTCCCACGGCTCCAATAACGCTGGTGACGGCCAGTGAAAAAGCCAGTCTTGTATCTACGTTTCCGTGTCTGTAATGGGTAATGACAGCCACGAGGGAAGTGGGGAGGAAAGAAGCCAAGGATATGCCCTGGGCCATGTGCTGGCTAAAGTTCATAGTGATGATTAATGCGGGGACTAACAGTGTGCCGCCTCCTAAGGCCAGACCGCTGATAACCCCGCATACCAGGCCAAGCAGGACAAGCGCCATCACATGACCATCCTTATTCCTGCGGCAAGAATAAAAGCGCCGAATATTTTTTTCAGCGATGCCGCCGGTATATAATTCATCAATCTGGCGCCCAGGTAACCGCCTATCATGCCACCAATGGCAACCTGTAGAGCAAGATAGATATCCATACTTCCGTTTATTCTGTAAACAAACGAACTTACTAAAGCCGTTGGCAGGATAATGGCCAGAGAAGTCCCGTGCGCTTTGTGTTGACTTACGCCCATGAGCGCAACCATGGCCGGAATAAGAATCGTTCCGCCACCGATGCCCAATAACCCGTTGATTACCCCTGTCAATATACCCACTACTGGTATCATTATCCCATGTGCTATCCGCAAAATTGTTCCCTCCTGATTTACCGACAAATTCATTTTGCCACATTGTCAAAGATTTATTCTAAGTTTGAAAAAGAGGTGAAAGTTGGATTATAATATAGATATATTTAGTAATGGAGGCGATACTATGGCTATTTGGAAATGTGCAAATTGTGGAGCTATCCGCGAAGGCAGGTGTAAACCTAGGAAATGTGCCGAGTGCGGTGCATCCGACAGTTTTAAAAAAGAAGAGGAAAAGAAGTAACGGTGACGTCTGTCACCGTTTTCCAATATAGATAGGGGCGGGAGGTACTGAGGGATGCGTTTCCTGTTTTTTTCTGTTTCTATTGGTGCCGGACATGACCTGGCTGCCCTGGGGTTAATGGCTGAAATTAAAAACCGGTTTCCAGGCGCTGAAACAATGTTGGTAAATACCTTTGATTATATTAACCCTACCCTTAATAAGGTCATAGTAGGCAGTTATATGGAGTCGTTGAAATTCAGCCCCAAAATATGGGGAAAATTATATGCGCAAGCCGAAGAGGGTGATCAGTTTATAGATTTGCGGCAAATTCTCCACGGACTCTGGTCCAGCAAGCTGGAAAAATTGGTTGACTCTTTTGCACCTGATGCTGTTATCTGTACCCATGCTTTTCCGGCCGGTATGCTGTCCATGCTTAAAGGCAGAGGACTGCTAGACGTGCCTTTATTGGCTATTTTGACCGATTATACCGTCCATAGCTTCTGGCTGCATGACCACATTGATACTTATATTATTCCTACCGAAGAACTGAAATACCTGTTTATCAGGCATGGAATAAAGGCCGAAAAGATAAAGGCCTTTGGTATCCCGGTGCGGCCGGAATTTTCTCAACTGCCCTCCAAAGAAGAGGCCAGAACGTCAATGCAATTGGAGAACAAGACTACTTTTCTCGTCATGGGCGGCGGGCTGGGCCTGGGAGATGTAAAAAATATAATTGTCGAACTTGGTAACTCTGATTTGGACATCAATATTATAGCTGTAGCCGGTAAAAACCATAAACTGCAAACAGCTCTTGACCTTTTGCAGACCAAGGCGAATTTGAAAGTTTTCGGATTTACTGAAGAGATTCCCAGATTAATGGCCGCCAGTGACGTGATAGTGACCAAGCCCGGCGGACTGACCACGGCAGAAGTTTTAGCCACCGGGATCCCGATGGTTATAATGTCCCCGTTACCGGGCCAGGAGGAGAGGAACACGGAGTTTTTGTTGAACTGTGGCGTGGCGGTAAAGGTCAGAAAACTGGATCTATTAATTCCCACTGTCAAACAATTGCTTGAAAACCCGGTAAAAATCAAACAGGTTAAGGAAATGTGCCGGGTGTTGGGCAGGCCAAAGGCAGCTGCCGATACGGTAGATTACCTGTTAAACCTGGTAGAAAGTAAATAAAATGTGCCAACTGTAAAAAGGATTTCAAACATAGTAAGGAGAAATAAGAATATTATGAAAATTAGCCCAAATTGAGGTGAGCATTGTGGCCAATTATAATTTGCAAGCCGCTTATGAGGTGGCAGTGGACAAGCTGGGTAAAAAAAGTCCCCGGGAGATTGCTGTGAACAGTGATACATTATATGATGAAGCAACAAACACTTTTAAGGTAAAATATATCAATGAAGATTATCTGGTTACCTATCCTGACGGCAAGATTAAATTTGCTGATAAAGACGGGGAAATCCCGTTAAACGTGCAAATCCTTATACTGCATTACCTTGTTACGGCAAACGGTGCGCCTTTGCAGAACAGGCTCATTTCTTTTAAGGAACTGCCTGACGGCGCTATTTATATTGAACCTTTTACCAGAAGGGCAGTTAGCCCCATGCTCAGCGCCTTTGGAAAAAATCCTGAAGCTTTTGCTGAACTAGCTGAAAAAATTGGTGGGCAAAGAAAGTCACTGGGTGATGTCAGCGTTACTATTCATGTTTTTCCCAGGGTACCGATTACGTATGTAATTTGGGCTGCGGATGATGAATTTCCCGCATCCGGCAATATTCTTTTTGACGCCTCTGCATGTCATTACCTACCAACAGAAGATTATGCCCTGGTATCCAGCCTGGTTGTTTATCAGTTGTGCGGTATGTTCAAACAGAGGCAGAGTTAATTTTATTTTTTCTTAGATTTTTGTAGCTATCTACGAGGAATTATTTTAATTTTGTTGAATTAATTAGCATAGCATAATACAGTCTGAGGGGTATATATGAAAAGGAGAAGTGTTGACTGGTACATCTTAATTCCCGTGCTTCTTCTCGTGAGTACCGGTTTAATTATGGTGCTTAGCGCCAGTTCGGCTTTTGCTTCGGCTAAATTCGGCAAACCCTTTTTATTTTTTTACAAGCAAGCAATTTGGAGCTGCTTAAGTATATGCGGTCTTATCTTTGCAGCCAATTTTGAATACAAGAGGCTAAAAAGATTGGTAGGTCCCGCTTTGTTTATAACCTTGTTATTGCTGGTCCTGCTGCTAATTCCGGGTGTTGCTGACACCAGAAATGGCGCCAACAGCTGGCTGCAGTTGGGCCCGGTATCCTTTCAGCCCTCGGAATTAGTAAAATTGTGCACTATTTTGATTTTGGCCAGGGTCCTGGCCAATAAGCAGGATAAAATTTCTTTCTTTCAGGAAGGTTTACTGCCGCCTATTTTTATTATTGGCGTGATTTGCGTCCTGATTGTACTGGAGAAAGACCTTGGAACTACGATGGCTTTGGCTTTTACTTCTTTTGTTATGCTTTTTGCGGCCGGGGCCCGGTTATCTCACTTGACTCCGCTGGCGTTGACGGGCGCTGTGCTGGCCAGTGCGGCAGTTTTTAGTGAGAAATACCGTTTAGCCAGATTTATTGCTTTTATGAACCCGTATGCAGATCCCCGGGGTACCGGCTATCAAATAATCCAGTCCCTGTATGCTATAGGATCGGGCGGCGTGATGGGTGTCGGACTAGGGCACAGCAAGCAAAAGTTCCTGTACCTGCCTGAATCTTATACCGACTTCATTTATAGTGTCCTGGCAGAAGAACTTGGGTTTATCGGCGGTTTATTTATTATTATTTTATTTATCATAATATTGGTTCGGGGCCTGCGCATCGCATACAATATTGGCGATTCCTTCGGCAGCCTGTTAGCCATCGGTATTACTTCCATGATTACCGTTGAAGCAATTATGAATATTTCCGTTGCCACCGGTTCTATGCCGGTAACAGGGATTACACTGCCGTTTATAAGTTACGGTGGATCATCATTGTTTTTTAAAATGGTTGGCGTGGGAATACTTTTAAATATATCGAAGTACTGTCCGGAAAAACAAGCAGCGGTCAAGGAAACAGATGTTTTAACCGATTATTAGCTATAATTAGAGGAGAAGGCTGCCCTTAGTAGGTAGCCTTTGCTTTTAATATCCAGTAAAATTAGTTTAGTTCTTTTAATTTCAAATGGAGAAAAACAATGCGAAAACAACTTGATTTCAACATTAATCAAGAACGAAAAGAAGTTTTTGCGATAATTAATTATCTGGAAGAACGGCTAAGGGGACATGTCGGTTATGAGACTGTAACTATGGACTTCCTTGAAGAACTGGTTATTCGAGCGGTTACTTACCGGCATTTTTCCCGGCATAAATTAACAGACGTTATCTTGCCCGGAAAACTGTCATATATGGAAGCTTGCCCTGTCCCGGAAAATCTTATGGATAGTATTGCAATGGAAGTGGTGGAAAAATTTTCCTGGAAGTGGGACGATTATCTCACCAAACATGAGTTTCCTGTGATCTTGGGTTTGATTCACGAGTGTTTTCTCGAAAAGAAAAATCAACGGAAGCCAACAGGCATATATTATACTCCAGAGCCGGTTGTACATTACATGGTAAATAGAACCCTGCAAGCTTTTTTCGCAGACCTGTTGAACAAGATCAGGAAGGACAGGGCTGATTATAGGATTTTGCAGGAACATTTAACCAAGCTAAAAAATCATGCTGTAATTGACCCGGCCTGTGGTTCGGGCGCCTTTCTGGTCTATATTTTTCGGCAATATCTGAAATTTTATCAGCAACTGGGAGAGATATTTTTATCTGCCACTCCTCTGTCCGGTGAAGTGAGGCAGGGAAATGTAGTTGTTCCCGAAAATCTTTCCTCTCATATAATGGATAATCATATTAGAGGAATAGATGTTGACCCTGATGCTGTGCGTCTGACCAGGCTGGCCCTTTACTATTACGGTATCAACCATTGCGCCGGAGATTTTAAAGGTTTTTTAAAAAGTCTGGAAGTCGCGGTGCAATGGTCCAATACACTTGAAATCAGCCCAGAAAGAAGAGTCAAATATGACCTGGTAATCGGTAATCCGCCTTACATCGCTAACAAAAGCATTCCTGCAGGACTCAAGAAAAATATAAGGAAGCTTTTTTCCACAGCCACTGGCCAGTTTGATTCTATCGTTCCTTTTATGGAATTTGGCATCAAGTCTTTAAAACCCGGCGGGATATTAAGTTATATAGTGAGCAACAAATTTATGGTGGCCGATTATGGTATAGAATTGAGAAGGTTAATGCTTAAGGAAACTACATTGAAAAAACTTGTTGATGTATCTTCGCAAAAAATCTTTGCTGACGCATCGATTTACCCTGTAATTCTGATTCTCGAGAACCGGGTGCCGGGGAAAAATTCCGTCGTTACTATTATTGACGGAATTGTTCTGCCGGGGAAAAACAAAATAGAAGAGCAAAACCCGAATACCATTCCCCAGGATTTTTTTCTGAACTTGGGCCCATCCCTGATCAGTACCGGCATTTCCCGGGAAATTTTGCCGGTCATTGAAAAAATTAACGCCTGGCCCGGCCGGCTCAATACAAAAGATATCCATTGTGGAATTGCAAGAGCAGGTTTCGGTAAACATATTACCAGTAAACCTGATAAAAAAACAGAATGGTTTCGGATTCTTTTGGCTGGGGACATTAATAATTACAGAGTAAAGGAATCCGATAAATTTATCAGTGCAGTTCATGTCAGTAAACAACAGAATAAATTGTTTAGAGAAATAAAACTGGTTGTTCCTGGCATTGCCCGCAGATTAAAAGCCGCCATTGATTTTCAAGGCAGGGCTGCAGGCAGGGTATATTTTATCCCGTTGGCCGGTAACGGATACAATGTTGATAAACTCTACTACCTATTGGCATTGCTGAATTCAGCGGTCCTTGAATTTTATTACCGGGTACTTTACTGGCCTGTACACCTGGCCGGCGGTTACATGCGGATTAACAGCACCTACCTGGTCACTTTACCCATACCCTATTGGGAAACCGGAGAACCGGAACGCAGGCCTGATGTAAGAAAGGTCATTGATATGGCCAAAGAAATTACTCAATGTGCCGACGATAAACTAACTGCCTTGGCTTCAGAACTGGACCGTTATGTTTTCGGAATATATGGTCTCGACCATATGGATGCGCAAAAAATCCTGAATTTCCTTGAGGCAACTGCTGGACGTAGAAGTCAAAAATTTACGCGAGGTGACAGGAGAAGACAGAAACTTAAATGAGGTGAAAAGATGAGGGAAAAACTATTGCACTCCGATATTAAATTCAGGGGTAAGGTGCTTGAATTTAGACTGGATACGGTTGAGCTGGTCAACGGCAAAACGGCCACCAGAGAACTGGTAATTCATCCTGGCGCCGTCAGCATTGTCGCCCTGGACGGTGAAAAAATAATCATAGTCAAACAATACAGGCATCCAGTCGGTGAAATCCTCTGGGAAATCCCGGCTGGAAAATTGGACCCCGGGGAAGAGCCGTTGCATTGTGCCCAAAGAGAATTATACGAGGAAACCGGGTGTAGAGCCATGGATTGGAAACATTTAAGCACTTTTTATACTACGCCCGGTTTCAGTAACGAAATTATGCACCTGTACCTGGCTACCGGGTTGGTCCAGGAGGAGCAGTCATTAGACGAGGACGAATTTCTGAGCGTCGAAAAGGTCTCTTGGCAAGAAGCTATGTCGATGATTGCCCGTGGTGAAATCAAAGATGCCAAGTCAATTGTGGGGATTTGCCTAACTTACGCTGTAAAGACCGGAAGAACCGTCCAGTCTTAGGACGGTTCTTCCAGTTTCTGCAGTTCATTCATCAGATCATCTAAATTGACTCCGTGGCCTCGGGCAGCCTGCCCAAGGGTTTCATAGGCAACACCGCCTCATCCGATGCAGCGCATGCCGTATTTCATGAAGATACGTGCTGATTCCGGGTGTTTCATGAGAATATCTCTTATCACCGTATTTTCCGTTATCACTTTTATCACCTCGGATTTAATTGCGCCGGGAGGTGGCAACCTCCCGGCAGGTGCGCTATTGTAAGGTATTTTCAGCCATCATGCGCTCGGCTTTCTCTATGGCTAACCGGACCAGGTTTCCGCAGTTTCTGCTGGATACTTCGCCCCAACCACTTGTGCGGACCGTGTCATAAACGCCTAACTCTTTGGCCAACTCGTACTTCAGAGTATCGGACATCAGACCACGTCTTCTGGCCACAAAATTACCTCCTTTTTAATGCGCACCCGTTATTATTGTTTTAAAAATGAAATAATAATATGAATAATAAAAGCTATAAGTTTTTGGTATCTTGGCGGAAGAAGGTTAAATAAAATGTAGTTTTTCGTGGAATACTTTAAATAAAGCAATTAATGATTGGAGGATTAATAATGAATAAACTAAACGAAATGCATATAGCTGAACTAAAAGATAGCGAAGTAGCAGAACTGCAGAAGTTTGAAAAAAGTTTAAACAATATGCACCAGGGAGAAGAACTTTACGTACTGGTTTTGCGGCAATAACCCAAAGTGTTTCCAAGGGTCCGGCATAAACCTCTGACTATCATAATAAACTGTTACCACAAGAAAAAAAGGATAGGAGGGGGCTATATGGGGCCTAAAATTAATGCGGACCTTTGTGCAGGGTGTGGCAACTGTGTGGACGTATGTCCGGCAGATGTATTTGTGTTAAAAGACGGTAAAGCCCAAGCCGAAAATGAGGGCAATTGCCTGGAATGCGGGGCTTGCGCCGAGGAATGTCCACCCCAGGCAATAAATTTGGAAGAATAGAGAATATTAAAAAGGCTGCCCTTTCAGGCAGCCTTATTTATGCAATAACTTCCCAGTAATTTTTTTGCGACCGGTATGGTTCGATAATCATCTGGTTGCCCGAAAGCCTGGCCAACTCCGGTTGGGTAGCCCTGGTGTCCTTTTCCGGCGGGCGGGTAATTTTATCGGCGATTCTAAGTTGGGTCGGTTCCAGACGATAGGCCAGTATAATAGCATTTTCATTTCCGGCAGCGCCGGCATGGGCAATCCCACGTAAAACACCCATCACAATAATATCCCCACCGGCGCAAATTTCCGCTCCGGGATTAACATCGCCCAAAACCACTAGGTTGCCGTGATAATGCAGTTTTTGTCCTGAACGCAGGTTACGATGAATAAGTAGGGTATCTTCAAGCAAAGCAGAATTTCTGTTCACCGGTAACGGGGAATCGGTAGTTTGGAAACCCCGGCTGTGTAAACCGGCCGCTGATTCCTGCAGAGCAGCCCTGACCTGGTTGGAAACGTTATTTGTTTCCGGTGGCCATGGTATAGCCGGAGCATGAATCATACCATGGCTACAACAAAGCTGTTCCAGTTCAGAAAAGATGGAGGGATCATATCTTTCACCGGCAAATATTTTAAACTTGGCATTTTTAAAAAATCCCGGGCTGGCTAAAATTTTCGCTTCTAGATCAGCTTTTATGGTGCCAAGTTCTGTTTCAGGGTCAATGCAGATTACTAATCCGTTTATCGTTCCTTTAATATTAACGCTTTCTTTTTTCATTTTAACCCCCTGATGAGTTTTTTAGTGCTGCCGTGTCACTGCATGTTTCGACTTAAAGCAAGAAATTCCCTGCAATTTTTATACATATTTACATATATATCAACTCTTTATTCCAGAAAGATTTCTGTAGATGAGCCAAAAATTTTCCGCTGCATATCAAGTTTTGGGGAAAAATTACGATATATTTTTTGGTGACTTGTTAGAAATTCTTAATAGTTATTCTTTGGTAAGTACTTTTCATATTCCGTTTCCAGGTTGGCATCGTAACCACAAACCCGGTTCCGCCCTGTATTTTTGGCATAATATAGGCTACAATCAGCCCGGTGAATCAGCATGGTTTTGTTTATGTCAGGGGTATATTCGGCCACACCGACGCTGACCGTAACCGGGCTTTTAAATATACCTCTGCGGTCATTGGCGGTGGTTTCTTCAATTTTAGCCCTGATACGCTCGGCAATCCTTTCGGCAATTTTCTGGGTACAATTGGGGAATATAATGGCAAATTCCTCGCCGCCGTAGCGGCAGACCGTATCTTCCGAACGGACATTGCTTTTCAGGATTTTGCTGATTTCGTGTAAAACCTGATCGCCGTATAAGTGTCCGTAAGTATCGTTGACTTTTTTAAAAAAATCGATATCCAGTATAATTAGTGATAAAGCCGTACCGTTGGCCGCTGCTTTGTTGATTTCTTCATCAAGTTTCTGCTGAAAATATCTGAAGTTAAACAGGTTCGTACAGGGGTCTATGGTAGCCTGCTCTTTCATAGCATTAAAAAGCTGGGCATTGCTGATTGCAATAGAAGCCTGACTGGCCAGCGCATTTACAAGGGCAATTTTATCCGGGGTCAAACTTTTGTTTTGATACATGGAATGAATATTTACAAATCCTATGACTTTGTTCCGGGAAACGAGAGGTACACTCATCAGCAGGGGAATGTACAAGTTGTTTTCTGGCCCGAAAAAGGAAGGACTTTTTTTCTCCATAACTTCTTTGAAAGGGCCCGTATTGATTCTGGCATAATAAATATAAAAGTTTTCTATATCTTTCGGGTCGAGGCCATAACTTTCTGCTATACGCAACGTTTTATCCTCCTCGTTTACCAGCGCTATGGACACGCCCTGGGTATTGACCAGCGTGGTCATCACCTGGAGAATGAGGGGAAGAATTTCCTGCAATTCAAAAGTTGATGTTAGAGCCGTATTTATTTCCCGGAACAATTTGGCTTCGAATTCAGTGCGTTCCAGTTTGTTCTTTACTGCTTTTAATTCGTTCTGCAGGGCGTTAAACCGCGCAAGAAGGCCTGTAGCCCTTTTAAATAAACCCCTGGCCTTTTGTTTTTTACTGCCGGTCGCGGTCAACGAGAATCACCCCTAATCAAAAACCTTGTTTCTATATATTTCTACAATATCCTGAAATAACCTCTTAAATCAGAGATAATTTCCTTTGGCAGGTGCAAAAATTATGGGAGAAATTATGGAGAAAAAATTCATTGTCAGGGCCGACCTGTACGGTATAATTGCTTCAAATGAAAAACAGAGTTTTTGGCTGCCCAAAGTCCGGGGTTTGCTGTATTTTGATGACCACTTTCTGCATTTTAAAGGGAAGCAGGAGCATGATGAGTTTAAATTAGGTTTTTTGAAAATAATCAAAGTAAAAATGGTTTCTTTGAATCCTGTGAAAAATCAATGGATTTCCGGTTTTTTTGGTTCGCCGTTTTTTTTATTACTCTGGAACCCTTTCTGGAACCGGTGGGTTCTCAATATAACCTATCTGGACGAAACAGGACAACCGATGGAGGTATTTTTTAAATTAAAAACAAAAGGTTTCACTGTCACCACCTTACAACTTTTAAAAAGCTACCTGGAGGCAAATAAATAATTGTTATCGTCAAATACCCATTTAATAAAAATAATTTATTAACACCATAAAGGACCATACACAGGCCTTCTTGAATACTATAATAAAAAAGTGAGTTACTGTACATACTGCAAGTTATACGACAATTCGAGAAGGTGAAACCTATGCTTCAGGATATCTTTAACCTTACTGAATTTTGTGTCATAACATTTCCTAATACACAGTCGGCGCTGCAGGCGGAAAAAATTCTCACTGAGGAAGGAGCGGAATTTGTCCTTATTCCTACGCCCAGAGAAATCTCGGCCAGTTGCGGGCTGGCGGTTAAATGCTCCCGCAGTAACAGTGAACGGTACCTGCAGATTTTGAAAGCCAAGAGGGTTCCCTGCGGGGACACACATTACTTCAACAGACCGCCACGCCGCTAAATTTATTGAAAAACTCCCGGTAACGGGAGTTTTTTTGTGCCGGAGTTAATTCGGCCCTGGCTATATTTTCTTATACTTTAAAAAAGGGTTTTGTCGTTTTTATAAGAAATTATTTTCATTAATAAGCTTGGCAAAGGTGATCGTATGAAACAGAAGATTCTGGTTGTGGATGACGACCCAAATATCTGTGAGCTGCTGGTTGTTTACCTGGAAGAAGATTTCCGGGTCAAGACTGTTTTTGACGGCAATAATCTGGAACAGGTGATCTCTGAATACCGGCCTGACCTAATTTTGCTTGATGTGATGCTGCCGGGAAAAAACGGATTCGACATTTGCCGAGAAATCCGGGACAAGTATGAAATACCGATTATATTTCTTTCTGCCAAGGGGGAGGAAATTGACAAGGTATTAGGCCTGGAATTCGGGGCCGATGATTACATAACCAAACCTTTCAGCCCGCGGGAAATGGTGGCCAGGGTGAAGGCTGTTCTCCGCAGGGCCCAGAACCGCAGCGGCAAAAAACGGGACGAACTTATTTTTCCCCACCTGGTTATCGATTTGGAAGCCCGGACGGTACAGGTTAATAACAGCTATGTAGATCTGACCCCCAAGGAATTTGATATCCTTGTTTTAATGGCCCGGCACAACGGGAAAGTCTTTACCCGTGAAGAAATACTGAACCGGATCTGGGGTTACGATTTCGCCGGAGAAACCCGGGCCGTTGATTCACATATCAAGAGGATCAGGCAAAAGATTGAAAAAATTCCCGGAGCTCCGGAATACTTGCACACGGTTTGGGGCCTGGGGTACAGGTTTGAGGTGCCGGAAAATTGATAGGTGATAAGCTGTTCAAAAAGATGATTGGTACCTATGTGGTTATTATATTGGCCAGTTTCACAGTACTTGGATTTTTAATGACGATCCTGCTTACTAATTATTTCAATTACAACAAACGTTCCGAATTGATTGTCAAAGGTGCGGATATAGCCGAGCTTATCAGGCCTATTTTATTGGAAAATAAAGACCCAACTGATCTGGTCGCCTGGTTGAACAGAGCAGACCGCAATCTTGGGACAGAAGTGTGGGTCATCCGTCCCAACGGCACGGTAATTACAGCCTCGGCTCATCAGTGGCGCCATGAAGGCGACCGGATAAACGAAGAAGAAATCAGGGAACTCCAGAAGGGCAACGTTGCCATTAGAGAAGGGCAGTCACAATTTTATTCAGAACCCGTGATCTGGGTAACGACACCGATAAAAAACGGCAATGAAGTAATTGGCGGAGTAATTCTTTATTCCCCTGTAATAGGCATCACCGAAACGCTGAAAAAAACCTGGCTTTTGTTTATCTACGCTGCCTTTGCAACTTTGCTGTTTTCGGTGCTGGTGGGCTATTTCTTCTCCAAAAGCGTTTTTGCACCACTGGAAGAAATGGATTGGATCGCCCGTAAAATTGCGAATGGAGATTTCAGCGAACGCCTGGAAATAGTTTCCGCAGACGAAATCGGGACCCTGGGCAGGTCAATTAACTATATGGCCGATAAACTGGAAAAGCTTGAAAAAACCAGACGCGAATTTTTGGCCAATGTTTCTCATGACCTCCGTACTCCCTTGACTTCCATTCTGGGATTCGTTGAGGCCCTGCAGGACAATAAGGATAAGAATCCTGAAACAAGGGCCCGCTTTTTAGATATCCTTCATTCCGAAACCTCCCGGTTAATAAGATTAGTCAACGACCTGCTGGATTTTACAAAAATTGAAGAAGGGGTCCTGGAATTGAATAAGCAACCCGTAGATATTGCTGAACTGGCCGGCAAAACGCTGGCTAAATATCAGCCCATACTGAAAGAGAAGGGAATCAGGACTTCTTTTGAATCAAGCGGAAATGCAATAGCCCTTGTGGACAGCGACAGGCTGGAACAGGTATTGACAAACCTCATGGATAATGCCGTGCGGTATGCCAGGAATCGAATTGTATTAAAGGTTTCGCAGGAAACCCAAGAGATCGGAATTACCCTCAGCGATGACGGGCCAGGCATTCCCGGGGAGGATCTACCGTATATCTGGGACCGTTTTTACAAGGTCGATAAATCAAGGGCCAAGGGGGCCGGTGGTACCGGTTTGGGTCTGGCTATTGTAAAAAGATTAGTTGACGCCCATAATGGGTCCATTGATATAGAAAGTCAGCCAGGTAAAGGAACAACTTTTATAATAAAACTGCCTGCAGGCGGGAAAAATTTATCCGGCACGTAATTCAGTTCCTAAAGTATAAGTATAAAAGAAGCAGCAAGGTGAAAAGATATAGCCTGAACGGAGGCGTTTTTTATGAAGGTATGGAAAGTTCTTTTCAACCTGTTGCTGATATGCTTTATTCTTTTATCTGTCACCGGTTGTTCCTTCAGTGTAGGTTCTCCGCAGCGGAAACCGGAAATAAGTAGGGAAGACGTCAAGGGCATGGTAAAAGAGGAAGTCAATTCGGGCCAAACCAAAAGACTGGTCGAAAACGCAGTGGCCAAACAGCAGATGGAAGATCTGTTAAAGTCGCCGGAGGCCATGAAACTGCTTCAACAGGCCGTAATGGAAAGCTTTGCCGCTCCTAAAGTAGGAAAAGAATTACAGAAAAATATGAGTGCCACACTGCAAACCCCGGAAATTCAGAAGCTTTTTCAGGAGCATATCCAAAAAGCCCTGACTACACCGGAAGTACAAAAAAGCCTGCGTAACATGGTCCAGCAATCTATTATGCAAATAGTACAGGGCCAGGGTGGTGGCGGCGGTGGTGCCGGTGGCGGCGGTGGTGCCGGTGGTGGCGGTGGAACTTAGGAGGTTGTCTGGAAGGCAGCCTCTTTAAAATACCCTTTTTCCAGGGCTTGGCCGCATTGAACCATTACTTTGCCCCCGGCAATTACTGTATCAATATTTAAGTCCTTATCTAACAGGACCAGGTCGGCATCATAACCAACTTTGACTTTCCCTTTACCGGCAAGTTTTAACAGGGCTGCTACATTGCAGGTAATCAGTGAAATGGCCTCTGGAAAGGATAAAATGTTTTGTTTGATTAATTCGCGCACATCCTTCCATAATACTTCCACCGATCCCACCGAGATGGACTCCATGTTGCCGGCGGAGTCGAAATGTGGCAGACTGCCGTTGCCGTCCGAACTTACTGTAATCTGTTTAAGATTGACCTTTGCGTCTATCAGGTATTTTACCGCCTGTACCACGTGCAGGACCCTGGGCCCGTCATCCCTGGGATTGATGCCTGCTGTCAGATCAATATAGCCGCCCTTTAAAGCATAGTCTATAGCCTGGTAAAAGAGCCTGTCCAACCTGTTTGTATGAGTTGGGTTAAACTGAGTAATTGGCAGATCGGTATTATTTATCACATCAAATAATAACTGTAGTCCTTTTTTTCCTTCCCCTACATGAACGTGTACTATGCCGGCTTTGCCGCTCAGAATACCTCCAACCCTGGCTTCCGCTCCAAGTTTAGCCAGCATTTCCAGGGTTGGTTGAGCGGAGCGGTGATCAGAAATAGCGATTTCCCCGCAGCCGATAACCTTATCAATTAAAACCAGGTCGCTTCTCAAACTGTCAGTAAAAGTTCTGGTCGGTATCTCGTAGGCCCCGGTGTAAATATAAGTGGAAATTCCTTCCTGTTCCAGGCCTCGTGCTTTTGCCAGCAAACCGGCCACACTCCTGCTGACCCCATCTACTCCCAACAGGCCAACTACTGTGGTAATGCCATTGGTGGTCAACTGGTGGAGCTTGATTTCCGGTGTCCTGCTGGCCGGGCCGGCCTCGCCGCCTCCACCGGCAATATGGACATGCTGGTCTATGAAACCAGGTACAACATACATATTATCGGCGGCAATTATCTTTGTTTCCAGCGGCAGTCCCGATACATTTATCAGGGCGCCTATATGAATGATTTTCCCGGCGCAGATAAGGATATCCACCTTGCCCATGTCTTCCGGAGCGAACAGGTGGCCGTTTCTGATTACCGTAAACATAAGCTACCTCCGTCTGTGGTTATCCAAATCTTCAGCATGGTATTATTGTAGGCGAATTTAAAGAAAATTATTTAAATTCTGCAAAAAGCTCTGGAAATTTTCCGCCGGTTTATGTAAAATAAAATTAACAATAACAATATTTTACTGTTCTGGGTGATGATAATGCTTGTTGACAAAAGTAAAACCGTGTATCCCAGGCGTTACTTCAGAATCCCGGCAGACATGTCTGTGGAATTTAATATAATGAGATTTCAAAAAAGAGATGTCAAACACCTGATGGATAAAAAGGGGTTCGGACAATGCCGTGACCTGGGTGAGGATGGCCTGAGCTTCGTTTCTCAGTTGAAATTGCCGATAGGTATGGTTTTGCGGGTTACTTTGCATTTACCGCACCTTGGCGATGAACGTGTGCTGGCCCGTGTTGTCAGGTGTGAACCTGTCATGGAAGGAAACCTTATTGCCGTACAGTTTTTCAATATAAACGACCGGCGCCGGGAAAAAGTGAGGGCCTATATCGCGGAAGAAACAAAAAAACAATATAAGTTCCTGAATCATTTATAACATTTTGTGCCTGGCAGGGCACTTTTTTGTTTGCTTCCTGATTCCTAACTGGTATACTGAAGATGGATAAAGGTATAAGTCTTGTCCAAACAGTGGAAAAATATTGACTGGTAAATTTGCGATAAAGGAGCATTCATGTTGGAACAGGTAGTCTTATGGAAATGCGGCGACTACGACCCAGAACTTTTGAAAGAAGCCCTTAAACGATGTTTTACCTTGCTGGGGGGCCTTGATAAATTTGTCAGGTCCGGCCAGACCGTTTTCTTAAAACTGAATTTGTTGATGAAAAAGAAACCGGAAGATGCCGTCACAACACACCCGGCCGTCGTGGAGGCCATGGTACGCCTGTTGCAGGAACGCGGCGCCACGGTCATTATCGGGGACAGTCCCGGGGGGCCTTATAATCAAATGGCTTTAAAAGCCGTTTACAGAACAGCCGGAATTGAGGAAGTGGCCCGTAAAACCGGTGCTACTCTGAACTTCAACACCCAGGAAATTGATGTACCTTACCCGGAAGGTAAAATTATCAAACGTTTTACCCTGATTAAGCCCCTTGTCGATGCAGACATTTACATATCCTTGTCCAAGCTGAAAACACATATGATGACTAAATTTACAGGCGCTGTGAAAGTTAATTTCGGGGCCATTCCCGGCATGCTGAAGGCAGAATACCATTTTAAAATGCCCAGGGTAATGGATTTTTCTGAGATGCTGCTTGATTTAACGGAGTGTCTAAAACCTACCCTGAATATCATGGACGCCATAGTTGGTATGGAAGGTAAGGGCCCTTCAGCAGGGACCCCTAAGAAGGTAGGCGCCCTTTTGGTCAGTACCAGCGCGCCGGCCCTTGATGTGGTGGCGGCTGCCCTGGCGGGCATAGAACCTGTTTCTATACCAACTGTTAAAGCGGCAGAAAACAGGGGTCTTCCGGCTTCCATAAACCAAGTGGAACTTATGGGCTATAAACTTACCGATTTTAATATTCAGCCCTTTGCTCTCCCTGACTATACGGGCGAAGCCAGATTTCCAATTCCCGATCTTCTGAACAGGTTTCTGGAATCGTGGCTTAAACCAAAGCCGGTTTTCATGGAAGATCAATGTATCTTCTGCCGGGAATGCATAAATAACTGCCCGCCAAAAGCTTTAAGCGCGGGAAATAAAGCGCCGGAAATAGACTTAAACAAGTGTATCCGTTGTTTTTGCTGCCAGGAATTATGCCCCCGCAAGGCCGTGGATATAAAGAAATCACCCTTAGCCAGGTTACTGTTTAAGTAACTTTATAATTTCATGAAAAGGAGAGAAGACCTTGTTAGTTTCGGCAGAATGTATCCCGTGCTATTTGCAGCAGGCTATAAATACTTTGGAAAAAGGAGAAGTACCCAGGGCAAAATGGAATGAATTACTCAAGCGGCTGCTCCCTTTGATCAGTTCCCTGCCTGATGATAAAACACCGGCGGAAAATTCAACGTTGGTAATTCACCGGCTGGCGGAAATGCTTGGTGGTAATGACCCGTTTTTCAAGGCCAAAGAGGAATCAAACAAACGGGCCCTTTCTTATATTAAAGACCTCAGGGGGACTATTGCCGGGTCTGAAGACCCCTTGTTTACAGCCCTAAAAATTTCGGTGGCCGGCAATGTGGTCGATCTGGGCCTTTTTGATGACTTTGACTTGACTCAGGCCCTGGAAGATGCGCTTAAATTTGATTTTACCATTAACGACTATGACCGGTTTAAACAGGATATTGCCAAGGCTGAAACAGTATTAATTATCGGGGATAACAGCGGCGAAATTGTCTTTGACAGGCTTTTAGCCGAACAATTAAGGGCAATGCATAAAGAAGTTTTTTATGGGGTAAAGGGCGGATTCATCCTTAATGACGCCACAATCCAAGACGCCAACACAGCCGGGCTCCCGGAGGTTGCCCGTGTGATCACCAATGGCAATAGTTACCTGGGCACAGTAGAAAAATACTGCAGTGAGGAATTTTTAACGGTTTTCCAAAATGCCGATACGGTCATCAGTAAAGGACAAGCTAATTACGAATCCCTGGAAGGCACAGTTCTGGCAGGGGAAAAAACCTATTTTCTTTTGAAGGCCAAATGTCCACTGGTGGCCAAGCACCTGGGTGTCAGATATGGTGCTATTGTGTTTAAGAGAAATGCGGTGGACAGTGAACAGTTGACAGTTAACAGTTAACAGTGAACAGTGAACAGTTAGCGTAAATTTTTTAAACCGCAGAATCCACAGAGGGCCCAGAGAAATATTTAAGCGGTTTCACCATCACAGTATTATTTAAATAATTTAATAATGTTTACAAAGAGAGCCGTTATCCCGGCGGCCATCAGGGGGCCAACGGGAATACCTCTGAAAAAGACGATGCCGATTATTGACCCCACTACCAGGCCAACCATTAGTTCCGGATCCATTTTCAGCAAATTAAGACCCTGGCCGTTCATATAGGTGGCGATGGCGCCGCCCAGGATGGCTAGGATTCCCGAAATGGTGATAAAACTATTAGATATATCTTTTATAGATACCTGGCCGGTAGCAAAAGGTACCAAAACGGAAATGGTTAGAAATAAAAGGCCTAATTCCAGGCCTCTGCGTTCCAGAACAGGGAAAAACTGGTGGAGGTTAAAGAGTTTTAGAACCAGTAAAATACATGCTGCCGTCGCGATAATATTGGACCTACCAAGGATGCCTATCAGGATCAGGGTAACCAGAAGGGCTTCCCCCCACATAAATTAAGTCCCCCTTGAATTATATCCTTACCATATAACCTATGAACTCATTTTAACTTATGCGCCTCTAACAAATGATATTCTATTCTTAGCTTTGAACGACCAACCCACCGCCGTTGTATAAAAATTACCAGTCCGAGCTATAATATTGTTGCACCGGGTGGCATTTTATGATAAAATAACCAATGGTGTTAAATACACACGTCTCCTTGATTTACGCCGCGGTGCCGGGTCTCCGGTCCGGCGTAGAAATGAAAGAGGCGGAGGATTAAAACCAGTTGAGAGGAGGTGAACCTTGTGGCCGTTATTTCTATGAAACAACTGCTGGAGGCCGGGGTTCATTTTGGTCATCAGACCAGGCGTTGGAATCCCAAAATGGCTCAATACATCTTTACTGACAGGAACGGTATCTACATAATTGACCTACAAAAAACAGTAAAGATGGTAGAAATTGCTTATGAGTTTATTAAAAATACTGTTGCCGAGGGAAAAACAATTCTGTTTGTCGGCACCAAGAAACAGGCGCAGGAAGCAGTTAAAGAAGAGGCTGAACGTTGCGGTATGTTCTATGTCAATCAACGTTGGCTGGGTGGTATGTTAACCAATTTCCACACCATCCGCAAACGTATCAACCGTCTTCAGGAACTGGAGAAAATGGAAGTTGACGGAACCTTTGAAGTCCTGCCCAAGAAGGAAGTAGCTGCGCTCCAGCATGAAAAGGAAAAACTGCAAAAGTTTTTGGGCGGTATCAAGGATATGAAGGAACTACCCGGCGCTCTGTTTGTAATCGACCCTCGTAAAGAGCGTATCGCTGTAGCCGAAGCCAGAAAACTTGGCATACCTATCGTAGCTATCGTTGATACCAACTGTGACCCTGACGAAATTGACTATGTCATACCCGGAAATGACGATGCTATTAGAGCAGTTAAGCTGTTGACGAGCAAAATGGCTGATGCTGTTTTGGAAGGCAATCAGGGCCAGGATGTAGTCGATGAGGAAACAGCCGCTGCGGAATAAAGGTAAGGGTGACCGTTTAGGGGGAGATCCCTAACCGTCACCCTTATTTAATATATTTGCCTTTTTAAAAATAAGGAGGTCTTTTGCATGATTACAGCTGCAATGGTAAAAGAATTGCGTGAAATTACCAACGCCGGAATGATGGACTGCAAAAAGGCTTTAATGGAAACCAACGGTGATATGGAAAAAGCGATCGAGTACCTGAGAGAAAAAGGCTTGGCCGCTGCAGCCAAAAAGGCCGGCAGGATTGCTGCAGAAGGTATTGTTGATTCCTATATTCATGCCGGAGGAAAAATTGGCGTATTGGTAGAAGTAAACTGTGAAACTGATTTCGTGGCCAAGACAGATGAATTCAAGAGCTTTGTGCGAGATGTGGCAATGCAGATTGCTGCTGCCAAACCCGAATATGTGCGTAGAGAAGAAGTGCCTGAAGAAATTGTTCAGAAGGAAAAAGAAATTCTTAGGGCACAGGCATTAAATGAAGGCAAACCGGAAGCTATCGTAGACAAAATGGTTAACGGCAGGATTGAGAAGTTCTTTAAAGAAGTTTGCCTCATGGAGCAGCCGTTCATTAAGGACCCTGACTTAACTATTGAACAACTTTTAAATGAAAAAGTAGCTAAAATAGGCGAAAAAATCTCTATTCGCAGGTTTGTGCGCTATGAAATGGGCGAAGGTCTTGAAAAGAGACAGGATAACTTTGCAGAAGAAGTTGCTGCCCAAATGAAAAAATAAGGATGGACGAAAAAGGGAACACGTTGAGGGCTTGGGAACTCTTGCAAACACAATGTTGTTCTCTTTTTTTCAAAAAATATAATTTCCCGAAAAAGGATTTTTGAGCAATGTGTAGAAAATAAATCTGCATATAGGCGGGAGGGCTATAATTTCATGGAACAACCCAAATATAGACGCATTGTGCTTAAGTTGAGCGGCGAGGCGCTGGCAGGCCAGCAGAAATTTGGTATCGACCCGGATGTGGTCAATTCCATTGCTGAGCAGGTCAAAGAGATCAGTTTGCTTGGTGTGGAAGTGGCCATTGTCGTTGGCGCAGGAAATATCTGGCGCGGTATTGCCGGCAGCAGTAAAGGAATGGATAGGGCAACCGCAGATTATATGGGCATGCTGGCGACTGTCATCAACTCAATGGCCTTGTTGGATGCCCTCGAAAAAATCGGGGTTGATACACGGGTCTTAACGGCTATTGAAATGCGGGAAGTAGCGGAGCCCTATATCCGCCGCCGAGCTATCAGGCATTTGGAAAAGAAAAGGGTCGTCATTTTCGGCGCCGGAACGGGAAATCCCTATTTTTCTACCGATACGGCTGCTGCTTTGCGGGCCGCAGAAATTGAAGCTGATGTTATTCTTATGGCTAAACAGGTAGATGGCGTCTATGACAGTGATCCCATGAAAAATCCGAACGCCAAAAAATTTTACGAACTTGGTTATATTGACGTACTTAACAAAGGCCTGGGGGTTATGGATTCCACCGCTACCTCCCTGTGCATGGACAATAAAATACCGATTATAGTTTTTAACCTGAATGTACGAGGCAATATCAAAAAAGTAGTTATGGGAGAAAATATAGGTACTTATGTCGGGGGTGAATTAAATGGTCAAAGACATAATTAATGAGGCAGAAGACCGGATGAAGAAAGCTGTTGAAGCATTGAGGAAAGACCTGGCCACCTTGAGAACCGGTCGGGCAACTCCGGCTTTACTGGAAAAAATTCAGGTAGATTATTATGGAGTACCAACCCCGATTAACCAAATGGCCAAGGTATCTGCTCCCGAACCCCGTTTGTTGGTAATTCAGCCATGGGATAAAAGTGTGTTGGGAGAAATCGAAAAGGCTATTATGAAATCAGATTTGGGGTTAACCCCGAACAATGACGGAACAGTGATTCGTCTGAATATTCCGCAACTTACTCAGGAGCGCCGGGCTGAACTGGTAAAAATCTGCAAGAAAAAGGCGGAAGACGGTCGGGTGGCTATCAGAAACATTCGACGGGATGCTAATGACCAGCTTAAAGAATTTGAAAAATCTGGCGATATATCTGAAGATGATAACAGGCGAGGGCAGGAAGAAATACAGAAGCTGACCGATAAATATATAAAAGAGGTAGACCAGTTACTGGAACATAAAGAACAGGAAATTATGGAGGTCTAGTCTTGCACGGAGGCACTGCGAAGGATTTGCCTGACCTTATAGGATTCGATATTAACGAAGCTTTGGAGACTTTGGACCGGTTGGGTTACAAAGTTAAAGAAGTGCAAGTAACGAAACCTATTTTTGCAACAGAGCCAATTGGGGGAGCTAAGGTGGTGCGCCTCAAACCAGTTGGGGACAATCTACTCCAGGTTGTTGTTGCATACCAGGATTATCTGAAAGGAGGTGCTTAGAAGCTATGGCATACAAAATTACCGATGAGTGTGTAGCTTGTGGTACTTGTTTAGACACCTGTCCTAACGGTGCTATTGAGGAAGGTGATATCTACAAGATCACCGACGCATGCGCTGACTGCGGCGCTTGCGCTGAAGCTTGCCCGACAGGAGCCATTGTAGAAGAGTAGTCTTCAAACCCCCTCCTTTCCGAGGGGGTTTGTTTTAGCCATATAATTCCTAAGGAGGCACTATGTGTATGGGTTTTTGGAACAAAATTTTTGGCAAATCTCGACCGAACCCGGCGGAAGAAAAAGAACTGCTAGCTGCTATTGATATGAACAAACTTCCCATGCATATTGCCATAATTATGGATGGCAACGGACGCTGGGCAGCCCGCAGAGGGTTGCCGCGGGCTGCCGGGCACCGGGCAGGTGTAGAGTCGCTAAGGGATATCGTGAAAACCTGTTCCTCCTTGGGAATTAAATACTTAACCGTTTATGCTTTTTCTACCGAAAATTGGAAGCGACCGCAGGAAGAAGTTAATATTTTAATGGATTTGCTGGTAGAATATTTGGGCAAAGAGATGCGGGAACTGCATCAGAACAATGTTAAAGTGAGAGCTATTGGCCGGATAGAAGAGCTTCCTGCCAGCGCTCAAAAGGCTCTGTCGGATGCCTTTGAGCTGACCGGTAATAATTCAGGCTTGACCCTTACCCTGGCTTTAAACTACGGTGGGCGTCTGGAAATAGTGGAAGCTGTACAAAAGATTGCGGGTGAGGTCCTGAAGGGAAAACTGGATCTTAAGGCAATCGATGAAAAAGTGGTTAACGAGCATTTGTATACCGTTGGAATGCCGGAACCGGACCTGGTCATTAGGCCTTCAGGGGAACTGCGGATTAGTAATTTTCTGCTGTGGCAGATAGCTTACTCTGAACTGTGGTATTCGCCGGTTTTGTGGCCCAGCTTTAGAAAGGTACATTTGCTGCAGGCGATTATTGATTTTCAAAAACGCCAGCGCAGGTTTGGTGGATTATAAGAAAGTTAAGAGGTATAATTATGTTACTTTACCGGGTTTTAAGTGCTGTTATCGGAATACCCATATTGCTTTTTTCTGTATGGCTGGGTGGTTGGTACCTGGCTGCTGTAATAACGGTTTTAGCGGTAATTGGCGTATTGGAATTTGCCAGAATTGCCGAGGGTATGCAGGTCAAAGTCTGGGTACCCGGAATGTTGATAGGAGTTATTTTATTCATCCTTTCAGTTTTGTTTCCTAAAAAAATTAAGCTGGCACTGGTTGTTACCATAATTATTTGGGTCTTTTTATGCCGGACTGTTATCGGAACTCGTTTTAACATATTAAACGGCGCCCTATCCCTGACAGGGACAATTTATCTTGGTTGGTTACTAAGCCACATTCTGTTATTGCGTGCGTTGGAATTCGGTTTTTATTTGGTTTTATTTGTTTTTATGGCCACGTGGTTTACAGATACAATGGCTTATTTTGTTGGCTCGGGGATAGGCCGGCACAAGCTGGCCCCTACCATCAGCCCCAAAAAAACAATTGAGGGGGCTGTTGGTGGGCTAATTGGCAGCACTCTGGCCGGACTTTTGATGTCATTTTTTTTAAAAGAAGTTCCCATGATACACTTGCTGGTTATTGGATTCTTGGCCGGTATTGTGGGGCAGGCAGGCGACCTGGTTGAATCGGCTATGAAACGAAAAGCAGGGGTCAAAGATTCCGGAAACCTCATACCGGGGCACGGGGGAGTACTTGACCGTTTCGACAGCATGTTATTTACTGCGCCCTTGGTATACTATTATGTTCAGTTGTTTATAATAAATTGAGGTGACTTTTTTTGAAACACCTGATAAAAAATCTTTTTGTCATCCTGATTATAGTTTCAGGCACATACCTGTTTTACCGGTACATATTACCGTATATTGTACCTTTTGTTATTGCCGGCGTATTGACTGTTTTTATTGAGCCGCTGGTGCGCCTGCTGCAGTCCAAAGCAAAACTGCCAAGAGCGCCGGCGGTGATAATATCATTGATACTGATCATTGGTTTGACAGGTACTTTATTGACTCTGTTTGTTGCTCGGCTGGTTGCAGAGTTAATAGAGTTTTCTTCTTCCTTGCCCATGTATACGGAAATGCTGGCTAAAAACATCGTTCATTTACGGGCAACTGCCGAAAGTTTTTATTTCAGCCTACCGGCTAGCCTGCTGGAGTTTATTGCCAACAATATGGGGACAATCGAAAAAAACATTGGCGCTTATTTGACCCAATTGCAGGCTTTTACTAAGGAAATGTTGAACCAATTTATTATTCTTGTTTCTTCCGTCCCGGGAATTTTGGTGATAATTTTTGTCAGCCTGATTGCCACTTTTTTTATGGCCAAGGACCGCCGGGTTATTATAGGGTTTTGGCTGCGTATAATGCCTGAACCTTGGGGGTCAAAGACCATTCAGGTTTTAAAGGATGTGAGTGCGGCCCTTTTCGGGTACGCCAGGGCCCAGTTAATTTTAATAAGTATAACTTTTTTCAATTCATTAATTGGGCTGGCTATTATTGATGCGCCATATATCCTTTTGATGGCGGCAATGATCGGGGTTTTTGATCTGATTCCGGTGTTAGGTCCGGGTACTGTTTATATACCCTGGATCATATGGGAAATAATTAATAATAATGTTGTATTTGCTGTAAAACTGGGTGTGGTTTATATTATAATAGTAATTATCAGGCAGGTATTGGAAGCTAAAGTGGTGGCCAATGCGATGGGTTTACACCCTTTAGCGACTTTAATTTCCATCTACGTTGGTCTGCAGATTTTCGGTCCCCTGGGACTTGTTTTGGGACCTTTGTTTTTGATAGGATTGAAAGCGCTGGCCAAAGCGGGTATTGTTGATTGGCCTTCAGGATAAAATACTACATACGTGGGGAGAAAAAAACGGTGAAAAATATTGCTATTATAGGAAGTACCGGTTCTATAGGCACCCAAACACTGGAAGTCATAGATTTATTTCCAGATCATTTTAATGTAGTTGCCCTGGCGGCCGGTTCCAACACGGAGCTGCTGGCAGAGCAGGCGGCCAGGTACAGGCCCCAACTGGTTTGCATAGGCCAAAAAGATCTTTATCATGACCTGAAAGAAAAAATAGGGCATCTGGAATGTAAAGTTACCGCTGGCCCGGAGGGGCTGGTGGAAGTTGCTACCTTTAGCAAAGCAGATGTAGTGGTTACATCTATTACAGGCGCTTTAGGGCTTGTTCCGACGGTAGAAGCTATAAAATCCGGCAAAAATATTGCCCTGGCTAATAAGGAAACTCTGGTTGCTGCCGGGGATATCGTGATGGCTTTGGCCCATGAATACGGGGTGAAGATACTGCCAGTCGACAGTGAACATTCCGCCATCTTTCAGTGCCTGAACGGGGAAGATAACCGGCGAATCAGGAAATTAATCCTTACGGCGTCGGGGGGGCCTTTCCGGGGAAAAAACCGGTCGCAGCTTGTTCATATCGGTCCGGAAGATGCCTTGCGTCATCCTAACTGGTGCATGGGCGCTAAAATTACTGTTGATTCCGCTACTTTAATGAATAAAGGGCTTGAGGTTATCGAAGCCAAGTGGTTGTTTGGCGTGGATTTATCCAACATTGACGTGGTCATTCATCCCCAGAGTGTAATCCATTCGATGGTCGAGTTTGTCGATGGTTCCATAATCGCACAGTTAGGACTGCCGGATATGAAGTTACCTATTCAGTATGCCTTAACTTATCCGCAGCGCGAACCTAATAATTTTCCCCGGCTTAATTTGAGCCAAATCAGAAACTTAACCTTTGAAGAACCGGACAGGCAGACTTTTTCCTGCTTGGATATAGCCTTTGCGGCGGCTAGGAAAGGAGGAACCATGCCGGCGGTAATGAATGCAGCCAATGAAGAGGCAGTGGCGCTCTTTTTAAAGAAAAAGATAAAGTTCCTCGATATTCCGAATATAATTCTCAAGGTAATGGAAAGACACCGGTTGATAGAAAAGCCGCAGTTAAGCCAGATTCTGGAATGTGATGCCTGGGCCAGACAGGAAGTTTACACGTTGCTGTAAGCGACATTTTTGACAGCAAGGAAGGTGGGATTTATGTTAGAGTCTTTTTTGCATACTGTTATTTACACAATATTACCGGCTATAGTTGTTTTCGGCATGATGATTATTTTTCACGAGTTGGGCCATTTTTTGGTGGCCAAGTTGATGGGGGTGCAGGTTTTCGAATTTTCTATCGGCTTCGGACCCAGAATATATCGGTTTGTTAAGGGCGAAACTTTCTACACTTTAAGGTCACTTCCTTTGGGCGGTTTTGTCCGCATGGCCGGTATGGATGCGGAAGAGGATAACCGAGAGATGGAAAAACGGAAAGAACTATGTGCTGAGAAGGGCGTTGATTTCGATTTCTGCGTTGATCCCGAACGGAGTTTTAACAACAAAGGAGCGCTCCAGAGGATTGCTGTAATTGCAGCAGGTCCACTGATGAATTTTGTTTTAGCCGTATTTCTTTATGCGATTATGTATGCTTATATTGGGTTGCCGGTAAACGTAATTAAGGAAGTATCTCCCGGAAAACCTGCTGCCGCAGCAGGGATCAAACCAGGGGACAAGGTGGTGGCTGTTAATAATAAGCCCGTCCGAACCTGGGAGGGTCTGGTGGACGTAATTCATAACAGCGCCAATAAAAAAGTGACCCTGACAGTCGAAAGAGACAATCGCCGACAGTCTTTTACCGTTGTGCCGGAGTTAGACAAAACAAATAAAATCGGTCTCATTGGCATAGCGCCTGTTATAGAGAGACCGGGTATACTGAAATCCATAAGTTTGGGTACTGTCCATACCTACAGGGTTCTTGCACTGACCTTTGATTTTCTCGGTAAAATGTTTGCTAAGCAGGTGCCTGTTGAGTTGAGCGGTCCAGTCCGAATCACTATGGAATTGGGTAAGGCGGCGGAGATGGGCATTATGCCGCTTATTCAACTGGCAGGATTTCTCAGTATCCAGATAGGGCTGTTCAATTTGTTCCCCATTCCTGCCCTTGACGGCAGCAGGATTATCTTCCTGGGTATAGAAGGATTAAGGGGGCGTCCTGTCGATCCTTCCAAGGAAAACTTTATCCACCTGGTGGGGTTAAGCCTCCTTCTGCTGTTGATGGTGGTTATAACTTATAAAGATATTTTACACATAATCGGCTAGGGGGTGGGGATTTGCAGCGGAGGAAAACCAGGCAGATTTTTATCGGCAATGTGCCCGTTGGCGGGGACGCTCCTGTTGTGGTACAGTCCATGACCAATAGCGATACGAGGAATGTTCCCGGCACCCTGGATCAGATTCGGCGGCTGGCGGAGGCCGGGTGTGAAATTGTCAGGGTTGCCGTACCTGATGATGAAGCCGCCCAGTCTTTAAAAGAGATTACCCGGCAGTCACCGCTGCCGGTAATTGCTGATATTCACTTCGATTACCGTTTGGCATTAAAAGCTATGGACAACGGTGTCGCCGGGCTCCGGCTGAATCCGGGAAACATAGGGGGCCGCGAAAAGGTGCGGGCCGTTGTAAATGAAGCCAAAGGGCGGAAAATTCCTATCAGGATAGGGGTCAATGCCGGGTCGCTGGAAAAAAAGATTATCGAAAAGTATGGTGGTATTACAGCAGAGGGTATGGTGGAAAGCGCCCTCAACCACGTACATATACTGGAGGATTTGGATTTTTACGATATAAAAATATCTTTAAAGACTTTTGAGATTCCCTTGCTTATTCAAGCTTACCGGATGATGGCTGAGCAGGTGGATTACCCCTTACACATAGGGGTAACGGAGGCCGGTACCATAAGAACGGGAACTATTCGTTCAGCAGTGGGCATAGGCGCCCTGCTCAGTATGGGCATTGGCGATACGGTACGGGTATCTTTAACGGGCGACCCTGTGGAAGAAGTATGGGTTGCTTATGAAATATTAAAGAGTCTGCATCTTAGAGAACGCGGGCCTACAATTGTATCATGTCCGACCTGTGGCCGGACCCAGATAGATCTTATACCCCTGGCAGAAGAAGTGGAGAAGAGACTGCATAGCCTGGACAGGCCTCTAAAGGTGGCTATTATGGGTTGTGTGGTAAACGGTCCGGGTGAAGCAAGGGAAGCTGATATCGGGATTGCCGGCGGTCGGGGAGTGGGAATACTGTTCCGTAAAGGCGAAATAATTAAAAGGGTTAAAGAAGAAAACCTCCTGGATGAACTTATGGAGGAAATTAAAAATATGTGTAGGGAGGAGAAGGAATGAGGGCATCAGAGATTCTTGCGCCAACCCTGCGTGAAGTTCCGGCTGAAGCAGAAGTTATCAGCCATATTTTAATGTTGAGAGCGGGTTTCATCAGGAAGTCCGCATCGGGTATTTATACATATTTGCCATTAGCCAATCGGGTCATTAAAAAAGTATCCCAGATTGTAAGGGAGGAGATGGACAGAAAAGGGGGTCAGGAATTAATACTGCCTATTATGCAGCCTGCAGAATTGTGGCAGGAATCGGGGAGATGGGATGTATACGGAGACGAACTTTTCCGGTTAAAAGACCGCCATGGGCGTTCTTTTGCCCTTGGTCCGACGCATGAAGAGATTATCACTGACCTGGTTCGCAACGAGATTCGGTCATACAAGCAAATGCCCATGCTTCTTTACCAGATACAAAACAAATACCGCGATGAGCGGCGGCCGCGTTTTGGCTTGATGCGCGGTCGGGAATTTATCATGAAAGACTTGTATTCCTTCGACCGCGATGAGGCGGGTCTGGACGAGAGTTATAACAAGATGTTCGATGCTTACACCCGCGTATTCAGCCGTTGTGGTTTAAAGTTTCGTCCCGTAGAGGCCGATTCCGGCGCCATAGGCGGGAGTTCCACCCACGAATTTATGGTGCTTGCAGAATCTGGCGAAGCGGCCATAGTTTATTGTACGGAATGTGAATATGCGGCCAACGTGGAAAAAGCAGAAGCCTGCTCTGTTGACACAGTTACACCGATGGACATGTTTCCTATGGAAGAAGTGGCTACGCCTAATGCGAGAACTATAGAAGAGGTTACGGCCATGCTGGGAGTAGGTCCGGAAAACCTGATTAAGACCCTGATCTATGAAACAGAAAAAGAAGAAGTGGTAGCTCTGGTCAGGGGAGACCGTGAAGTTAACGAGATCAAGCTGTTGAATGTTCTGGGGGCTCTGCATCTTGACCTGGCCGGCAGCGAGACCGTACAGAGAATAACAGGAGCCGAAGTGGGCTTTGCCGGGCCGGTAGGCTTGAAGAACGTCACTATTATAGCTGACCATGAAGTGATGAAAATGGTCAATGCTGTGGCGGGCGCAAACAAAACAGGTTATCATCTGAAAAACGTCAAACCCGGCAGAGATTTCAAGCCTGATATGGAAGCCGATATCCGTATTGTGCAGGCCGGTGAGCCGTGCCCCAGATGTAACGGCACCTTAGCCATGGCAAGAGGGATAGAGGTTGGCCAAATATTTAAACTCGGTACCAAATACAGCAAGGCGTTGGGGGCCAAATTTCTTGACGAAAACGGGAAGGAACAGTACATCGTTATGGGCTGTTACGGGATAGGAATTACCAGAACTGTGGCGGCGGCCATAGAGCAGAACCATGATCAGGATGGGATTATCTGGCCTATGTCCATAGCGCCGTTCCAGGTAATAGTAGTTCCCGTAAGTGCCAAATCTTCTGAACAGGTGGAACTGGCCGAAAGGATTTACTCTCAGCTACTTGAGGCCGGGATAGAAGTCATTATTGACGACAGAAGCGAACGGCCCGGTGTGAAGTTTAAGGATGCCGATTTAATTGGCTACCCGATCCGGGTAAC
Organism: Thermincola ferriacetica; assembly: GCF_001263415.1. Taxonomy (NCBI): domain Bacteria; kingdom Bacillati; phylum Bacillota; class Clostridia; order Eubacteriales; family Thermincolaceae; genus Thermincola; species Thermincola carboxydiphila. The sequence continues at coordinate 308,412 of NZ_LGTE01000001.1, forward strand.
TGTTGGGAATAAGGCTGTTGACGAAGGCAGGGTAGAGGTCCGCCTGCGCAAGACCGGCGACACCAGGGACCTGCCTGTAGAGGAAGTTGTCACTTATGTAAAAAATCTGGTGGACGAAGAAATGAAAAGACTCAATTCATACCGCATAGAAGAATAAGCAGGGCATATCCAGTCTAATATATACCTGATACCGAATATTCAGGAGGTTAGGTATATATGGACGTGGCGGCAGTTATCCCTGCTTTCAACGAAGAAAAAACCATAGCCCAGGTGGTCAAAACGGTCAGGGAAGTTCCCCTGGTGAAGGAAATCATCGTGGTAAATGACGGGTCAACAGACAATACAGGAAGAATTGCCGAAGAGGCAGGGGCCCGGGTTATTGACCTGCGCAGCAACGTGGGTAAAGGCGGCGCCATGGCTGTCGGTGTGCGTTCAACGCAGGCCGGCATAATTCTTTTTTTGGATGCCGATTTGATTGGTTTGCAGCCTTCCCATGTTTATGACCTGATTAACCCTGTTTTGCAGGGTGAGACGGAAATGACCATTGGAGTTTTTGATGAAGGAAGATTTGCTACCGATTTGGCCCAGTTTCTCACCCCGTATTTGAGTGGTCAACGGGCGGTGAAAAGAGAAATTTTTGAAACGGTCTCCGGGCTGGATCTTTCGCGTTTTGGGGTTGAAATAGCCCTGACCCGTTTTGTAAAATCTGCAGGAATTTCCTTCAAGGAAGTAGAATTAAAACAAATGTCGCATTTGATGAAGGAAGAAAAACTGGGATTAATTAAAGGCTTTAAAGCCAGGATGAAAATGTATTGGGAAATTGCCAAGTGTGTTGGTCGTAATTAAATACTTAAGAATTGGCCTCATGCAATGGGCAAATACGGAGGGCGCCGGATGACATTTACAGAATACGATGTGGTTATGCGCATAGTATTGTCTTGTGTACTGGGCGGCCTGATCGGCCTTGAACGGGAAAGTTTAAATAAATCTGCCGGTTTTAGGACCCATATTTTGGTTTGTGTCGGTTCCGCCTTAATTATGATAGTTTCGCAGGAGATATATTTTCAGTACAGACATGATACGCCTATGGATCCGGCGCGAATAGCAGCTCAGGTGGTAAGCGGCATTGGTTTTTTGGGCGCCGGTACGATTATGCGGGAAGGAGCCACCGTTAAGGGTCTTACTACTGCCGCCACTCTTTGGGTGGTGGCAGGGGTAGGTCTGGCAGTCGGCGCCGGAGTTTATTTTGGGGCTCTGGTTACTACGGGAGTAGTCTTTTTAGCCCTGATTTACCTCGGAAAAGTTGAGAGACTGATGGCCGGGGTAAGCCATTATCAGTCCCTGCTACTGACCATTGATAACCGACCGGGACAGTTGGGAAGGATAGGCTGTTTCCTGGGTGACCACGGAGTAAATATCCATAATATTCAGCTTAAACAGTTAAAGGAAGGTCACCAGATCTTAATGGAAGTAGATGTGATTATGCCTCATGACCTGGACATGCAGGAATTGATGCATATGCTTGCCGATGTGCCGGGGGTACACCAGGTATCACACAATGATTAAATTGCCTTACAAAAGAGACAAAAAGATTCGGGGAGGATGTTTAGTGCCAACGGGTCGTGTGCATGGCGTGAAAAGGACACAAGCAAAAAACCTGTTTGATTTTATTGCCGAAGCTGATTTACCCGATGAAGTAAAAAAAGTTCTTTTGCAGGCTTCCGTTGCCAAGGTGGAAATAAGCAACGCAAAAAAGATGTGGCGTATTCACCTGACACTTCCGGAAATTGTAGAAACTAAACATTTAAAAGTCCTGGAACAACTGATTGCGCGAGAAATTCCACAATTAAGTAAAGTGGAATTTGCAATCAGTTTTAATTTGCCTGTCAGGGACCTAAAAAGCTTAATGCAGCAGTATTGGTCGCCAATGGTTGAAGAAATAACGGATCGCCACCCTATTCTCAACGGTTGGTTAAGAGAAGCGCGGTGGGAAGTTGACGATGATTTACTGCGCATTTTTGTAGGCGGACAGGTCGGTTTGGAAATATGTGAACAGAAAAAAATCGGCTACACAATTGCCGCAAACATATTAAAAAAATTTGGTCTGGAAGTTAAAGTATCATTGGAGCTGGACAACGATGCCGATCCTTTGCCGCAGGATTGGTTGGAAGAAGAGGAAACCTTAAAGGCCCGGTTCCGGGAGCAAATAAAAATTCTGGCTTTCGCCGAGAAAAATGAAAAGATGTCCGGAGACAATGAAAAGAAGCCGGCAGCTTCTGGTGAAATTCTGTTTGGAAAAGCTATCCGTGGAGAACCGATACCGATCAAAGACATCCAGGATGAAGAAAAAAACGTGGTCATTGTTGGGCGGGTATTTAACCTGGAAACCAGAGAGTTGCGCAGTGGGCGGCGTTTGGTAACATTTGACATTACCGACCTGACTGACTCCATCACGGTAAAATGTTTCGAGGATGAAAAAAGCGGACAGTTTTTGGGCGATGTCCTGAAAAAAAATATGTGGGTGAAGTTACAGGGTACGGTACAGTATGACCGCTATTCACACGAACTGATACTGTTGGTGCGGGATGTCAATAAAGCAGAAGCTGTGGTCCGCATGGATAACGCCGAAGAAAAAAGAGTTGAACTGCACTTGCATACCAAGATGAGCGCTATGGATGGACTGACGGATGTAAAAGATCTGGTTACCAGATTGGGCGAGTGGGGACATGCAGCCGTTGCTATAACTGACCACGGCGTGGTACAGGCTTTTCCAGAGGCTTATGAAGCGGCCCAGAAATCTAATGTCAAAATTATTTACGGCATTGAAGCCTATTTGATAGAAGACGGAGCGCCGATTATCATAAATCCCCGTGAAGAAGCGGTAAAGGACGCTACATACGTGGTATTTGACCTGGAAACCACAGGTTTTTCTCCTGTCACGGATGAAATAATTGAAATTGGCGCCGTTAAAATCCATGGTAATAAAATTCTGGACAGGTTCAGCGCCTTTGTTTGTCCCGTCCGGGAGATTCCACCTGAGGTTCAGGAACTTACAGGCATAACTAACAACATGGTAAGTGATGCGCCGCCAATTGCAGAGGTACTGCCCAAGTTTATAGATTTTGTTGGTGATGCGGTTTTGGTCGCTCACAACGCCCAGTTTGATACCGGGTTTCTCAGGGCAAATATGGAGAAAATTTTAAACAGGACATTGGCGCAGCCGGTACTGGATACTTTGGGACTGGCCCGTGGTCTTTTTCCCGACATGAAAAACCATAAATTAAAGACCCTGGCCAAGGAATTTAACGTAAAGCTGGAAAGCCATCACCGGGCGGTGGACGATGCGGAGGCAACGGCCCAGCTTTTAATAAAATTTCTGGAAAGGCTGGTAGAGCACAATATTGACACCCTGGGACAGATTAATTCTCTGATAGGCAATATAAACATCGATCAGCTGCGTTCCCATCACGTGATCATTTTGGTGAAAAACCAGCAGGGTCTAAAAAACCTGTACCAACTTGTTACCGATTCCCATTTGAAGTATTACCACAGGCATCCGCGGATACCTAAAAGCGAGTTAATAAAAAAACGCGAAGGATTAATCATTGGTTCGGCCTGTGAAGCCGGAGAACTGTTTCGGGCCCTGCTCGATAATGCGCCCCAGGAACGTTTGGAAGAGATCGCCGGGTTTTATGACTACCTGGAAATACAGCCTGTTGGCAATAATGAGTTTTTGCTCAGGGAAGGCCGGGTAAATTCTTATGATGAATTGAGGGAACTGAACAGGAAAATTTTTGAGCTGGGCCGCAAAATTGGCCGGCCCGTGGTAGCCACAGGCGATGTACATTTTTTGGACCCTGAAGACGCCGTATACCGTGCTGTATTATTAGCCGGGAAAGGCTTCGAAGATGCGGACAACCAAGCGCCCCTATATCTGAAAACAACGGAAGAAATGTTGGAAGAATTCAGTTACCTGGGTTTGGAAAATGCCAGGGAAGTTGTCATTGAAAACCCGGTTCGTATAGCGGAGTCAATTGATTCGATCAAGCCGATGCCTGATGACTTCTTTCCACCGAAAATAGAGGGCGCCGAAGAGCAGATAATTGAACTTACGATTTCAACGGCTAAAAAAATATACGGAGACCCTTTGCCGGATATTGTCCAGCAGAGAGTGGATAAGGAACTCAATTCCATAATTACCAATGGTTTTGCTGTTTTGTACCTGATTGCTCACAAACTGGTAAAGAAATCCAACGAGGATGGCTATCTGGTTGGTTCACGGGGTTCTGTTGGTTCTTCTTTTGTGGCCACTATGACAGGGATTACAGAAGTTAACCCCTTACCCCCCCATTATGTATGCAGAAACTGTAAGTACAGTGAGTTTGTTACCGACGGCTCTTACGGCAGCGGGGCTGATATGCCGGATAAGGACTGCCCTGTATGCGGTAAACCTTTGAAAAAGGATGGCCATGACATTCCCTTCGAAGTCTTCTTGGGCTTTAAAGGGGATAAGGTACCTGATATAGACCTTAACTTTTCGGGGGAATATCAGCCCAGAGCACACAAATTTACGGAAGAACTCTTCGGTAAAGGGTATGTTTTCAGGGCGGGGACAACGGGTACTATTGCTGACAAAACCGCTTTTGGTTTTGTTAAAAATTATCTGGAAGAGAGAAAAATCATCAAACGTAATGCTGAAATCACCAGGCTGGCATCGGGCTGTACGGGGGTTAAGAGAACTACCGGCCAGCATCCTGGCGGAGTCATGGTTGTACCACGGGATATGGATGTGCACGATTTCACTCCTCTGCAGTTCCCGGCCGACGACAAGACATCGGGAGTCATCACAACTCATTTTGATTACCATTCTATTTCCGGTCGGATAGTCAAACTAGATATCCTCGGCCATGATGACCCTACGGTTATAAAGATGCTGGAGGATTTAACAGGAGTGGATGCCAAGACCATTCCTCTCGATGAACCGAGGGTTTTGCAGTTATTTTCCGGTACGGAATCATTGGGTGTAACGCCTGATGATATCCGTTCCAATGTTGGTACATATGGCATTCCCGAGTTTGGTACCAAGTTTGTCCGGCAGATGCTAGAGGATACACGTCCCAAAACTTTTTCCGAACTGGTGCGGATTTCGGGTTTTTCCCACGGTACCGACGTTTGGCTTAATAATGCCCAGGATTTAATCAGAAGCGGGACCTGTACTCTTTCGGAAGCCATATCCACACGGGACGACATTATGGTATATTTAATTTACAAGGGCCTTGAACCCAGCCGCGCCTTTAAAATCATGGAAGGTGTGCGGAAGGGCAAAGGGGTGAAGCCTGAGGATGAGGAATACATGCGGGAAAACAATGTGCCTGAATGGTATATCGATTCCTGCAAAAAAATAAAATACATGTTCCCGAAAGCTCATGCGGTAGCTTATGTGATGATGGCATTTCGGATTGCTTATTTCAAGGTATATTATCCCGAAGCTTTTTATGCCACCTATTTTACGGTCAGAGCAGATGAATTTGATGCTGATATCATATGCCGCGGCAAAGAAGCAGTATTAAACAAAATCAGGGAAATTGAAAATAAAGGCAATGAAGCGTCTGCCAAGGAAAAGAACCTGCTTACCATCCTGGAAGTAGCGCTGGAAATGTATGTCCGGGGGATAAAGATAAGGCCTGTTAGTTTGGTTGAATCCACGGCTACCAGGTTCCTGATCACGGAAGATGGTTTGCTGCCTCCTTTTGCCGCTCTGCAGGGCGTGGGGGAAGCTGCAGCCCGCAGTATAGAAAGGGCCCGGGACGAGGCCAAGTTTACCTCTATCGAAGATTTACGCACCAGGGCCAGAATAAGTAAAACGGTGGTCGAGGTTTTGCAGAATCACGGATGCCTGCGCAACTTGCCTGAAACAGACCAGTTGGCTTTGTTCTAACGTGGACTTGCCAATGCATACATTTTATGGTATAATAAAAAAGACTTAGCTGATTGGAGAACTGATTTTTCGCGAATCAGAGTGGGTTGAGCCCACTCTTTCATATTTCTTTTGGAAAATTACCGCTATGGAATGATCCTTTATGGGATAAGATAACTATTAAATACACATTTCACGGGTAAGGAGTGTAAAAAATTGGCAAAAAGTAAAATTGAAGATCTTGTAACGGAGTTGGCGGTGCCTATAGTAGAGAATGCCGGGATGGAATTGGTGGATGTGGAATATGTAAAAGAAGGCGCTCATTGGTATTTAAGGGTTTTTATTGATAAACCCCAGGGGGTAAGTCTGGATGACTGTCAGATGATTGCCCAGAGACTGGATCCGCTGTTAGATGAAAAGGACCCTATACCACATGAATACATGTTGGAGGTATCTTCCCCGGGGCTGGACCGGCCACTTAAGAAACCTGCAGACTTTGCAAGGTATGCCGGGCGCAAGGTGAAAGTTTCTACGTATGCTCCCATTGACGGAAAGAAAGAATTTATAGGGGAACTGAAAGGACTTATCGACAACGAAGTAGTCATCGGGATATCTGGTACGGATAAAGCGTTACCGCTGGATAAGGTCTCTTCCGTCAGGTTGGAGATAGAATTTTAAAAAAGTTCAATTGAATAAGGAGGTTTAGTAAACAAATGAATACGGAGTTCATCGAGGCCCTTGAAGAACTGGAAAGAGAGAAGGGCATTGCCATTGACGTTCTTCTGGAGGCCTTAGAAGCGGCGCTGATTTCTGCTTACAAAAGGAATTTTGGTTCAGCACAGAATGTACGAGTAGATATTGATCGGGAAACCGGAGAAATTAAAGTATTTGCCCGGAAAACCGTGGTCGAAAAAGTAGAAGACGACCGGCTGGAAATTTCTCTGGAGGAGGCCCAAAAGCGTGATCCCAGGTACGAGCTGGGTGATATTGTGGAAATTGAGGTTACCCCCAGGGATTTCGGCCGTATTGCAGCCCAGACGGCCAAACAGGTGGTTGTACAGAGAATCAGGGAAGCAGAACGGGGCATTATCTACGAAGAGTTTTCTAACCGGGAAGGCGACATTGTTACAGGTATAGTCCAGCGGCAGGATCCCAAAAATGTCTATGTGGACCTTGGGAAGACGGAGGCTATTCTGGCTCCCAGCGAGCAGATAGCCGGTGAAGAATACCGCCATGGCGACCGGATAAAAACCTACATAGTAGAGGTCAAAAAGACAACCAAGGGTCCCCAGATATTGGTATCCCGAACTCACCCGGGACTGTTGAAACGGCTATTTGAACTGGAAGTTCCGGAAATCCATGATGGAGTAGTAGAATTAAAATCTGTGGCCAGGGAAGCGGGCGCTCGTTCTAAAATAGCCGTTTACTCCAAGGATGAAAATGTTGACCCCGTAGGAGCATGCGTGGGTCCCAAGGGTATGCGGGTACAGACAATAGTGAACGAATTAAAGGGAGAAAAAATCGATATAGTCAAATGGAGTCCTGACCCTGCCAGGTTTGTTGCAAATGCTCTGAGCCCTGCAAAGGTACTGGATGTGAAGGTAAATGAAGCCGAAAAAATTGCCCGGGTTATTGTTCCTGATTATCAATTATCTCTAGCTATCGGTAAAGAGGGCCAAAATGCCAGGTTAGCTGCGAAATTAACCGGCTGGAAAATAGATATAAAAAGCGAATCACAAATGGCAGAAATGGCTGACAATGATGACTTGTTTGAGGAAAACGACGATATCACACTTGACAATCAGGACTATGCCGGGGAAGAATATTATGAAGATGAATATAACGGGGAATATGCCGAAGGAGAATACGATTACGACCAGGAAGACGGCGAATACCTTGGATATGAGGAAGGATATGACGAAAACGCCGGGTATGAGCAGGGGTATGAAGAATACGATGAAAACTATCCGGATGAATATGACTATACTGAAAGCTATGATGCCGATAACGATAATGAGGCAAACTATGAAGAAAACTACGAGAACCAAGACCAATGGCATGATGGTGAAATTGCGGAAGAACATGATGACGATAACACAGATATCGCTGCCTGTGATGAAGAAATAGTGACAGAAGAGGAGACCAAAGAGGCAAAAAAGACTAAAAAGAAAAAGAAGGGCAAGAAGGATAAAGACCCGGATTTCGAAGCTGAAGAAGATGATTTACCCGTGAAAAAGAAGCCCAGGAAAAAGAAAAAGGCGAAAAAGGACCTGGACTTTGAAGAAGAATTATACGATGATTATGACGATTATGATGATTAAACCGGCGAGCCTGTGAAAATGAACAAGGCTTCGAAAAAGAAATCTTAATGGGTGATGTTGATATGGCCAAAAAAATTCCCTTGCGCATGTGTGTTGGGTGCCAGGAAATGAAACCTAAAAAGGAACTGGTGCGTATTGTAAGAACACCGGAGGAAAAATTTGAGATAGACCCTACGGGTAAAAAATCCGGCAGGGGAGCGTACATCTGTCCTACGGGCGAGTGCCTGCAGAAAGCCATAAAAGGGAAAAGGCTGGAAAAGGCTTTTAAACAACCAATATCACAGGAGATTTATGATGCCCTGAAAAAAAACCTGGAGTTACGCCATGACACAAAAAGCTTATGATATGCTGGGCTTAGCCCAAAGGGCAGGTAAGTTAATATCGGGAGAAGCTGCGGTGGAAGCTAATTTACATAAAGGCAAAGGGAAACTGGTTATTTTGGCAAATGATGCGTCAGCCAGGACAAAAAACAAATTTATTCAATTAGCCGGATTGATGGGAGTACAACATATAATTGCCGGAGATAAAATGCGGTTCGGAATATCTCTCGGTAAATCTCCCAGGTCTGTTTTATGCATAACTGACGAGGGGTTTGCCCGACGAATAAAGGAATTATTTTCAAGTAATTTGTAATAGACATTTACGGGTGCCCACTATTTCGGGGGTGAATGTATGGCAAAGATGCGAGTGTACGAATTGGCTAAAGAGTTAGGACTGGAAAGTAAACAACTGATTGCCTTTTTGTCCCGTCTAGGGATTCAGGTAAAAAATCATATGAGCGCCCTGGAAGACGAAGAGGTGGCTAAGGTAAGAGCTGCGGCAGCAGGGAAAAAGGAAAAGAATGAGCAGACTGATACCGCGGCAGAGGCACCTAAAAAGGTTGAGGCTGTGGCTATAAAAGACAGAGAAAAGCAGGGCAACCAGAGGCCGCAGCCGGTAGGTCAGAAGCCGGCGGGTCAGGGGCCGCGGCCGGTAGGGCAGAGACCGCCGGGCCAGGCAGCGAGACCAGAAGGTAAAAGGCCGGCAGGTCAGGGGATGCGGTCGGCGGGCCAGAGGCCGGCAGGTCAGAGGCCGGCGGGTCAGAGGCCAGCAGGTCAGA